>JBDGSN010000005.1:0-49654 GCA_042217505.1 Candidatus Nanohaloarchaea archaeon
GCGTTACACCGGTGACGGGATGGATTTCATACCGGTTCTGGAGTACGAGCAGATGTGTCTACCTTACGACCAGAGAATAGTTTTGAAAGACGGCGAGAGGAGAAAAATCGGAGATATCGTTGAAAATGAGCAGGAAGTAGAGGTCTTATCTGCTAGCGGCGGAGAAATTGAGTCTAAGAAGGTAACTGACTTCTTCAGCAGAGAAGCTGAAATTTTGGAAATCAAGACTGAGACAGGGAGTTTTGAGGTCACCGGAAACCATCCCGTGAAGACTGGCGAAGATTGGAAAGATGCTGGAGAACTGGAGAAAGGAGATAGCCTGAAGCTACTGCCGGGCAACATTGATTCAAGGGATCCTTTCTTCTACGAACTGATACCTGAAGAGGCCTATGTTAAAGGTGCAGGAGGCATAATCGAAAAGTTCAAAGATGAATTCGAGTTGACCGATGCGGAGGTTGCGGAAAAACTTGGTATCAGCGAATCAACGATCTATCACTACAAAAAGGACAGGAAGGCCTGTCCTCTGGAAGGCGTCCTGAAGGCCTGTGAAGAGCTGGAGATGGAGAAATCTGAGATCGCTAATGCCATCAGCCTCGTGAAGAGCGGTTACGGCAATACTATTGATATTCCGGAGAAGCTCACTGAGGAGTTCATGTGGCTTCTAGGCATAATTCTTACGGATGGGAACCTGAACCGTACAGAAGACGGAAGGACAGGAAGCACTTACACGGATATCCGTGTTTTCAACACTGATGAAGAGATTATAGAGAAAGCCAGATCAGCTTTCCATGCTCTGGGGCTTGATTGCTACGAAGAGGAGAGAGAAGAAGGGAAGTATCGGCTTGAAGTCGGGAACACCTTACTCGCCGAAATGATGAATGAAGTTTTCGATATACCTTATGGAGCAAAGTCCCAAGACACGGAGATTCCTGAGATAATATTCAGTCTGAACACCGATCTTCAGGCAAGTTTCTTAGAAGGCCTTTTCGATGGAGATGGCTCATATTATGAAAATAAACAGGAATACAAGCGTAGAATACATTTCTCCAGCTCCAGCGAGAAGTTTATAGAGGATTTACGGGAACTTCTGGCAGCTCATGGAGTAAAGTCCAGGATAGACTCTAAATTTGTAGAAAAAATAGATTTCGGTGAAGGAGAATACGAAGTCAATAAAACCAGCTACTCACTCAAAATAAGAAACAAAGACAGCATCAACATACTGGCAAACTTAATCAATCCTGTAAAAGCCGATATAGAACTGGAAGAATACAGCCCTTACCATAATTCAAACGATCATAGGAAAGAAGCTAAAAAACTCACAGAGGTACTGGAAATCCAGAGAAAAGGGAAAGAGAAAGTATACAACATCGAAGTAAAGGAAAATCACAACTACATAACCGGGAGCAGAACATTGCTTCACAACTGCGGAAGAGCCGGGCGTCCGAAATACGATGACCGGGGTGAGGCAATCTCTATTGCGAAACAGCCGGGTATGAAGGAGGAGATCCTTGACAGGTATATACTCGGCGAGCCAGAAAGGATTCAGTCGAAGCTGGCCGTTGAACCAGTTCTAAGGATGCATACGCTTTCCCTGATCGCCTCTAACTTCTGCACGACTATGGAGGAGCTTGTAAGCTTTTTCAAGAAGACCTTCTACGCCCACCAGTTCGGAGACTTCTCGGAAGTGACGGATAAGGTCGAATCAGTTGTGAGAGACCTCCAGAGATATGGGTTTCTTAACGAAGACCTCTCACCTACAAATGTCGGTAAAAGAGTCTCAGAACTCTACCTGGACCCGGACTCCGCCCACCACATAATCGAGTCGCTGAAGAAGGCGGAGGGAACGGAGACAAGACCGATATCGTACCTTTTCATGCTTTCAAGGACTACGGAGATGCTTCCAAGACCAAGGATCAAAAACGATGAATGGGACAATATCCAGCAGGCTTTACATGACGCTGAGCCCTACCTCCTTGAATCGATACCGGACGAATGGGATCCAGAATATGAGAGGTTCATGGAGTGCATGAAGAACTCGTTGATGATGAGAGCGTGGATATCAGAGGTCGATGAGGATACGATAATGAACAAGTACGGGACTGCACCAGGCGGGATAAGAGCGAAGATGAGGAACGCTGACTGGCTGATGTACGGTTCAAAGGAGATCGCAAGGATGAAGGATATCGATGTCCAGAAAGACCTGGAAAAGATGCGTTTAAGACTCCAGCACGGCATCAAGGAGGAACTGCTGAATCTTGTCAGCTACGACCAGATCGGAAGAGTCAGAGCCAGGAAGCTTCATGACAACGGTATAGACGACAAAGAATCTATCAGAGAAGTCAGGTTTGAGAAGCTGAAGAAGCTTATAGGCGAGAGAACTGCCAAGAAGCTGAAGAAACAGGTCGGTGAGGAGAACATATTTGATAGAGAGAACATCATGGACTACTTTGAATAAAAGAAAGAAAAGAGGGGGCTCTAGAAGAGCCCACCGAAGAAGTTGACTACGGAGTGGATGATGCCCTGATTGCTTGCGTGTGCTCCTGCTTCCGCAGAGTTGTGTGAGCGGACATTTTCTCTCTCGTAACCAGAATCAGAGTTACCTGAATTCTTTGCACCTGCATCGGCTGGAACCGACGCATTTGCTGATAGAGAGGTACCCTGATCTACATCAGTGTTGATGGATCCGTTGGTTTCTGCATCCAGAGAGCTGTCAGTACCGGTATCTGTTGAAGTTGATGTGTCAACAGATGTACCCGTGTCAGAGTCGGTCGAGGTATCAGTCTGTGTTGAAGTGTCCGTGGATGAATCACTGCTTAACGAGGTATCACCTGAAACCGAGGTACTGGAATCCGAGTCACTGGACTCCTGTTCTCCGACCCGGAGTGTGGCTACCTGCGAGGTTTCTTTCCCGTACTTACTGTCAACCACTCTCGCCTCAACCGGATAGCTGTCGTTCCTGTCTGGATATCTAACGGAGAATCGACGGTCACATTGAGATCTGTTATTCCTCCACCTGTAGGGCTGACCGCAAACTTTATCGTGTCCTGCACCCCGTCATTATCGTATCCATCTACTATCTCTGAGGAACTTGAGATAGATGCACCGTCTACGGAAGCACCGTTAACCGACAGACTGGGGTTGAGATCGTTGTCGATCCTGACGTAGAACGTATCCGTGTTTTCCATCAGCGCTGACGCCGGTCGCATTGAATACCACTTTCTGGTTGCTTACCGTGGAACCAGGCCTCAGATCGCCGGAAGATTCAAAGCCGTTCTGAAGATCGAGTGCTGCTGCCGAACCTGCTATAAGCGTTAAAGCGAGGATAGCGGTTACAGCTTTTCCTATACCCTCATCTAGATTCACGAAGTTCATAGAAAACACCTTGCAGGCGAACAACCGCCCTCCTAGTGTTAAAAACTCTTTGAAATCTACAGAGAACGCTCTATCTGCTCGACCATCTCTTCTTCTCCAGCATGGAAGGGAACTCGCTGATGTACATCAGTTGCCTCCACTTCAAGAACAGATCTTTCACCGTCAGTCGATGTGCCTCCTGCGGTCTCGGCTATGTACGCCATCGGGTTACCTTCGAAGATAAGACGGTACTTACCCTCCGGTGCATCAGTCCTTTCTGGATATGCGAAGACTCCGCCATGATGAAGCATCTGATTGAAATCTCCTACCAGCGAGCCACCGTATCTGAGCTTGTACTCCTTCGAGAACTCTTTCTCCAGTCTCCTGAAATCGTCCGTCCAGTTCTTGTTGCCTCCGAAACCATAGGTCTTTTTCCCAGGGATATTGATATCCTCGCTGGCCCGATAAAGCTCGACTTTATCCCCGTTCTTCTCCTCAAGGACATACTCATCGACCTGTCCATCTCTCGCAAGCGTGAGAGTCGTTAAAGGACCATAAAGTACGTAGAATGCGGCGACCAGGTTCTCTCCCTTACATGGAAGTTCTCCATTGTAGATGCCGACTATGGTTCCAACGAGGTTGTTGGTCGGTATATTGGATGAACCGTCAAGAGGGTCGATAGACACTGAAAGCCCTTCACCGCAGTCGGTGACATCCTCCTCTTCCTCTGATGCGAACTGTCCCACTCCTTCGATAGATGTTATCTTCTCTTTCAGGAGTTCGTTCGCCCAGACATCTGCCTCCAGCTGTTTCTCATCGCTGGGGTTCTCCTCGCCGACGTACTCTCTTCTATGCATCATACCGGAGGTGATATGCGGAGCGGACTCCGCTACCTCCTCTACTACCTCATCCACTACCTTTTCCGCATCCATAGTTTAATCCTCGAAGATGACCTCTTCAAGCTGATCGAGTACGCCTTCAGGGTTCTCCCTCTGGAAGATGTTCCTTCCTACTGCAAGTCCGTTAGCCCCTGCATCGATAGTGTTCTGGACATCCTCGATAAATGCTTCATCGCTTCTCTTTGAACCACCTGACATGACGACTTTCATATCGCCGGTGACGGTGACGACCTGCTCCATGTCTTCTCGGGAACCAGGATACTTTACTTTTACCATATCAGCGCCCAGTTCAAGCCCGACTCTTGCTGCGTATGCGATGACCGCTGGATCTGTGTCTCCATCGTAGTCAGGGTTCTCCTCTATACCGTGACCTCGTGGATAGGCCCACATAACGACAGGTACACCGTATTCGTGAGCTGCCTCCTGGACCTCTCTGAACTCCTTGAACATGTCTGCCTCTCGGTCGGAACCGCCGTACATAGTGTATCCGACAGCGTCAGCTCCCAGTTCCTCGACAGCATACTTAACAGTACAGTTTTTCGGCGAGTAGTAGTCGTCAGGACTCCAGAGGTTCGAGGTTCCGTTGAGTTTGACAAGAAGGTTTACATCGTCCTGATAGTCAGGATAGTATTTCTCGGCAAGCCCTTTCTGCACAGCGACACATGTCACCGCAGAGTGTTTTGCGACCTCGAAAACATGTCTTGGATCTGCGCTTTCTGGCTGTGGCTCGAAGTCGGTTGGACCGTGCTCCAGGCCGTGGTCGTATGCCAGGATCAGAGAGTTGCCGTTTCTTGTTATCGGAGAATCAGATATATCTACCATAATACCAAGTATTACGTTTTTCCCTGATTTAAAGATTTCCAGATAGACAGGTCTTAAATCAGTTTTTAACAGAAGAAAAACTGATGCCGGAGAAGATACTGGAACCCGATTCAGAACAGGATCTGGATGAGATATTCAAAGATGTTCAGAGACATGAAGCAGGTTTCAACCGAGAGGATGGAAAACTGGTCTACTACGGACCTGTTTTCTACGCAGAGATAGACTCGGATAAAGCATACTACAGAAGAAAGGAAGGAAGAACAACGCCAAAGGATGTCAGGGCCTGGGGCTACATGGAGGGTCCGCTGAAAAAGAAGGGTTACAGCGAGAAAGGTTAGGGAAGAGGACTTCAAGCTTACACACAAACTGGGAAACATGACTCTTAAAGAATCAAGCTCGGAACTAGAAACCGGGGAAAAAGCACCAGGATTTAAACTGGAGGATTACCGTGGACAGAAGGTGAACCTCGACGACCTGGACAACTACGATGGAGTACTGGTCGTCTTCATGTGCAACCACTGTCCGTACGTCAAAGCACAGACAGACGAGTTAAGAAAGCTTAACGAGGAGTTCTCCTCCATCGCGATAGTCGGTATAAATCCGAACGCAGAGACCCATCCAGACGATTCCATCGAGAAGATGGACGACTTCCTGGAGGAGAACGAT
Source organism: Candidatus Nanohaloarchaea archaeon (assembly GCA_042217505.1). Taxonomy (GTDB): domain Archaea; phylum Nanohalarchaeota; class Nanosalinia; order Nanosalinales; family Nanosalinaceae; genus JBDGSN01. The sequence goes on from JBDGSN010000005.1 coordinate 5,739, forward strand.
CTGAAGTCACAGCACTTCTACTACCTTGTGGATAGTGAACAGGAAGTAGCTGAAGAATACGGCGCAGTCTGTACACCGGATCCGTTCCTCCTTGACTGGAGGCACAGACTGTACTACCATGGAAGACTGAACGACAGCACCTCGCCGAATGAGGAGGTCACTGATCGGGAGATGCATGATGTCATCGAGGATATGCTGAAGAGACGTGAGCCTCCGGAAGAGCAAAAACCTTCACAGGGCTGCAGCATCAAGTGGAAGGAGTGAAAAAGATATGAGCTACTCCATCCAGCCGTCGAAGCAGGTAATCGAAAAGGCGCGCACGAAAGTCGATACAGTCCTCCAGACTTGTGAAGCCGTTCTTCCAAAAGACGAGGACTACGAGATACTTCTAGGTTCAGATGATATCTTCCAGAGCCAGGCTCTCGATGAGACCGCTATAGCGGTAAGGTTCAACAGTTCAGAGGATGACTGGCAGGAAAAACTCGGAGCGGTTACAGCAAGAGGTTACGCAGAGTCCTGGATGGAGGAGTACAAGGACCCGGTCTTCCACTGGGAGCAGCTTCTAGTACTTGGACAGGCACTGAACTTTGCTGAAAACATCACCGGTCTGGAACCAGAACTGGACGATATGGAAACTCTCAAGGACAACTGGCTGGACATGAGAGAGGAGCTTGGAGAGCATAAAACGGTTGAAAGCGAGATACTGAACGCATACGGTTTCAGCCTGGCCTACGTTCTCGCAGATGAACTCCTTGAAAACCATGGATACACAGAGTTCCCTGAGTTCACAAAGAGCGACCTGGTGGACGCAGGAGACAAGCTATTCACATGACTTCAGCAGGCTTTCTAGGACGGTTCCAGCCCCTCCACAGGGGACACGCCCATGTGATAGACGAGTACAGAGAAGAGTTCGACGAATTCAGACTCATCGTCGGAAGTGCGGACAAGAAAAGAACGGAGAAGAACCCGCTGAGCTTCGAGGAAAGGAAAAATCTTATCCATGACTGCTACCCGGATATAGAGGTTATAGCGCTTGAAGACACTGAAAAAGACGAAGACGGGAACAGAGAATGGGCGGGAAACCTGGAGGAGCTGGATCTTGATGTCATAATCACACAGAACGAACTGGTGAAAAGCATACTCGCCGAGCACACAGATATGGAGGTCATCGAGCAAGAGTTCCACGACAAGGATATCTACTCAGGGACAGAGGTAAGAAGAAGGATCAAGTCGAAAGAAGAATGGCGTTACCTGACCCCTGACTGCGCCAAGGAAAGGATTGAGGAGTTCCTTGAAACGATCAGAGATTCAGGTATCGAGTACGATTTCGAACCCGGCTGGGAGCCCAAGAATGCGTACCACGGCACAGCTGATAAATGATCAGTCCTTTATAACACGAGGAATCTTTTCTATCAAGTCCGTTGCCAGCATACCATTCCCAAACTCTTGTGTGCATATCTTACCGGATTCACCGTTTATCGTAACACCTAGAGCTGCGGCCTGACCGAGCTCTACCGACTGTGAGACCAGGGAAGCTATGATCCCTGTCAGCACATCACCTGTACCTCCTACGGTCATCGCTGAGGTGCCTGTTTCTATCTCTTCTAACCCGTCTTTGGTGTATACTTTATCGGTCTCTCCTTTGACAACGAGCACCGCCCCTGTCTCTTCGATGAACCTTTCTTCTGTACCGTACTCATCGAGTATGGATTTGAGCTCTCCTGAATGAGGTGTGAACACAGCCTGACCTATATCAGCGTCTTGAGCTGGTTCTATAGCATCAGCATCCACTATAAGCGGGGCATCAGTTCTTTCAACGAACTCTTTTACAGCCTGTTTTTCCGGTCTGGAAAGACCGGGTCCTATAACCACAGAATCCGCCCACTCAGACATTTCAAGCGCTCTCCCGACATCTTCCTGTGTGAAGTAACCTCCGTTATATCCCTCCACTATCAGGTTCTCCGAGTAACCAGATACCACATCCTTTATCTCCTGTGATGTTAACACCTTCACAAGATCGCATCCTGCTCTCAGAGCTGCTTCAGCGGATAATGCAGGGGCTCCGGTAAAATCTTTGCTGCCTGCTATGACAAGCACTTTCCCGTTCTGACCTTTATGCGAAGCCGATCCTCTTCTGAGGTGTTCGGAGATGTTTTTCATGTACTGGAACTTGTACCCAAGGGTATTGTGGTTTTCGGATGAATCATGGAACTCTTTTTATTCGAGCCCGGAGAAAGGGTTTACGTGATATTATGGTAAAAGTAGCTGTAAACGGGATAGGAACAATTGGGAAGAGAGTAGCGGAAGCTGTTAAAATGCAGGACGACATGGAGCTCTACTGTATATCCGATGTATCGCCGAGCGGACAGCTGAGATCGATCCTCAGCGAAGACGGAGCACTGCACGGAACTCCACTGTACGGTTCAAACCATGACGGGGCGGAAAATCTCAGAGAAAGCGGTATGATAGTCGACGGAGTTCTCGAAGATGTGATGGAAGAGATCGACGTTGTCGTGGATGCGACACCTCCAGGGATAGACCTAAAGAACAGAGACAACCTTTACGCACCGAACGATACTAAAGCTGTTTTCCAGGGCGGAGCACCTGATAAGATCGCAGAGGTCAAGTTTAATGCTGACGCCAACTATGAAAGAGCAAACGGAGAGGACTTCGTGAAAGTCGTTTCATGCAACACCACCTCTCTTTCAAGGACTATGAGCGCGGTCGATGAAGCGTTCGGTATAGAAGAAGCGACGGCAAACCTTGTCAGGAGAGGAGGCGACATCCCACAGGATTCGAGAGGTCCGATCAACTCCACGATACCGGTCACAGAGGTTCCAAGCCATCACGGTCCGGATGTACAGGCGGTTATGCCGGAACTGGATATCAAGACTCTTGCTGTAAAAGTACCGGTGACCTTCGGTCATGTCCACATGGTCACAGCCAACCTGGAATCGAAGCCAGGTGAGGAAGAGGTCAAGGAAGCTTTCAGAGACCAGCCAAGGGTCAACCTTGTCAAGGCTGGTGAAGGCTATGACTCCACAGCTAAACTTCATGAAAAGATGAGAGACCTTGGAAGGAAAAGAAGCGATATGCCTGAAGTAGCGGTATGGGATGAAACAGTTACCGTGGAGGGAGACAAGCTCTACTGGATCCACATGGTCCACCAGGAGTCTATCGTGGTCCCGGATAACATCGATGCTATCCGTTCGATGTTCGATATGGAGAATAAAGACACCTCTATAGAGAAGACCAACGACGCCATGGGGATCGAGTGAAGGGGTTCCATTTTCCGCCCATCTCCAACTTCCACCTCTTTTCTTTCTATAATCAAAAAAGCGTTGCCGATAAATTGACTTTCAGGAACAAGAAATGAACAGGAAAATCCTTCTACTCGGATGGGGTTATCCCCCGAACATCGATGGCGGACTGGATATACACGTCAAGCATCTTTTCGACGAGCTTAAGTCCGAGGGAATAGAGGTGACACTGGTACTTCCAGAGGGGAAAGCACCTGATAGAGAGGACGTTATCGGGGTCGAGACAGGTGACGGCGACATGATACAGAAGGCCAGAAGGATAAGCCAGGAGACAGCAAAGATCGCAAAGAACTACGATATAATCCACACCCATGACTGGTTCGGAGCAGAAGCCGGTTACAAGGCGAAGAAGTACTCCGAGACCAACTGGGTCTCGACTTTTCACTCGTTAAGCACCGGTAGAAGCAGGACTCCGATGGGCGACCTATACAGGCTTGAGGAGGCCGCTGCGAAGGAATCAGATGAGCTGATAGCAGTGAGCGAGAAGCTTGGAAACGAGGTAGAGGCTGAGTTTGAACGAACCCCGAGGATAATACACAACGGCTTCTCCATGCCGAAGTCCACAGGTAAGGATGTGAAAGAAGAGCTTGGGATAGATGGCAAGATGCTGTTCTACGTGGGGAGACATGCAGAGCAGAAAGGACTCGAACACCTTCTGTACGGTTTCAGCAAGCTTGACGAGGATGCCACGCTTGTACTGGGTGGCGAAGGCCACATGACCGACTCTTTGAAGCAGTTTGTCGATATACTTGGAATCGAGGGCAAAGTTATCTTCGAAGGATTCATACCCGACACAGAACTTGGCGACTATTACCGGGCTGCGGACGTCTTCGTATCCCCCTCGATAAACGAACCATTCGGATTGACGATAACAGAAGCTTTGGAGTCCGGGACACCCGTGGTAGCCACTGAAAGCGGGGTTAATGAACTGGTCGGCAGCTCGATAATAACCGTGGAACCTGACTCCGACTCGATACGGAGCGGGATAATCGAAGCGTTCAAGATGGAAAGACCGGATTACGAGACAAGAATCTGGTCGGAGATGGCCGATGAAGTGATCGAGGTCTACAGGGAAATCGGTTAAACCTTTCTGGCCAGTACCCAGAGATGGTGTTCTTCCGCATCTTCTTCATATGTTTCTACTAACTCGAATCCTGCTTCTTTAACCAGCTCAATATTGTCCTCCATAGAGTACGAGCTCCAGACCATCTCAGAACCTGAGAACTCGGATGAATCTTCCTTCATCTCATCAGCACCAAGCGTTATCAGTATCGCACCGTTATCGGAAAGCCATCCATGCATCTTCCTGAGGAGGTCCAGATGCTTCTCTCTTGGTATGTGAAATATTGCGTAAAAGCTTACTATACCGTCAAAGCTTTCTCTCTCGAACTCCTGCTCGAAGAAGTTTCCCTGGATAAATCTGGCGTCAGGAAGATTTCCTCTTGCCGCATACACATGATTCTCAGCTATATCCACGCCTGTTAAATCGAATCCTTTTTGATCCAGGTAAAGATCGAATGGAACGCCGTTTCCACAGCCCAGATCAAGAATCCTTGAACCATCAGCCAGCATATCGATCAGTTGGTCGAGCAGTTCTCTTTCAGTCTCTCTTAACTCTCTACCCTCTCTATAATCTTCAAGGTAATGGCCTTCCTCATATCCTTTCTTGACGTCTTCCTCCATCTAAAGCACCTTGACTTCTTTCACGGTGCCTCTATGGATGACCCTGTACCCGTACTCTGTCTTCAGAAGTCTTTCAGGTTCTTCCAGGTAGTAACTGGAGTCATCGCCGTCGACATCGGGAAGGTATATCCTCTCTTCATCGCCTTTGACGACCACAGCGACCTTCTCCTTTGTCTCTACTTTTATCTCGACTCCATCATCTCTCTGGATTTTCTGGTAGCTCACAGTTCTGTTTTGAATCGCTCAGTTTTTAACCACCGTGGTCGATTTAAACCAGTCTGGAAAAAAGGTTTCTATGCTCCCGATAACCCTTTCCTTCGAGGTGCATCAACCGCACAGGCTGAGGATAGACGGTGTTGATGAAAACGCCTCGACTCTCTACGACAGATACTTCGACGATGAGATGAATGAGCACTTCTTCAGGGACGTGGCAGAGAACTGTTACTTCCCTGCAACCGAAAGACTTCTGCGTGAGGCCAAAAGATTTGAGGGAAGGGATCGACAGTTCAAGGTCAACTTCTCGATATCAAGTTCCTGGATCGACCAGGCGAAGAAGTACCACCCGGAGCTTATAGACATGCTGAACCGTTTTCCGGATGACACCATAGATTTCATCGACCAGGCACACTACCACTCCCTAGCCGGTCTGTTCGATGACAAAAAGGAGTTCAAGTGGCAGCTACAGAAGCACAACGATATAATCAACGAAGAGTTCGGTGTCAGACCTAAAGTGATGACGAACACCGAGCTGATATACCACAACGAGATAGGAAAGATCTCAGCCGAACAGGGCTACAGAGGAGTCTTCACCGAGGGAGCGGAAAGGATACTCGGATGGAGATCGCCTAACTACAACTACACGCAACCTGACTTCGTGACGGAGAACGGGAACTCCATCATGCTGAGAAACCGGCAGTTAACCGATGATGTCGGTTACAGGTTCAGCGCAAAATGGTGGAACGAGTACCCGCTCACAGCATCCAAGTACGCTGCATGGCTTTCAGCGGCGCAGGGAGACCACGTCAATCTTTTCATGGACTACGAGACCTTTGGCGAGCACCACTGGGAGGGAACCGGCATCCTCTGGTTCCTGGAAGCACTTCCAGAGGAGACGCTGAAACATGAAAACCTTACTTTCCGGAAGGTGAGAGAGGTCGCAGGAAACGATCCTGTCGGCACCTTCGATGCTTTCGAGTACAACACGGTTTCATGGGCCGACCAGGAGATGGATGCGTCGGCATGGCTGGGCAACTCGATGCAGCGCATGCTTTTCGAGCAGCTGCAGGAGCTTGAATCACGGGTCAAGAGACTGGACGACCCGGAAGTGCTTGATGTCTGGCGGAAGTTTCTTACCTCTGATCATCTGCACCACATTGCGACGAAGACCTACGATGACGGAAGCGTTCACAACTACTTCTCCTACTTCGACCACCCTCACCAGGGATTCGCAGTGATCACAGAACACCTGATGGATTTCCAGCGACAGGTGGAGAAAAGACTTAGAAAATAAGTTTAGACCTGATACAGTGAAAGAAAAAATCCGTGGATGGATAGAGAGCAGACCAGAATCACTGGGGTTTGAAAGTTTTGAACTGAAATCGATAGTTGCCGGAGAATCGAACTACAACTGCTTCCTGGAGACTCCGGGTGGGAAAAAAGTTCTGAGGATATCAAGAGATGTTTCAAGAAAAAACCGTCTATCCAACGAATACCATACTCTAAAGTTCCTTGAAAGAGAGAACGTTGATAGCGTTCCTCAAGCCCTGAAATTCTCCGAGAACACGGATTTCGGGGATGTGCTGCTTGAGACGATGGTGGGAACCAACGATATAGGAAAGGAAGGCTTCAAACCCGAGATACTGGAAGCGCTTGCAAGAGAGATGGCGGAGATATACTCCATCCCTGTTGAAAGATACAGACGATTCAGAGATGAAAGCTACGATAAGAAGAGGAGTCTCCAGGAAGAGTACCAGGAAGATTTCAGGGAATTCTCGAGACAACCTTTCCAGGAGTACATGGAAGAGGTGGATGAACCGGACGAGAGAATCACCAGATTTTTCAGAAAGCAGAAGGATCTGGTCGAGAGCATCCCGGACATCATGTTTGAAAGATCTCTGGTCCACGGCGACCTGGGTTTCAACATAAGAGCTGCTGGAGACGACGTCTTCATCGTTGACTGGGAGTACTCCAAACTGGGCTGTGCTGAAAGCGAGATAATCTACTTCTTCGAGCATGAAAGACTTTCTGATGAGCAGAGAAAGATATTTCTCCAGGAGTTCAGGAAGCATTATGAGCTTGATAACGTGTTCGAGTTAACCAGAGAACAGTTCCCAAAGTTCATCGCATTCAACGACGCCATCTGGGCTGCTAACCGTGTGGAGAAGGAGGGGAAGGATGAGCATCAGGAACTTCTTGAGGACAGACTGGATTATCTTGAAAAACTCTATGATGAAGACTGAACTATGAGCGAGAAACATTTCATCAAAGTCGAGGATGGAGAAGAAGTCTCTACAGTACATCACGAAGCAGACTCTGATAAATGGATTTTCTTCTGCCACGGCTTCGGCTCCGACAAGGAAGGAAGCTATGAGAGAAGAGCCGAAAGAGCTGTTAAAGAAGAGTATAATGCAGTAAGATTTGACTTCCGGGGTAACGGTGAAAGCGATGGCGAATTCATCGATCAAACATTAAGTTCAAGGATAGACGACCTGAAAGCGGTCGTCGAACATTTCCAGCCCGAAAACTACGTGTTGTTCGGCTCCAGCTTCGGCGGTAAAGTAGTTCTCCATGGAAGCCTTGAGCTTGAACCTTACGCAGTGATAGGTCGAGCGCCAGTAACATACAACCAGATAATGGAGAAGTACAGATCGGTCGTCGAGGAGAAAGGAGAGTTCACCCATCACGGGAACAAGGCCATCGATGAACGTTTCTACGAGGACTTCGACCAGTACAGTTTTGACGATGTAGCCCAGAGACTTGATAAACCACTATCAATTTTCCACGGCGGTTCCGATACCACAGTCCATTTCAGGAACTCTGCTGATGCGATAAAAGAGCTTGAAACCGATACACTTCTGATGAAATTTGATGGCGAAAACCATTCGTTCTCCGGTAGAGCAGAAGACCGTATGAGAGACGCCATGTTCGACTGGCTGGAGAGGGTATAAGAATTTCAGCCAACGTTTCACGTCCATGAGTTTCAGCTCATGGGTAAGAGGTGCTGGTTACAGCGCAAGATAGCGTCCAGCATATCGGTCTTTCGGAAACGACCTGAACTCTCTTTCAGAAAGCCTTGAAGGCCTTGACGACTATCTTGAATACTACTCCGGGATAGACTGGGATAATTCTGCCAGGGAAGTCAGTTACTGGACCGGCGGCCACCTTGCAGATGAACTGGATGAGGGAGATAATGATTACGTTTACGATATCGCGCTTTTCGAGAAAGATGAAGGGTCAGTGATCAGGCTTTCAGGAACATCTGACACGCCGATGCAGTTGATCGGCGGTTTAAGTATAGTGGAGGAACTTGATATCTCGGCAGAGGAAGCTTCAAAGATACTGGAGAACTAGTTCTCGGCCTTCCTGTAGATACCGGTCGTCCATGCAGAGATCTGCTCCCACCTGAAGTTGTCTTCAACTCTTTGACGGGCGTTATCGCCCATCCAGTCGGTCCATCCCTCATCATTGAGAGCTCTAGTGACCTGATACTTTATAGATCCTGAATCTGCAGGATAGGAGTGAAGGCCCGTGTACTCATGGATTATCGTGTCCTTCATACCGCCCACGTAGGAACCGACTGTCGCAGTGTTGCATGCAGCTGCTTCAAGCGGCACGATACCGAACGGTTCGTAGACTGATGGAGTGACTGTCAGATGAGCGTTCTTCATCAAAGCTACAAGCTCCTGATCTGAAACATATCCAGGGAAATATACCTTGTTGCCGACCTGTGACTTTGCAATCGATTTGTAGTGATCTGTGGCACCGCTGCCGACCATAACGAACTTGGCATCCGGTGCGTTGTCAAGTATTCCCGGCATCGCCTCGATAAGATGTCCGGGTCCTTTCTGCGGATACATCCGTCCGACGAATAAGACTATCTGCTCCCAGCCAAGAGCATACTCATGCCTGTTCAGGTCAGGATTCCGGTTATCAAACTTTTCCAGATCTACCCCGTTAGGTATGTAGTTTATCTTCTCATCGGGGACGTTGAAAGTATGCTTAACCTCTTCAAGAAAGTCTCTACCGACTGTTATGACCTGCGATGCTTCATAAGTCCCGTACCATTCAAGGTCGTGGATAGTCCTCTGGTACTGTGAATCGATTCCGTCTCTTCCTTTCTGGGTCGAGTGTATAGTGAAGACCATCGGCACGTCAAGTGCTTTCTTGATACCGACCGCTCCAGGAACTGCCATCCAGTCGTGGGCATGAACTAGATCGAATTTATTCTCCTTGTAGACCTCGATAGCCTCTTTCTCCATCTGGTGTCCAAGGTACATCGCCCACGAGATAGTATCTGTTGCAGAATCAGAGGACGGAACTCTATGTATCTCCACTCCGTCCCTGTGCTCGACCTCTTTCTCCGGACCGTAGGTTATAACGACCGGTTCATGTCCCTGGTCAGCCAGTGTAGTGGCAAGATCTTCACAGTGCGCAGCGATCCCTCCAGCCTTCAGTGGTGGATATTCCCAGGTTATGAAAAGCGGTCTCACGTTATCTCGGCCTCTTTCTCTTGTTTTACAAGTTCTTTATAACTGTTTAAAACATTTTCCGGCCATCTATCGGCGTAAGGGTCTATAACCCGCAACTTTTCCTCCGGGACATCGAGATCGAATAGAAGCGAGTTCTTTACGTCATCATTCGTTGCGATAACGATATCAGCCTCAAAGGCGCCCTGCCACTCAAGCTCTGAGATCATAGGTGCATGATCGCCTTCGAAACCTCGGATATTCTCGGTGGACTGGTACGTCATCACAAGAGGAACATCAAAAGTCTTTGATAGAACGACTCCAGCAGGTGCCGCAGTCCAGTCTATAGCATGTATTATATCCGGATCCTCCTTATCGAAGACTTCTCTGGCCCCTCTCTTCAACTCATTGTTCATCATCATGGACCAGTTGTATATATTGTCGCCTTCAAACGGCAGATCTACCCGGTGAACGTTGACCTCCTCTCTCACGGAGTAGTAAGAACGGTCATCAAATGCGATCACATGTACTTCATGACCGTTATCGACAAGCGAAGACGCAATGGACTTGAAATACTCTGTAGCTGCCTCTCCTTCCTGGAACATGCGTGACAGAAGTACTGCTTTCATGGCTTAAAACGTTCCTCGAACCCGATTGATTTACTCTTTTCGACATCAGGCTGGTTGAACGGATCTACATCACGCAGCCATGCCGAGTAAACTGCTATGTACTGGAGAAGAGCCATCAGCTTACCCATAGTATCGTATGAAACATCTCTTACCGAGATAGTCATGTTAGGCATCTCCTCATCGTTCATCGCCTCCTTCACACCGGCATACTCTGCTTCTAGAGAGCTCTGGAATGTATGAGTATCAAGATCTTCCAATGCTCTGCCTCTAAGATCCACATCCTTCAACTCGTCGGGTACAGATATCTCCTCTCGTTCATGGACTTCAGAGCGGAAGAACATCGTTATAACATCCTTTTTACCTCCAAAAACTCGCTGATTGGTGTGGTGCTGACACTCCGGTCCAAGATCTCCGAAGACCGACTGTCCTTCCCCATGCTTGCACACCGTTTCATGCATCAGCTGGACGAACAGCGGATAGAAACCGAACATCCTCGTGGAGTAGAACGGTGTGAACACCTGCTCGTATCCCTTCTTCTCTGCATCGTACAGAGCCGAGGCGATGTTTAATGCGGGATTGTACTGGTTTTCAGGACCGATCTTCTCATACATCTCCACACCGCCTCTCCGGATCTCATCGATATCTATACCGGCGAATGCTGCAGGGGTCAACGCTGTCTCTACCAGACCAGTGAACCTTCCGCCTATATCCGGGTGCTCTATCCAGCTGAGTTTCTCCCGTTCAACTATCTGCTTAAGCGCTCCATCGTTATCGGAGGTCACAGCGAAGACAGGATAATCTCTTTTCATGAAGTAGAGAAGAGACTCTATAACTCCTGTAGTGTTACCCGACTTGCTTATCGGCATGACAAGCGTCTTATCAGTTTCCAGCTCACTGTCAAGACGGTTCAAATAATCTGGATCCATGGTCGTGACAAGTCTTACATCCTTGTCAACTTCATCCATGAAAGCGTAAAGGTACGCACGGAAACTGGTTATCGAACCACCGTTCCCTATGACCACAAGGCTATCGTATTCATCACTGTGTTCCTCCACAGCGTCTTTAATCGCCCGGATATCAGGCTCGTATTCTGAGAAGTCAGGTTTGCTGTTTTCAGGAAGTTCCTGAACCGATCTATTTTTTTCATTTACGTGATCTATCTCTATCCTTACTGCCATCATGTATCACCGTGATTCAAGCGCCATCTCGTGAGCCTTGAAATAGTTCTTCCCAAGTTTGTCCCAGGATGTCAGCTGGGCCAGCTTCCTTGCATTATGCTTCCGCTCCGTGATCTCTGTCTTGGGATAGCTGGCGAACTCACCTATCAGCTGGGAAAGGTTCTCCGCTGCTGTCTCATCCTCGACGTTTCTCCTCTCCAGTACGCGTATGCCTTTCCTGTCGTCCTCCTCAGTGTTCTCGAGAAGGAACTGGCCGAAACCAGCCATGTCCGTGGTTATCGACAGGGCTCCGTTTGCAGCAGTCTCAACAGGAGTGTATCCCCATGGCTCGTAGTAACTTGGGAATATGCCCGCACTTGATGCGACTATGAAATCGTTGTAATCCATGGAGAGCAGTCTGTCGCCGACTGAAAGATATGTCGGGTAAACGACTACTTTTACCCTGTCATCCTCTCTGTTTCTCAGGCCCTGCTCCCACAGATAGGATAGCATCTCATCGTTAGCATAGTTTAGATCGAAAGCGGATAGCGGCGGCGTATTTCCCTGTTTGGAGCGGAAGTTCCTTCGCAGGGATTCCAGACGGCCATCATTGCTTTCAAGAGTTTCCTCCAGATCTGATTCGAAGTCTCCGTCGGAGGTCAGAGATGTCATAAGCTCCGATCTGACGTCAGGCATGACCTCGTTGACATGGTCTTCAAGCTCCTGGTACAGTGACATGTTCTCCAGGACCTCCATGTTCGGCCCCTTTACATCGCTCGGGATCAGGAAGAATATGAACAGGTCGTCTCCTTCTTCCTCGTTAAGTCTGGAAAGTGCGTCTATGAATACATCTATACCTTTGTTATGGAACTCATAACGGCCCGAGATAAACATTATCCTCGGATCCTTGTCCAGATCGACATCGTAGTATGGTTTGAAGTAGGCTCTCAGGAACTGCTTGACCTCCTCCTTCTTTCTCGTGTGCTCGTAGGAAAGCTCCTCAAGGCTGGGGAAATCCTCAACGTTGAAGCCGTTCGGAAGTATGATATCAGGCTCCACCTCGAGGACTGCTGTGGCTTCCTCTCCAGTCGTCTTGCTGACCGTGGTGAAGACTTCTGCGTTCTCTGCCGCAGCTTTCTCGACCTGATGCTTTGCTTTCACACCGTATTCTGAGGCAAGTCCCTGCTCTATATTACCTCTCTCAACAGCCCCCTGGAGATCGTAGTCTGAGTTGGATAAGGCTCTCCCGAGAACAGTTGCGTGGGTCGTGAAGACAGAGGGGAACTCCGTCTGGAATATAGCGGGACCGGAAAGCCATTCATGAGCCTGTACAACAGTATCCTCATCAAACTCTGACTCAAGCTTCTTCAGTAATCTGCCGACTGCGTAACTCCATCTGACCGGTTCATCGAAGTCTCCTCCGGTGTTCATGGAGTCGATCTCGTAGTTCTCCCAGAGCTCTTCCTTGATCTGGTCGGTCGATACCTCCATCTCCGACGCATCGATAAGTATGCACTGTGGTGATGAGGGAACGGACCAGAACCCGTAGTAACATTTTATACCGTACTCATCCTCAAGTTCATCGAATATCTCCCTATAATCATGATCCTTCTGCTCGACGAACTCATCCCTGTAGGCATCCTGGTTGAAGAAACCTACTGTGATGTAGTTCCGGTACCTGCGATCCATCGTCGAAGATTTGGATTTCAGGACCTGGTGTATACCGCCTACCTTGTTCGCCACCTCAAATGAGATCTCGATGAAGTTTTCCGGCTTCATATAACTGGATTGTGGTCTGCCAGTATAAAAACCTCCTCAAGTGCGTTTGCTACTCTAAGGTTAAAATAATGGCTTTAAACCATCTCTAGAAATTATACAGAGTTATGGAGTACACATTTCACGAAAACCAGTCAGACTACGTCGGAACGATCTCAAACCTCCACGGTTTCCTCCACAGAAACCTTGGTACAGGATTTGATACTAAATGGTGTGGTTTCTGGGTGCCACCTTACAAGTTCCTCGACTACTATGCGTTGAAGGTCAACGGCCTATGGCTTAACAACGACACACTGGAATGCACAGAGTACGGCGACAAGATGGTCTTCCATCACGAGACCGACTCACTAAGCATCAAAGAGGTCGTTTCCACACCTGAAAAACTTCCCGGGATGAAACTCGAGGTGTTTCTTGAGAACAACACCGACTCCATAAAAGCTGCTAGAGCAGTCCTGGAACTGGGAGTCGATATCAGGAGGAAAGACCAGGATATCGGACCTGAGGACTATGAAACCGAGTTCAGGAAGAACCGGTTGACCGTTTCAAACGGCGATAGAAAACTGATGGTATCCTCCGACCATACGTTCATGAAAACAGGTGGAGAGTACATCAAGAACCATCACCCGGGCGAAAACCAGAGATGCCTGGTGCCAGGCAATCTCGGATTCAACGTTGAACTCGGACCGGGAGAGACCAGGGTAGTCGAGATCGAGTTCACGAGCTCCGACACACGTTTCAGCTCTATGGAGCACGTATACGGTTCACTGCAGCACGAGTTCGGACACTCATTCAGACAGTCAAGGAAGAGCATGGAAAATCTTTGCTACGACAGGAACGGTCCCGGCATCATAGCTGGGCATCCATGGTTCCAGTCCTACTGGGCAAGAGATACTTTCTGGAGTCTGATGGGACTGATCGATGCAGGTTACTTCGAATTCGCTCACGACGTCCTGGAGAACTTTGCGAAAAAAGATATCCCGGGAACCATCGATCTGGACGAAGGCCAGGAAGAGCTGGAAAGGGATGATACCGCACCTTTGTTCATAATCGCATCAGAACACCTGAAAAACTACTACAGACTCTCCGACAGACTTGTCGATGCAAGGGAAAAAGCCATGGAATCTCTTAAGATGGATGGGAACCTTGTGGATCACGATCCGAAAGGCACATGGATGGACACCATGGAACGGGAAAATGCGGTCGATATCCAGTCATTATGGCTTGAAGCCGCCCGGATAATGAACGATGAGCGGAAGGATAGACTGGAGAAAGGTCTAGAGGAATTCGTGGATGATGAAAGGGTACGGGATAATCTTGATAACGAGTTGAACACGATTAACACCGCTATCCCTTTGATGTTCGACCAGCTTGATGAGGAGGTCGCTGAAAGAGAGCTGGAGAAGATAAACGGAGAGTTCTCCTCACGTCACGGTGCAAGAACAGTTTCCGCCATGGATCCTGCCTACCAGAGCGAGGGATACCATACAGGAAGCGTCTGGGAGCTGACTACGGCATGGGCGGCCTCGGCGAACTTCATTCACGGGAATGAGACACATGGCGAATCGTTCCTCAGGAAGATGGCCCACAAAGTCGACAAGGATCAGCCCGGCGCATTCCCAGAAGTGGTGAACGCTGAGACCGGTGATCTGCTGGGATGTCCTGAACAGGCCTGGAGCGCAGGGATGTTCCTTCACGCGATCGACAGGTATATGCTGGGGATAAAACCTGTCGACGGCACCCTGGTGATCAAACCACCTGAAAAAGTCGAGGCTGTCAGGAAGGGCAAAAAGATCGGTGACAGAGTCCTTGACATAAGGATCGACAGCGGGGATGTAACGGTACTCAGTGACGAAGCTGAGGCTATAAATACCGGCGACGGAAAGTTTAGGATAGAGTTCTCATGATTATCGTGAATTTCAAGACCTACTCTGAGGCGATGGGTGAAAAAGCAGCATCTGTAGCCAAAAAATGCCAGGAAGCCTCGGAGAAAACGGGCAGAGATGTTATAGCTGTCCCGACCGACGCCGATCTTCTAAGACTGGAATCTATCGATATACCGGTCTTCTCACAGCACGTGGATCCGGTCGAACCAGGCAGCCACACAGGCAGCTCGCTCTCGGAGAACGTAGCCCAGGCCGGAGCTACAGGAACTCTTATCAACCACTCTGAGCACAGGATAGATGCCGAGAAAGTAAGAGAATCGATAAAAAGAGCATCCGAAAACGGGCTTACAACGATAGTATGTGCCCAGGACCCGGAGGAATGCGGCCGATACTCAGAATTCGGACCAGATTACATAGCCTATGAACCGCCAGAACTTATCGGCGGAGACACTTCAGTATCAAGTGCGAAGCCTGAACTGATATCAGAAGCAGTGGAGCGATCTGAGGTACCCATACTTACAGGCGCCGGCATCAAGACGAAGGAAGATGTCGAGAAAAGCGTAGAGCTTGGTTGCGAGGGAGTGCTTGTCGCTTCAGGAGTTGTCAAGGCCGAAAATATTTATGAAGAGATAGTGGAGCTCTGTGAAGGTTTATGAGTCGCAGATCCTGGAAGAAACGATACCTGGAGATACCTGAAACAGAAAGGGATCCCGCCGATGTCCTCGTCGGTTTTAACGCAAATATTGATGTAGTTCACACCGCTGAGGACGTTGATCTTGAGGATACAGAACCGGAGCTGAAGGAGAAGCTTTCGTCGATGGACGACCTGAAGAAAGCGCTGAAGTACTGTATAGATAATAAGGAGAACCACGAGGTGGACAAAGAAGATTTCGACGTGGAGATCGAAGGGGAAGACAGTATAGGCGGACAGGCAGGCATAATCTCCAACTTCCTTGCAAAGACAGGTAACGGAACTATATTCTACACCCCTTTGCTCTCAGAAGAGCTTTCACAGATGCTCGAGGAGAACATTCTCTACCCGGTTACAGAGAAGAAATTCATACTGAAGAACGTCAGGGATGCTGCCAACACTGACAGGACAAAGAAGAACCACATATTTGAGTTCAAGAACGGTAAGACCGGGCGGATGATCGTCTCGGATCACCTGAAAGGGTTCGGACCTTACTTCAGGAAGGGTATAGAGGACAACCTCGAAGCTATAGATCAGAACATAAACTGTGCGATAGTCTCAGGCTTCCACGATGCCAGCGGTAACACCGAGGCGAAGATGAAGAAATCTGCGTCACAGCTACAGAAGATAGATAGCCCTGTTCACCTGGAGTACGTTCACAAGAACAGGAAACTGAACAGCCACGTCCTGAGACATATACTGCCACAGGTAGACAGCATAGGGCTTGATGAGACAGAGCTGAGAAAGATCTCCGAGCTGACATCGATAGAGGACGCCGGTGAAAAGATCAACCTTGGTGAAGCATTCGATTTCGCGAAAAAGATGATAGAAAGATACGATCTCTCAAGAGTCCATATCCACACCTACAGGTACCACCTGGCGGTTTTACCAAAAAATTACCACTGCAGTCCAGACCATGTCAAGAACTCGATGATGTACGGGGAGATAGCAGCCATCCAGATGGCTCAGAACGGCGAGATACCTGATATCTCACAGATAAAGGCGTTCGATATGGACGGCAAGCATATCCACGACCTCGATGAGCTTGAGAACTTCGGGGACTACTTCGATGTTGATGACTTCAGCAGGGAAGGCATCGCCCATATAGATGGTTACACGGCTGTCGCTATACCGACAGTTATAGTCGAGAACCCTGTGAAAACCGTGGGGATGGGGGATATCATCTCTGCGGCATCCTTCACTTCAGAGTTCAAGAGTGCCTCTCGATAGACCTCTCGACGTTTCCTTTAACGTCGGTCAGTATTCTGTCTACAGCATCTTCAGTATCTCCCTCACACCTGATACTCATCTTCTCCTCAGTATTGGAGGGTCTGACAAGCGCCCAGCCATCCTCAAAGTATATCTTTACCCCGTCTATAGTCGATGTCCTGTGATCAGAGTAATAGTCTGCAGTATCCTCGATAACAGGTTTCTTGGCTTTTTCAGGGCAGTCGATCCTCAATTCCGGTGAGACCGGGTACTCAGGATAGCTTTCAAGAACATCTTCCAGATCTTTTTCAGATACCATCTGACACATCAAGGCCGCTGAGAAAAGACCGTCATCCCAGGGAACTCCGAAAGATGGGAAGTAGTAGTGGCCGGAAAGCTCTCCCGCAAACACTATCCTGTCATCGCCATGTATCTTCTGGGACAGGAATGTATGTCCTACCCTCGATTCTCTTGTCTCACCACCGTTATTCTCCACGACTTCATGAAGAAGTTTGGATGCTCTCAGGTCATGGAGGACTACTCCCTCATCTCTTTCAAGGGTCTCCTCAGCGAATAGAGCCATCAGTTCATCCTCGGCTATATAGCCGTATCCTGGAAGTATGAATCCTGCTCTATCGCCATCGCCATCGAAAAGTATGCCTAGATCCTCGGAGCCCATCGCCTGCGTTAACTGCTCCTGTGCATCCTCTTCTCCGGGCGCTGGAAGATGGTTAGGGAACTCTCCATCCACTTCTTCGTTGACACCTTCGACTGTGCATCCAAGAGCTTCCAGCATCCTCCTGCCTGCAGGACCTGTTACACCGTTACCGAAGTTGACTACGAGATCAAGCTCTTCCTCAAGCCCCAGAGCATCTTTTATGAAATCCACGTAGTCCTCTACAAGCTCGATATCTTCTCTTTCACCTTCACCTTCACTGAACTCGTTCGACTCGTATATATCCTCTATATCATTCATACCTCCCTCTCTTGACATCGCCAGAGCACCGGTCTTTGAGAACTTGAAGCCGGTGTACTCCGGAGGGTTATGGGATGCGGTGACGACCGCCGAACCATCGATGTTGTTCTCGACCATCCCGAAGTAGACGACCGGCGTAGGAACCATGCCTGCGTCAAGAACATCTGTACCTGTAGAAAGGACTCCTTCGATGAATGCATCCGTTATCTTCGGAGAATGTGTCCTACCATCTCTTCCTACAAGGACTTTTCCCGCATCTGTGTAAGTACCGTATGCCTTCCCTACTCTTTCCGCCTCCTGCTCGGAGACCTCATCCGGGTATGTCCCTCTAAGATCGTATGCATGGAAGAAAGAAACCATATTCAATCCCAGTATCCTTCAAGTATATCTACTCTTTCTTTGTACTCTTCCTGTGTATCAGGGAGCGACTGCTTCATCACCTTAGTGTTCAGAGATGTCTCCATGAAACCCCTATCTTTATCGTAGATAGGAACGAGCTGGACATGAAGATGCGGTATCGACTCTCCTGCTGCTTTCCCGATGTTCATACCTACATCGATCCCGGCTGGATCGACGACTTCCTCCTGAAGCTTCTCTACTTTCTGCACCATCGCAAAGAGCCTGTTCCTTTCCTCATCTTCAAGATCTGAAAGATCATTGACATGTCTCTTCGGCACGACCATCAGATGTCCTGTATTGTATGGGAAGATGTTGAGTTCGACCATGAGAAAATCATCCTCAAAAACAGGCAGGAATGAAACACGGTCGTCACCCTCCACCTGTGCACAGAATATACAGTCTATATCGTCAGGTATCTTGTTCGCCTCGTATTCTTTTCTTTTTGGACTCCAGAGGTACTGTTCGTACGGCTTGAGATCTGTCATAGAAAATTATTCTCAGGCCGTGAATTTAATTCTTACAGTCTAGAAAGGTGAGATGTCCTGTATGCGGGACCGGAGCTTTGAGGATATTCCTCTCACCGGCGGTTCTTCACCTTTGACCCTATAAGCGACATCCTGTATGGCCCGTGAGGCCTTGGAGCTCGGCTTGTAGGATACAACCGGTTCTCTAAGAGCGATGCCCTCTCTGACGTGCTTGTGGTCTGGCACCTTTCCGATTATATCCGTCTCCATGAGATCGACTATATCCTCGTCATCGACCTCAGATTTCTCATTTCTTACACTGTTGATCACCAGTCCTACCACATCCCTGTCAAGCTGCTCGGCAAGCTTCTTAGCACCAAGACAGTTGGTAAGTGATGGTAGTTCTGGTTCAGATACAAGAAGCACTTCATCAGAAGCTTCGACAGCTGCCTGGACCTCATCATCGGTTCCTGCAGCGGAGTCGATCAGTACGAAATCCTTGTCTCCAAGGAACTCTACTATAGCATGTTTAAGGTTGTCAGAACTAGCGTTGAACTCGAGTATCGATGCTGGTAGAACGGAGACTCCTGCTGGATGCTTTGCGACAGCCTGCGTGATGTACGCATCGCCGTCAAGTACGTCGTTTAGAGAAACGTCCTGGAAACCAAGACCGAAATGTTGTGCCATGTTGGCCCCGGAGAAGTTGCCATCGATGATCAAAACATTATGGCCCTGCTGTGAAAGCGCCACTCCAAGATTGGCTGTGATGGTGGTCTTTCCAGCTCCTCCTTTACCGGAGACAACGGATATAACTCGAGTCATCAACTAGTATTTAGTTAGACCCCAATAAAAACCTGATCACTCGTACTCGAAAACCTGTTCACACGGAGGAGCCTGCATAGAGACCTTCTTGAAGTCTTTTAACTGGACAGAAACTTTTTCCAGCGAGTTGGCTCCAGGATAATCCACCTCTCTCGTGACGTTCCTGTTACCCTCGAAGTTCAGATAGACTTTTCTGACATCCCTGTTAACCATGAAATACGCCTTTACCTGTGAATCCGTCACGTTCAGGTTCGCCATCTTGATATAGATACCGCTGCAGTGGAAAGACTTGTCCTGCTGCTTCATAGACTTCTTGCTGGTGTTCTTGATTGTTCCACCAGCCCAGTGAAGCAGCCCGTACCCCACAGCCAGTATCATGACGGCGAGAAATATCGTACCTGGCTTTACAAGGAGTTCGTCTCCGTAACCCATCTTATCTCAACTTTCCGATTATCCTTGAAAGGAATCCTTCCTCTCTGAGATCAGGCTCGTAATCTATACCAGCTACTTGTGCCGCTACAGCCCTAAACCTTTCAGAAACCTGGTGATCCGGTGCATGGTGTACAACAGGCTTCTTGACCGCGAGCGCTTCCTGGACTTTTTCATGTTCCGGGACCTCCATGATGACCTCATGGCCGAGCATTGACTCGACTTCAGAGGAATCTAACTCGGAGTCATGGTTGGTAACCCTGTTCAGAACGACTCCCAAAACGTCAGTACCTGCTTCCTCTGCGATGTTAACCGTTTTCAGCGCATCGGTTACAGCCGGAAGGTTGGGATTTGTGACGACCAGTACTTCATCCGAGGCCTCTATAGCATTGATAGATTCATTTCCAAGACCTGCTGCCGAGTCGACAAGAACGAAATCCGGTTCGCCGACTGTGTCAAGCAGCACATCGGAAAGATTCTCCGGCGAAGTATCAACAAGATCCTCTATCGAGAGTCCTGCTGGCACAACTCTTAGACCGGAGTTGTGGATATACATGGCCTCTGTTATGTGTGCTTCACCCTTCAGAACGTCGTGAAGTGTCTTTGGGTAAAGCGGGATGCCAAGATGGAATCCCAGGTTAGGATTGGTAAGGTTGGCGTCCAGCACGATAGTATCTGATCCGAACTGAGTGAGTGCCGCGCCTATATTCGATGTAACCGTGGTTTTGCCGGTCCCTCCCTTGCCACTACTAACACAAATAAGCCTGGTCATCGTATGAAAAACATTGATTATGCGCATTTAAATTACTAGTGAGGTGTCAACCTCCCCCGTTTATCCTGTACAGATCAGTAGAACAGATGGTGTAAGGGTTCAAATTGAAATAAGTTTGTTGCAAAACCGGTTGCATGGCAGAGGATTTTGCGGACAGGTTGAACAAAATAGAGGATAAATGGCAGGAAAAGTGGGATGAAGAAAGAATTTTCGAGTCAGATCCTGAAGATGAAGAAAAATTCTATATCACAGTAGCGTATCCTTACCCAAGCGGCGGTATGCACATCGGACACGTCCGCACATACACTCTGCCAGATGTATTCACCCGCTTCAAAAGGATGCAGGGGAAGAACGTTCTCTTCCCGATGGCATGGCACGTCACAGGAACCCCTATAATCGGAGCACTTGAACGCCTCAAAAGCGGCGAGGAGAAGCAGTGGGATGTATTAACAGAGACATATAATGTCCCGGAGAAAGAGCTGGAAGCGATGGAGGAACCGATGGATTTCGCACGGTACTTCATCGAGAACAGTTACAAGCCAAACATGAAGAACCTGGGTTTCTCTGTCGACTGGAGAAGAGAATTCACGACCAACGACGACCAGTACAGCAAGTTCATAGAATGGCAGTACAAACGTTTGAAGGAGAAAGGTTTCGTCAAGAAAGGTATGCATCCGACAAAGTACTGTCTCAACGATGAGAACCCGGTTACAACACACGATATACTTGAAGGAGAGACCGCTGAGAAACAGGATTACGCACTGGTTAAGTTCGAATCAGACGGTACTGTATTCCCATGCGCTACTCTGAGGCCGGAGACCGTCTTCGGTGTCACGCACATACTTGTCAACCCTGAGACTGAGTACCAGGTCGTTGAAGTCGATGGAGAAAGATGGATCGTATCAGAGGAGGCAGCGGAAAAGCTGAAGCACCAGGACCGGGAGGTCATAGAGGTAAACAAGAAGAAAGGATCAGAGTTCGTAGGTGAAAAGGTCAAGAACCCTGTGAGCGGGGACGAAGTGCTTATCCTTCCTGCGACATTCATCGATCCGGATTCCGGTTCAGGAGTCGTCATGTCCGTTCCTGCGCATGCACCGTACGACTGGATCTCCCTGAAGGATATACAGGAAAGCGAGGATATGCTGAGAGAGTACGGTCTGAACCCGGCGGAAGTGAAGGCGATAGAGCCTAAAAAGATAATAAACATGGAAGGCTACGACGATCTTCCAGCAAAAGAGGCCTGCGAGAACTTCAACGTTACATCGCAGGAAGATGAGAGCCTGGAGGATGCGACACAGGAAGTCTATGAGAAAGAGTTCCACACAGGTACCCTGAACGCTAACTGCGGAGAGTTCGCAGGAGAGTCTGTGAACAGCATAAAGGATAGACTGCGGGAAAGGTTCGAGGATGACGGATACTTTGACCAGATGTACGATTTCTCGGAAGAAGTTGTGTGTAGATGCGGAGGCAAAGTCATAGTCTCGCTCCAGGAGTCCTGGTTCCTCGAGTACGGCAACAAGGGCTGGAAGGACCTGGTCTCCAACCACCTCGACGACATGAACATCATCCCTGAGGAGAAAAGAGATGATTACAACCACACTATCGACTGGCTTGAATCCTGGCCGGCTATCAGGAACTATGGTCTCGGTACAAAGATGCCTTTCGATAAAGACTTTGTGGTAGAACCGTTAAGCGATTCAACAATCTACATGGCGTTCTACACTATAAGACATATTATCGAAGAAGTGGAGTCGGAGAAACTGGAACCCGAGTTCTTCGACTACGTCTTCAACGAGAAAGGTTCAGCTGAAGAAGTGGCTGACAGCACCGGAGTGGATCTCGAGGTTGTAGAAGAGGCGAGGAAAAGCTTTTCCTACTGGTACCCTCTTGACTGGAGGACCTCTGCCAACGATCTAGTTCAGAACCACTTGACGTTCATGCTGTTCCATCATGCAGCGTTGTTCGAGGAGAAGAACTGGCCCCAGGGCATCGCGACCTGGGGTATGGGAACTTTGGAGGGCGAGAAGATGTCCTCATCGAAGGGACATGTCGTACTACCAGATACAGCGATCAACAGGTACGGTGCTGATACCACAAGGTTCTTCCTTTTCGCAAGCGCAGAGCCATGGCAGGACTTTGACTGGAGAGCAGAGGATGTGAAACAGTACAAGACCAAGCTCCAGAGCTTCTACAACCGGAACATGGACCTTCACGGCTCCGGCGAGGAACGGGATATGACGACCCTTGACCGTTACGCGATTTCCAGGCTACAGAACATAATAGAGGATGCGACGGACGGACTTGAAGGCTTCCAGACAAGGAAAGCAGGCCTTAACGCATTCTTCGAGCTGAACAGTCTTATCAACAAGTACAGGAAGAGAAGCGACACGGTGAACCGAGAGGTCGTCAACGAGCTTGTGGAGACGCAGATCAAACTGATGGCGCCCTTCACACCTCACATCTGCGAGGAGATGTGGTCAGAGATAGGACACGAAGGCTTTGTCTCCGAGGCAGAATGGCCTGAAGCAGAGGAGGAAATGATCGACGAAGAAGTCGAGAACGCTCAGGAGCTTGTAGAGAACACTGTCGAGGATATCAGAGAGGTATCGGATATCGTCGGCGACTTCGAGAAGGTCAAGATAATCGTCGCAGAAGAATGGAAACGCAAACTGTTCGATGAACTAACAGATGTAGTCGAGGAAAGACCGGAGTTCGGTGAAGCGATGGGCCGTCTGGTGAGTGGCCGTGAACAGAAAGCCCATACCATCAAAGGATATCTCCAGGATTACCTCAACTCTCCAGGAGACCTGCCAGCAACAGTATTCTCAGAGGAGCGTGAGATCGAGATAATAGAGGAGAACCTCCCCTTCATCGAGAAAGAGTTCGACGCCGAAGTGACTGTTGAAAGGGAAGAAGAATCGGATGAGAACAAGGCTTCAAGAGCTGAACCTGGAAGACCAGCGATAGTGATGGAATGATAGTGATGGAATAGATGGATGCAGTAGATAACAAGCCTGATGAAAAAAGATGACTGAGATAATAAACTCGAGAACAATCCAGGGATGGCTCTTTCCGAAGGTTATATCGAAAGTTTTACCGGTTTCGATCTCTCCGATGAGCTAGAAGATCTCGTGGAGGGAGAATACCTGGACAGGGTCGATGGGGAAGAAGTTAACCCTGAAAGACCAGATGAAAAGTTCTACAGGTTGAACAGAAAAGATACTCATGTGCAAGCAGATACGTATTTTTCGTGGAAAAGAATAGAAGAATACGATGGAAGCGTTTTCAAGTTCCTTGAGAACTATTCAGAGAAAGATAAGAGAATGTTCCAAAAGCAAGGGGTACGCTTCTACCAAGAGCCCTAGTATCTCTTGAGACTTTCTTCCAGTTTTTTATCGAGATGCTTGTCGACATCTGCGTTGTCCATCTCCTGGAGCGCCTTTCTCTGAGCTGAGACTATATCCTCCAGTTTCTGTATGCGTCTGTTCATCAAAGACATAGCTACCCATATCTGGCCGACCGAAGCGTTCTGGGCGTTTAGGTAAGAATCGTCGTGGACCTCTACTGTATCAAGAAGTTGTTCAAGTGAGACCTGTAAATCATCTGGAAGATCATCTACCCAATCCATAGTAGTTAATCGGGCTTAGAAATCTTTTAACCGTTCTCCCTTAGATGCGGAGCACTTTTAATATTCAACCCCGGTTTGGTTTCCGTGAATTAAGATGGAAAAAGGCGATCTAGTACTAGTTGACTACGTCGGAAAGGTTGATGGAGAAATATTCGACCTTTCAGACGAGGAAAAGGCAAAAGAGGAAGGAGTCTACCAGGAGAACAGGGAGTACAACCCGATCCCAGTTCTGATCGGAGAGAACTACGTCATCGAGGGCTTCGAGGAGGCACTTCTCGACATGGAGGTAGGCGATGAGAAAGAGGTCGATATACCTTCAGAGAAGGCCTACGGCGAAAGAAGCAGCGATGAGATCGAGACCTATCCCGAGAAAGAGTTCAAGAGACAGGATGTCAACGTAAGAGTTGGCGAGACCGTTATGATAGGTAACAAGCAGGGGAAGGTCCTTTCCAAGGGATCCGGAAGGATCAAGATAGATTTCAACCATCCTCTCGCAGGCAAAGATCTTACCTACTGGGTAAGAGTCAATGAGAAAGTCGAAGACGATGAGGAGATAGCAAGAAATATCTTCGAGTACAGGCTTGGACATGGAGAGATCGAGTTCGAAGATGGAAAGGCGACGATCATCCACAAACACGAGGACGATCACGGACACGGTCACTCGCACAGGTTCCCTGACGAAGTCAAGGACGCTATCAGGGAAGAAATCCTCGAGTACACCGATCTTGAAGAAGTAGAGTTCGACGAGGACTGATGAAAGACAATATAACAGCGGCAGGCATCGACCTGCTCCTCTCCATTTTCTCTATCTATCTGTATGTGAGCCTGGCGACAGGTGTATGGGGATTTCTTTCCGATGTAACAGGGAATCCTCTATGGTTCATCGCTGATGTCATAAGGATGACACTGCCTTTATCGGTGCTGGCGTACTTTGCGTTCGGAGAGTTCTACATGTCAGGGACAGCGGGAAAGAACGTGACAGGAGTAGAGTCCTATGGCGTGAGAAGAGCGGTCAGGAAAGCTTTAAGGATCGCCACTGACGGCTCACTGTCGAAAAAAGCGTTTCTACCGCAGTAATCTTATTTATAATATCGGGTTACAGAGCGCCAGAGCCCTGAAAATCCTGAACTAATTTTATATAGATTGATGGTCACCTATTATACATAACAACAACCAGCTAATTTACAGGGTTCTCGTCCATGGAAGATAAGATCAAAGAAGCCAGGCAGCATAATTCAGGCAACGTACCACCTCAGCAGAACAAGCAGAAAAATCATGATATTGATGAGGAGCTGGAGGAGTTAATCCAGCAGAGAAAGGCCGACATAAAGGTCATCGGTTCAGGTGGAGCCGGTAACAATACTATTTCTAGACTTGTCGAGGTCGGGATCGAGGGCTGTGAAACAGTCGCGATGAACACTGACGCACAGGATCTTCTCTACGCTAACGCAGACAAGAAAGTTCTCATCGGTAAAGAGCTTACAGGAGGACTTGGAGCAGGAGCCGATCCAAAGGTAGGAGAGGAATCCGCCAAGGAGTCTCAGCAGAAGGTTAAGGAAGCTGTTTCAGGAGCCGACATGGTATTCGTCACCTGTGGACTTGGGGGAGGAACAGGAACAGGTTCCGCTCCGGTCATCGCACAGCAGGCGAAAAAAGAAGGCGCTCTAACAGTCGGTATCGTAACACTTCCGTTCGAGATGGAAGGACAGTCAAGAAGAGACAACGCAGAGTACGGACTTGAGATGCTTGAAGATACAGTGGATACACTGATCGTTATCCCTAACGACAAGCTACTCGAGATTGTTCCAGATGTCTCACTCAACACCGCTTTCAAGATCGCAGACGAAATTCTCGTGAACGCAGTCAAGGGAGTGACAGAACTCGTAACCAAGCCTGGACTCGTCAACCTGGACTTCGCCGACATAAGAGCGGTGATGGGCGAAGGAGGAATCGCCATGATCGGCATGGGTCAGAGCGACACGGATTCAAGAGCGACAGAAGCAGTCCAGAAAGCACTATCCAACCCTCTCCTTGACGTGGAGATCGAAGGCGGTAAAGGCGCACTGGTCAACGTCACAGGAGGTACTTCCCTATCACTAAACGAGGCGCAGGAGGTTGTCAACACCGTAAGCGGCAAACTAGATGATTCTGCAAAGGTGATCTGGGGAGCACAGGTAAGAGAGGACATGGACAACACACTCCAGTCGATGATCATCGTTACAGGAGTTGACTCACCTCAGATCTACGGTCCTGACAAGACTCACCAGGACGAGTACGAGGAAGAGATCGAGAAAGAGCTTGGCGTAGAGTTCATCTAGAACTCTAAACCACTCAATCTTTTCCCCTTATTTTACTTTCTCCTGAAGCTATTGAGCGCCTGAAACATATAATAGACTCTCTAAACGTGGCTCTATGAGCCCAGGAGACATCATAGGTGCGATCTTCGCACTCGGGTTCAGCACGTTCTTCCTGGCAGCTATGCTTTTAGGAGTTGTAGAGCTTTTCGGGAAAGATATACGGTACTTTCAGATGTCTTGTGAGGAAGGATCTGAGCTCGGAGCAGAGACTGATTTACCTGCTTCTTATATGGTTCATACCCTTCGGATGGATCATCTACTTCCTTCTTGGTGAAGAGAGAACCCAGCAGCTTTTCGCTGACCTGGAGTTTTTCGATTAGCGAAACCGCTTATAAAACTTGCTACCTTAATTCAAGTCAGGACCCGCTACTACCACCTTTGGTGGAAGGGAACTCGGCTTTAGACGGCTAGTTCTCTTTATAGCTCAAGGGTTCCTTTGAAGGTGTAACCGTATGGAGTTCGAACCCAAAAAATGGAAGAACAGCATCCGAAACAAGCTTAACGAGTACAAGAGAGTGCTCAAGATATCAAGCAAACCCGACAGGGAAGAGTTCAGCATGAGCGCCAAGATCACAGGCGTCGGCATACTGATCATCGGAATAATCGGTTTCATCTTCTACGTACTACAAAACCTACTGCCACTATACCTCTAAACGATCAAAAATGATACTTACCGCACGAACCACGCGTGGAAGAGAAAAAACAGCGATCAACGCTATGAGAAGTAAAGTAAAGTCGAAAAACCTCGATATAAAAGCTGTCTTCCACCCAGAAGACCTGAGAGGATACGTATTCATCGAAGGATCCGAGAAAGATATCAGGAACCTTGCGGACGAGGTAAGGCATCTCAGAGGCGTTATCGACCAGGAAGTCGACGTCTCCGAGATCGAGAAGTACCTCAGCGAAGAGGAAGAAGAGATCAAGCTCGAGGAAGGAGACGTCGTGGAAGTCATCGGCGGACCTTTCAAAGGCGAAGAAGCAAGGATCAAGAGGATCGACGACACCAACAGGGAAGTTACGATCGAACTGCTCGACGCAGCAGTTCCTATCCCCACAACCGTCGATGTCGATACCGTGCGGAAAAAAGCTCAGCAGTAACTAAAAACGATATTACACTCAAAAGGTGAAAAGATAAAATGGGAGACAAGACTACCATATCAACGCTGGTAGAAGGAGGCTCAGCCTCCGCAGGACCTCCCCTAGGACCAGAACTGGGACCACTCCCAGTGGACGTAGGGGCGGTTGTGTCAGCAATAAACGAAAAAACCGCAGATTTCCAGGGCATGGAAGTACCAGTCGACGTCATAGTCGACGAGGAAACCGGAGACTTCGAGATCGAAGTCGGTAAACCACCGATGGCCGCACTCATCAAGGATGAGCTAGGTATCTCAAGTGGTTCAGGCGAACCTAACAAGACAAAGGTCGCCGACATGGACTTCGAGACAGCATGCAAGATCGCACGCATGAAGGAATCAGACCTTCTTGCGATGGATCTTAGAGGTGCTGTAAAAGAAGTGATCGGTTCCGCACAGTCGATGGGAATAACCATCGAGGGCAAGGACGCTTACGATGTCCAGCAGGAGATCGACGAAGGAAAATACGATGACCGCCTGGAGGCGGAGGAAGGGATCTAGAGGTGTCAAGAGATGAACTTTGAAGACGCAGTCGAAGAAGCACTGGAAGAAGACCAGGAAAGAAACTTCACCCAGAGCATCGACATGATAATCAACTTCAAGGGCATGGATCTTTCCGACCCTGAGAACAGGTTCAACGAGGACATCAAGCTGCCTTTCCAGGCAGACGACGAGATCAAGATCGCTGTCATAGGAGACTCAGTCGACGCAGACAACGCAGACAGACAGGTCAGCGAGGACGAGCTCGAAGAGATGTTCGACGAGCCTAACAAGGCGAAAGATCTGGCAGAGGAGTTCTCATTCCTTATCGCAGAGGCGCCTCTGATGCCTAAGATCGGTCAGCACCTGGGACAGGTATTCGGTCCAAGAAACATGATGCCGGACCCAACACCGCCAGGAAGCGATGTAACAGACAGGATAGAGGATCTGAGGAACACAGTCACACTAAGACTAAAAGAAAGTCCTCTACTCCAGCTCAAAATCGGATTAGAAGACCAGGACCCAACCAAAGTAGCGAGAAACGCGAACGCCGTATACGAGTTCGTGGAAGGACAGCTCCCGCAGGGAGACAACAACATCAAATCCGTTCTCGTGAAGACCACCATGGGTCAACCAGTGGAGGTCGAATAAGATGGTACAGCCAGTACCGAAGCAGCTGACAAGAGAAGAGAAAGAAGAACTAGTAGAGATGTTCGTCGAGAACATCGAATCCCACCCGGTTATCGGGCTGCTAGACATGAACAACCTTCCATCCCGACAGCTGCAGGAGATCAAGAAGGAGATGAAGGACTTCGCAAAGGTCAGGATGTCAAGGAAGACATTGATCAACCTAGCGATAGAGGACGCTGACAAGGACGATATAGAGGAGCTTGACACCAACGAGGCAGTCCAGCCAGCACTCATCTTCTCTGAGAAGGATCCGTTCCAGCTGTTCAGTCTTATCCAGAAGAACAAGACTTCGGCAGCAGCACAGGGCGGCGAGATCGCTCCGACCGATATCGAGATACCGGAAGGAGACACAGGTATCGGGCCAGGACCTATGCTTGGTAAACTCCAGGGAGCTGGAGCGCAGGTACAGGTCGACGATGGTTCGATCCACGTCCAGAAATCAGCCGTGCTTGTAGAAGCTGGCGAGGAGATCTCCAGTGATGACGCCGAGATCCTTAACCAGCTCGGTATCGAACCACTGGAGATAGGACTGGACCTCAAGATCGCCTACAGTGACGGAGAGATCTTCACAAGAGAAGAACTCGACATCGACACAGAGGAGTACAGAAGTGACGTCGAGGCAGCAGCTGCAGGAGCATTCAACCTTGCAGTCAACGCAGGAGTCATCAACTCCACAACAGCACCGGCGATCATCTCGAAGGCAGTCCAGGAAGCGAAGAACCTTGCCATCAGCGAAGGTTTGCCTGTAGAAGAGACAATCGAGGAAGCAGTCGCATACGCCGCGGCCAACGCGCGTGGAGTCGACTCCGAGCTTGACATCGAATCAGCTCTCGAAGACCTCAACTCAGACGAAGAGGAGGAAGAGAGCGAGGAACCAGAATCCGAGACTGAAGAAGCTGAGGACTCAGTGGACGAAGGATCGGATGACGACGAGTCGGCAGAGGAAGATGAAGGATCAGAATCTGATGACGAGTCCGGGGAAGAAGAGGAGTAACCCCTCCTTCCTTTCCTCACATAAATTTTTTCTTACAAGAACTCTTTCTGACCTACCCGACCGCAATCCTTAACCTATTACAGCCCCCAGTAAGTCCTAGAGATGGAACTGGATTTCTCAGATAACGATATCGAAGAACAGCTTGGGAACTACCTTAGAAGCGATGAAAGACCAGAGCTGGAACTGGAGAAGGAGAATATAGTAGAAGATCTTTACAGTGCGATGCGTGCTTTACTGATCCATATCAACTGGATACCAAATGCACGGATAGTTAACAGGAAAGAGGAAAAGAAGAGATTTTTGGAGAAAAGAAGGAACGGTGAAAGATACGAACCAGACTTCGAGTTCAAGGACCCTGAGTGGGAGACCAGCCAGGCGCTCACCCTTTTGACAAGACTTGAGAAGGAGACAGAAAGGATCGATGAAGAGACACTGGAGAAGTTCGGTGCAGAGTATCTAACTGTCAGCGAGTTTCAGAAACTTTTGAGAGATAGTTTCCGTGAGTTCCGTCTCTGGGTCAACATGGTCAACTCGATCGAAGACAGGGAGACGTGGAGAGAGCTCTGCCTGAAGATATGGCCTATGGTATCAGATGAAACCATTGAGAGAGCGAAGAAACGGCTGGAGAATATGGATAACGTAGAGGAGCAGGAGAAGAACGTGGCAGCAGAAGAAGTTGCGGAAAGGATGGAAGAGGAGATCGAGAGACTGGATTTCGACTGGGATGTCGAAGTAAAAGATGTTCCAGGATGTCACAACGTTCCCGAGCAGCAGAAGGTCGTCGTGGCAAGAGGAAGCGACGGCGAAAGACTCTACTCTAAAGAGGAGAAAGAGATGGTGGCGATACATGAAATCTTCCACGCAGTCCGAGCGTACAACGGCATGAAGGTAGGTGAAAAATCAGGTCTACCGCCGTTCCTTGGAGTACATACTCCTTTCTACGATATGACAGAAGAAGGTGGAGCACTCTACAGAGAAAAAATACTTGAGGTCATGTATCCGGCAAAGGAGCAGGATTACAATCTAAGGATACTTGCTGCGAAGTACATGTCAGAGAATATGGAGTTCACGGAAATAGTCGAGAAACTTATCTCGCTTGGAAGCACACCTGAAAGAGCGTTCATACTTGCAGCGAGGAACAGGGAAGTATTAAGACATCACATCTACATGGGTGGTTTTATCGAGACCTGGGAGAACGAGGACGATGTCGAGTACCTGTTGCTGGGAAAAGTCGATCCAGAGTACGCCAAACTGCTTGAAAGAGAGATGAGAGAAGGTTCGATGCTGGAGCGGCCGCCGGTCGGTCCGGAAAAGCTTTTCAGCAGGGATTAGCTGGATAGGTTAAAAACAAGAAGCCCCAATTATAGGATGGATATGTCAGATCTAGACAAGGCAGCGGTAATAGCCCTGATGATGATCTCGATAACAGCTACAGTAAGCGCTGCAAATCTTGCCGCTGGCGGTTCAGGAGATTCCAGTTCAAACCCGTTCAGGATAGAGTGGGTGAGCCCTTCCTCGACCGTAAAGCAGCACACCCAGGTCGAGCTCAAGGCCAAGTTCTACTACGATGGAGATGTTAACGCCGGTGAGCTGAAGAAACCTGTAGGCAACATGAAGCTCCAGTACCAGGATGACGGCTGGCACACTGTCAAACAGTCGGGGTGCTCTGTCTCTCTTTCAGGTGACTGGTGCACTCTTTCAGGAAGTTTCAAGATGCCTGCGAAGAAAACAGACGTGAGAGCCGTGATCAACGGCGAGATGGGGATGGCCACAACTCAGTCGAAGATAGACAGGAGAACTCTAACACCGGAATGCCTGGACTTCGGTACAGGCTTCAAAGCAGGCCTGATGCAGCTAAAATACCAGGCGGGAATGGCTGTTGGAAGCGATCCCTGCGCAAAACAGATCTCGAGCGATAACAACGATAAGAAGAACAGCGACCAGAAAGATCAGAACACAGGTAACAAAGATTCAGGATCCGATAACAGCGATAGTTCAAAGGTCTCAGGCGGTAACTGCCTGGCCAGTATGAACACAGAGTTCGCAAAACAGTATAAAGCTCTGAAGAACGGTAAGAGAAACGCCATAGACGTTAACCCGTTCACAGATCTGGAGAAAAGGAAGTACAACGGGATAGTCAGACCGGAAAAAGTGCCTGTCAAAGACGGCTGCACATTTCTGGTGGTTGTCGAGGGAGAGACACCTAATGTCGACAGCTACAACCTTATGCTGAACGGACCTGTTAAAGATTCTAACGTACAGTCCCGGCCGAGAACAGACTGGGTTCTGCCTATCGACAATGTAGCCGATACCACGATAAACGGTAACAAGTACCAGATAGGCGAGGTCACGATGAAGAAGAAAGCCGACATGGTGTTCCCGAACGGCGACAGAGTCAAGAAGGATATGCTGGTAGGTCATTACAGCGTCCAGCTTTCAAGAAGAAACGGGAACAGCAAGTTCAGCCTCAACGGCCCTTCCATGGATACATACTGCCCGGATAGCAGCTGTTACCGCCACGAAGATCACGTCACCTTCCAGAAACCTGATTTCCCGATAGCAGGTGACAAGTTCAGGGTCGAGATACTTCTGGACAATGATATAATCAATTACTACGACACACCGCTGGATATAGGAACACTGTATATAGGCGGCAAACAGGTCAAGAACTTCATAATCGATCCATCCACCCATCCTGACGTATCACAGAACGATATCAAAGGCTTCAACAACTTCACGCTCAGCTCCTCTGATTACAGCGAAGGTGACAGGATCGTGGTCAAACTTTCAGAACCTCGACCATCAAGAACTCTCTACATTAGAGGACCGGTACTGGACTTCAAGGGAGTCGGCCAGGATGGTTACGCCAATGACGGTTCCACAGGTCTCGGTTCAAACGATTACAGTGGCAAGGAAAGGACATCCACGTCAAAAGACCAGGTCTATAAGAACAGCGGTGTAAGAGCATCCAACGACCAGATACTGGAAGGGAAAAGAGAGACCCTCACAGTCACGCTGAAACCCAGTGACTCGAAAGGAGGCGCCACTCTTGTCCTGAAGAACACGACCGATACAAAGCGATGGGATATCAAAAAAGGCGTGACCAAGTACACCAAGAGCTTTATCGCCCAGGGAGACGGTAAACAGATAGCATACCTGGTGAACAGGACGGTAGAAAAGAAGAACGGTAACAAGGACAGCAATAAAGGAGATAGCCAAAGCAAGGATGCCAGTGGGGATAACCAGGACCAGGGCATCATAGCCAACGTTCAGAGAGGTGTCTGGCGTGCATACCAGGCCACGAAAGGAGCTGTTGCCACAGGATGGTTCAACGCAAGAACTTCCCTATCAGCTGGCGGTGGAGGGGGAGGCGAGATAGATGTCACAGACCTTACGAAGCCTTCAGGCACGATACTCGACAACGCAACCTTCGAGATCGTTCCACGCTCCTCATGGAAACAGTACTGCACAAAACACATGGAAGGATACAGCCCTGACCCGACAAGAGGGGTACAGCAGGTGAAGTGCGTGAAGAAGATAGTGGCTGAATGCTTCGTCTCCTCGCCTGAAGGCGACTGCGCACGTGATGCAAACGGTGACGGCATCTACGACGTTCAGCAGAGCGTCTGCCAGCTAAAACACAAGGACTACGTCGACTACAGGCAGGCCTGCAAGTGATCAAATATGGATAAGACAATCGAGATAATCATAGCGGTCATGGTACTACTGTTCACTGCGATAGTGGCCATATCCATATTCACGGGGCAGATGACCTGGGGTCAGAACACGGCCAACCAGCAAGAACAGATAGGATGCAATTTCCAGCAGGAACACGCTACTGGTGCAGACCAGTACTCGGACAAATGTATAGGCAAGCTGGGTCCCGGTGAGAGAAACGCCCAGATATACGATAGAGCTGGAGTTCCAACAGTCTAGATTGCAAGACTCCTGACCTTTCTAGCCTCTTCACTCATTATCCTTGCCACCTTCTCGGAGTCACCTCTGGCAAGTGCGAGATCAAGCGCCTTGACTCGAGAATAAAGCTCTCCATCGAAATCATCCAGAGCTACCTTCTTTCCCTCGGCGACTACAGTATCCGGATCAACCTCTCCTTTTTCATCGACCAGTGCAGTGAAATCCTCAACGTAATCAAGGTCTGACATCAGATCCTGCAAAAATTTCGGGTACTGGAGCTCGTATACTTCCCGGTGATATATCCTGACCGGCACCGATCCTATCTCCTGTAGAAGCTCATTAAACCGTTCGACAAGACCTGGATCACTGGCCTGGTAGACAGGAGAACCATTTTTGTTGACGTTCACAGACGCATCTATCCTTGTAAGCAGTTCATCGCTTATCTTCAGGGGAAACTCCGGATCCTCTATGGTTTTTCCTCTACCTCTTCCCTTGAAAGCTTTGATCTCATCCGAGTTCTCGTTACCCATGACCGTCTTCACAAGTTTAACTGGGATAAATGAGCTCTTGCTCTTCCAGTTGTACATCCTTGAACTCGGAATGTTGAACGCTCCTGAAAAAGTTTTTATCCCCCCGAACTCGTCTATCCTGTGCCAGAACTCCTTCTCTCCTTTATCCGTGAACTTGACTCTTGTCTCATCGGGCAGGTCTGAGAACTTTACCTCCATCATCTATACTTAGTTATGTAAATAGTCTATTTAAGAGTAGGGAGAGAATCCTGGGTTAATAGGTGTAAAATAAGATGGAACTAGTATACGCCGCACTGACCCTGCACGAAGCAGGAAAGGAAGTTAACGAGGAAAACCTTCAGGCAATCGTCGACGCAGCAGACCTTGACGTCGAGGACACAGAAATCAAGGCTCTCGTAGCAGCACTCGAGGAAGTTGACATCGAAGAAGCTATGGAGACAGCAGTCGCAGCTGGCCCAGCACCAGCAGCATCCGGTTCTTCCGAAGGATCAGCTGACGAAGCTGAGGAAGAGGAAGAAGAGGAGGAAGAAGACGAGGCTGACGAAGACGAAGCAGCTGAAGGACTAGGAGACCTGTTCTAAGACAGGACTCTTCCTTCCACAATTACTTTTCCCCTTTATCTTTATCCTAAGGCCGTCAAGCAAGTTCTCAGGTGTTTTACAGCCATATGCCGCATCCAGGACCCTTTTTGATTTAAAAGTCGAGTACAAAGCTGCCTTATGGCGTTAGACGTCATAGACACCATAACATCTAGTTTCAAGGACCTGACAACCCCTCATGGAGCAAAAGTTATCGCTTCCATGATTGGATTAGCTATAGTAAACGCTGTTTCGATGTACCTGAGCAACATGCAGGGCTCAGTTACTCAGCTTGTCGGAGGACTGCTTGCCATACTATACCTGGTATTCGGCGCTGTCTTCCTTGTAGGGGTTTTCAGGACGTTCTCAGAAAGAAGCTTTGAACTATCCCAGTACACGGAAAACGTGGCCTGGCCGTTCTACAGGTACCTGGTATCAGGTTCCTCACTGGCCGGGATCCTGGGCGCAGTAACGATGCTCATCGCAGGATTTGGACTGATGCTGTCGATCGGACAGACATCACCTGCCGCAGGAGCTCTTGGGATGCTTAGCGCATTCCAGTCAACGACCTTCAGACTGGGACTACTCGTGTCAGTTATAGTGGGAGTCTACATCTACACGACTCTTGTACTCGCATTCCCAAGCATCTCGATAAGAGATGGTAGAGCCTTCGAGGCTCTCGACAACGCAGTACAGAGATCAAAGGGTGAAAGGCTTCGCATGTTCCTTTCAGCCGTACCTTACCTGGTCATACTGGCCCTTGTCGGAGTAGTTGACAGCCAGTTCGGCACCAGCATGCCCACTATAACAGCGTATGTCAACGGCGCACTATCACTGATAGGTGCCGCATACAACTTCGCACTGCTGGCACAGCTTGAAAAAAGGCTTTAACCGTGCCTGGAAAACGGTGAAACCTCCTTTTTCTTTCTTTTAACCACCACAAACGTTATTTACAAAGGAAGTCAATTTCAACGTGCTATGAGCCTGAATACAGCCGACGCTTTGCGTCAAGGTTACAAGGATGTAAAATCCAGAGACGGGCTTACACTGGCATCAGCACTATTCGTGCTACAGCTTGCGATGCTTGCGACGACCACTAGCTGGCTCTCGACCTCAGGGTTCTCCCTGCCAGGACCTAGCTACCTCTGGGGCGTCGTGACCATCATTCTCGGACTTTCCGAGATGGTTGTCGTCTACGGTGCGATGAGAACATTCAACCAGGACGATCTCACAGCACTTTCAGACGAAGCATTCGAGAGAAACTGGCTGATGACTCTTATCAACCTGATAGTCGGAGGAATAGTCTTCGGCATCGTGGTCGGTATAGCAGGAGTCATATTCTTCCCAGTGGCCCTTTGGCTGATGATAGGTCTGCTCCTATGGCAGGTCTACGTCGCCCTGGAAGACCAGAACTTCGTAGAAGCTATGAGAAGTTCATGGTCTGCCACAAAGGGAAGCAAGATCGAGCTTACAGTACTGTTCGCAGCGATCCTGCTTACAGGTGCTGTACTCCAGGGCCCTACAACTGTCTGGACGACACTGCTGGCCCTGACCGTTCCATCGACCTGGCTTTCAGGCCTGGCATCGGTGATCGGACTCATCATTTCGAGCCTGTTCGCCATCTACACGGTGGGAACACTTGTAGAGGTCTACAAACAGCTCGAATGATCCCGTCTCAGCGTTTTTAACCCGTTTTTCCCCACTTCTTTTTTTCTTTCATCCAGACCAGCGCAAAGAGGTTAAACATCGAGATACCAGTAGAGGTTATGAAGCTCGATATCTCCGACGCAGTAAGGGAAGGATTTCACTCCACATTCACTGACAGAGGAATAGTGTTCATCGGGATATTCTTCCTGATAAACATCCTGTCGACATTCGTCGGAGTATCGGTGATGAACAACATGCAGATGTTCCCGACCCCATACTTCTACCACATGGTCTACACACAGATACCCCGTCTGAGCTGGAGCATCTTCCAGCTAGCCCTGGGACTCGCATCTATAGTGGCAACGATCGCAGCCCTGAGAAGCTTTGTAGAGGATAAAAAGATCGACCAGGACCTGTTCGAGAGACGGATAGGGATTGCGACCTTGAACTTCATAATCGGAAGCATCGCCTTCGGACTGCTTGTCGCATTCGGACTGGTCTTCTTTATAATCCCGGGTATCTTCATCTTCGTCAGCCTGATAATGTGGACGGTATACATCTCCGTTGAGGATGAGAACTTCATCGAGGCGATGGGAAGCTCATGGGACATGGTGAAAGGAGACCGGTTAAGACTTTTCGCACTGGGTATAGTCGTGATCCTTATCGAGGCAGCGGTAAGCATAGTCCTAGGACTACCCGCACTTGTGTTCAGCAACGCTGCCACAGTCCTTGTATCTCAGGTAACAGCTGCGTTCGGCACAGTCTTCGGCATATCTATCCTGGCGGAGGCATACAACCAGCTGAAGTAACGGGGTAGCAGATAAAAAATTGTGTAAAGAGATACCTGTACATGCCATCGCTGGACGAACTGAAGAAGGAGATAAAAGAGGAGGCGAGCAGGAGCCCGGAAAAGTTCTTCGCCACCGACGTACTGAGAGAAAAAGGATTTCACAGATCTAGATGCGAGAACTGTGGCATGTACTTCTGGTCCAGCGATGAGGAAAGAAAAGTCTGTGGAGAACCGGAATGCTCCGGCGGATACACGTTCATCAACGACTCTCCTACCGAGGAAACATACAGCTACATAGAGTCATGGGAGCTGTTCAAAGATTTCATGACCAACAGAGGATACACCGCTATAGACCGGTATCCAACGATCGCAAGATGGAGATCTGATGTTGAATTCACAGGCGCTTCGATCTACTGCTTCCAGCCATACGTTGTTTCAGGCGAAGCAGAACCGCCGGCAGACGAATTAATAATACCGCAGCCATCCCTAAGGTTCAACGATGTCGACAACGTCGGTATCACAGGTAGACACTACGTTCTACACGACCATATCGGCCAGACCTGCTTCAAGCGGGAGGACTACGACCAGGACAGGTACTTCAGAGACATGTTCGAGTTCGCTGTTGAAGCACTGGGCATACCAGAAGACAAACTGATACTTCACGAGGACTCCTGGGGTGGTGGGGGAAACCTTGGTGCATGCATGGAGTTTTTCGTCGACGGACTGGAGCTGTGGAACCAGGTCTACATGTTCTACGAGCAGACCCCTGAAGGATACGAGGAACTTGACCTCAAAGTACTGGACATGGGTATGGGCCAGGAACGGATAGCCTGGATATCAAACGGTACAGAGACAAGCTACGAATGCGTCATGCCGCAGACACTGGAAAAGATGAAGGAAAGAACCGGTCTTGAGGTCGACGGGGACATCTGGGGAGACTTCCTGCCTTATTCTTCGTTCCTCAACGTCGACGAAGTCGATGATATAGACCAGAAATGGGTGGAGATAGCGGACAGGATGGATGTAGAAGTCGATGAACTGAAGGACGA
Organism: Candidatus Nanohaloarchaea archaeon; assembly: GCA_042217505.1. Classification (GTDB taxonomy): domain Archaea; phylum Nanohalarchaeota; class Nanosalinia; order Nanosalinales; family Nanosalinaceae; genus JBDGSN01. Next base: position 44,425 of record JBDGSN010000005.1, read on the forward strand.
GATAAAACCGGTCGCCGCACTTTACTCAGTGGCCGAGCACTCACGTGCGCTTTTATTCGCTTTAGCGGATGGAAAGCTTCCATCGAACACGGGTGGAGGCCACAACCTGAGACTTATCTACAGGCGGGCTAAGGATTTCATCGAGAAGTACGACTGGGACCTGGACATGAGAGAAGTCACGGAATGGAATGCGAGAGAGCTTTCACCGATGTTCCCGGAACTACTTGAAAAGATAGATTCAGTAAACGAGATACTTGAAGTCGAGGCGGAGAAGTACGAGAAGTCAAGGGAAAAAGCGAGAGAAAAACTGGAGAAGCTTGACTCCCAGCCAGGCGTTGAAAGGATGATAGAGCTCTACGAAAGCCACGGGGTGAGCCCGGAGATGATGGAGGACTATGGCTTCGAAGTACCGGAGGACTTCTACAACCGGATCACCTCCGAGGAAGCTAAAGTAGAAAAGGTGGAGAATAAGTTCGACCTCGAAGGAGTCCAGGAAACGGAGACAGTTTACTACGAGGACGAGAAGCAGAAAGAGATGGATGCCAAAGTCGTAGCGATAAGAGATGACTGGGTGATACTCGATCAGACCGTCTTCTACCCAGAAGGTGGTGGACAGGAGGCCGATAAAGGAAGAATCGTCCACGGAGACGATGAGTTCGACGTCATCGATGTCCAGAAGCAGGACAACATCGTTCTGCACAAAGTTCCGGACCACGACCTAGAGAAAGGAGACAGGATCTCAGGAAGGATAAACTGGGAGAGACGACTCCAGCTGATGCAGCACCACTCCACGACCCACATGGTGAACGGGGCAGCAAGAGAGATACTCGGGGAACACATATGGCAGGCAGGAGCCCATAAATCCATTGAGAAAGGACGACTGGACGTCACCCATTATGCGAATATCGACAGGGAGACCCTGGACAGGATAGAGGAAGAAGTAAGAAAGATGATCTGGAGCGACTACGAGATAAACAAGAGAACGATGACCAAGACAAGAGCCGAGGAAAAGTACGGCTTCCGGATCTACCAGGGAGGCTCCGTCCCCGGCAACAGGATAAGGATAGTCCTGATAGAGGACGATGAGATCGTAGACGTCGAGGCATGCGGTGGAACCCATCTATCCTCGACTTCGGAGGCAGACGAGTTCGTTGTAACAGGTTCAAGGAAGATACAGGACGGCGTCATAAGACTTGAATATAGAGCTGGCGACGCAGCCAAGGAGCACATCAACGGGATAAGGAACCGTGTAAGAGAGATATCCGAGCTTCTGAATGCAGAGGAACCGGACAACCATAGGGAGGCGCAGAGAGCACTGGAGAATATCTTCTCCGTCGAATCGGACCAGCTTGTCTCAACCGTCGAAAGCTTCCTTGAGGAGAACGATGAACTCCACCATAAGATAACCAAGCTCTCCCGCTACCTTGACCAGAAAATAGATATGCCCTCAGTCGAGGGAGAGAAAACAGTGGAAAAGGCGGAAAGCCTGTTCAACTGCTGGAAAGAGAGGGAGAAGATGGTTGAAGGACTTGAAAACGATATAGAGGCACATGTCAGAGGACAGATGGAGGACCGGTCCGTGAAGGAGGAAGTACCTACCGACAACGTCGGCCTTCTCATCCAGGTAAGTAGAAAACTGGCAAGAGAGTTCGAGGCATCCGTAACGCTTTTTGGTGAGAAAGGAGCTGTATCCGCCTCATACCACGAGGACTACTCAGCCAGGGATAACCTGGAGAAGTACTCTGAAAACGTCCAGGGCGATGATAACTTCGCCAAAGCCTTCGACATCCAGTAATAAACAGGGTCGAAAAGATCAGTAGGCTTCAGAGTCGATGATCTTCTGGCACCCGTAAGGATGTGCCACGACCTTGTTACCGGTCTTTGAAGCTGTTATCGTGGATGTACCTGATATCTCCTTTGATGTGCTTCCGATCAGGTTATCGTCCTGGTAGACATTCAACACCACATTGACAGTTCCAGAGGTCACGAAGATCGTAGCCGTGGTGCTTCCACCCGAGGACCTGACCGACTTGATGACTACACCTGAACCGTCAGGACATTTACCGGTAACACCTTTATCCACTTCAACTGTGCTTGTGCTTCCACTGTCCGTATTGTGAGCGATACTCCCAACGTTCGATACGCCGCTGCTGATACTGCCTCCCAGACCTGGAGCAAAAACTCCGATCCCGACAACAAGCAGTAGCAGAAGTACGAGAACGCCGAGTCCAAGAACTGTTTTTTTTGAAGGATCCGGGCTGATTGATATATGCGGAAGACTCCTACCTGAACCATCCAGACTACCGGAGTCAAAGCTTTCCATACCGTCATCGCTCTCTTCTGAACCGGATTCTGCAAGATCCAGGTCTTCATCAAGCTCTTTCTCTTCCTCATCTATACTATCGTTTTCCTGCGTAGCGCTTTCTGACGACTCATCCGAACTTTCTTCGGTGCCTGAGAAAGGATCCTGGACTTTGTCTACAACGGAAGGGTCGTGTCCTGTCTCTTCAAGACTTTTCTTGACTCTCTCAGGTTTGACACCGGAGTCAAGTTTTTTCCTGACCCATTCACGTAGACGGTCTTCGTCCATAAAGGGTTATAGTAAAACCCTAAATAAAAAGTAGGGTTAAAAGGAGGGTTTCTAGTAGACGCACTGGGCGCTCGAATCCTTTAACTGGATGAACGCACTACAGATCGAGTCTATCACCTTTTTCTCGGTTATATCGCTGAAAGCTCTTGAACGATAGTTCTGATTCCCGCCGACAACTATAACGCTTGGATAGTTGCTTACACCGTAGAGAATGGCCAGACTGGAATCCTTTGAACCGTTCATCACGCTCGCATAGACCCTGTCATTGAAATCACTGGTCATCTGCTTGAGGAACATCAACTGCTGCTTCTGCTGCTCTGTCCTGTAGTAAGCGTTGACGAAGACTACATCGTTCTTCGATGCGATGATGGTCTCCTGCCTGTTTGACAGGTTGAAGGTACCTTCTTTGAAGTTCCTGTCCGGCAACTGTGCGTTGAACTGCTGCTGTTGATTGTTACCGCTGCTCTGACCTCCTACGAGCCCGGCGTATGATAGTATAGTGCCGAAGGCGTATCCTCCTGATATAAGTAGAACGACGAAAAGTATCGCCACCTGCTTTCCTGTATAGTTGATATCCATACCTGTATTTTGGATGATGAAATGATAAAAAGCCCTGACTCATGGTCAACGGTTTAAATCTTCCATGAAAATTGGGGATTATGATAGTAGGATTCAATATCGACTCCCTAAACGCTTCCAAGGAAGAAGGAGCAGCACAGGGCCAGCTACAGGTCAACTACCAGCCAGTAATTGAAAAAGTAGAGGAAGCAACTGTAAACGCTTTCGACGACAACGTCGCGAAGATCGACTTCACGTTCACGGTTTCATACGACGTCGGGGAAACACAGGCCGCCTCGATTACAATGGAAGGAAACATTCTATGGAAAGGAAATACCGAGGAAGTGATCGAGTCCTGGGAAGAAGACGAGGAGCTGCCTGAAAACGTCCAGAAGCCGTTGATGAACGACCTTTACCGGAAATGCCTTTCACAGGCAGTCGGCATCTCCGATACACTGGGGCTTCTACCACCAATCCCAACACCAAGGATCGAGTAGATTCCCCCCTCTTTTTCCTTCTATTCTCCACCGAAAAACCTATTATTATTGGATCCCAAACCAGTAGCATGGCTATCGTGAAAAAGGAAGGCGTAAAATCCGGGAAACCGGTGATTAAAGGCACCAGAGTTACTGGTAAATAACCCCTACCTTTCTTCGCTCAAGCAGTAGATGCTTTCGCTTCGGGAGGAAGGGGCTTTCGGGTGTTCTCTTCTTCAGACGAGGCAGGTGTCCTCTCAGAGTCATTGTTCCCCGAATCTTTCAGGCTTTTCTTGCCGTTGGGCAGATTTACAGAGCTACCCGCTTGCCCATTATTCCGGATATACCGTTGGGCGATATTTCGTGACGCATTCAAATCTGCGTCCAAACTGAATCCGCATTCTTTACACTCAAAGAATCCCTTGTGCCTGTTGTTATCAGAGATGTGTCCACACTCACTGCATTCCTTACTGGTGTTCTGTGGGTCGATGTATTCGACCTTAACTCCTTTCAAGGCAGCTTTGTATTCTATCTTTTCCTGAAGGTCTCTGAAGCTCCACTTGTGAACCCATTCGGTATCCCTACTGTCGGATTCTCTGATGTGTTTGAGGTTTTCTAAGACGATTACATCTCCTTGTTCTACTGAGTCTACAATCTTTCGGGATATGTTGTGGAAACATATTTAATATTGGATAAACCACTTTATAATATGAAGAAATCTCAAGACCAAAGGTGGACTGAAGAAGAGATTAAGAGTCTTGAGGAAAATTATCTGGATTATACCCTGCAGGAATTTAAAGAAGAATTTATGCCTTATAGAACTGAAATTTCTATACGCAATAAAGCTCAAAGATTAGGATTGAAGAAAAAAAGAGGAGGAGTTAGAAAGTATGATGTTAATTTAGATTTCTTTGACGAATTAAATTCTGAAAGCTCCTATTGGCTCGGTTTTATAGCGGCAGACGGCTCTGTCCAGAAACAGGCAGGATACAAGTCTAAATCTCTTCAAATATATCTGAGCTATAAAGATAAGAACCACTTGTTGAAGTTGAAAGAAGAATTATCCGAACACCCTTTGAAAGAAAGGGAAAATAATGGCAGTAAGATGGTGAGTTACACAGTCACCTCCAACAGATTAGTAGAACAGCTGGAAGAATTTGGTATCGTGCCTAGAAAAACCAAAAAACTAGACTTTCCATCAATTCCATCAGAATACATTAGAGATTTTGTGAGAGGATACATAGACGGCGATGGTTCTATAAGCATACATAAAAGAAAAAAAGGCAACACTCGTTTAATCTTGAGAATTATTGGTAATAAGCAGTTTCTAGAAGAGCTTCACAGAGTAATTAAAAATAAGGCAGATATTAATCCTAATTCCAAAGTCAGGAAAGAATCTAATGCAGACATTCATTCTATCAATTATAGCGGAAGAAGCTATGTCCCCGATATTATGAGATGGATTTACTATGATGGTTGCGTCTGCCTCAATAGAAAAAGAGAAAAATGGCAGAAATATAAGGAACAGGAAATTAGTTAAACAGTTTTACTTTTGCCGTGACAGCCTGTTCCATAAGTTATCTTCCTCAGTATCGTTTTTTATCTA
>JBDGSN010000050.1:0-11055 GCA_042217505.1 Candidatus Nanohaloarchaea archaeon
GGTTCATCGCCGACAGCGGAAAATGAACGTCCGTCCCCTTCAAATCATCCATTTCAATCACCTCCATACAGGTATTAGCCCTCAATCCTTAAATTTTTTACCTAAATACGGGTTAATAGAACTTTATTTTGATTTTGGAGCGATGAAGTAGTGCAAATAGAGAATCAGAGAGCGAATTTAACATTTAACTCTGATAGAGTTTCTGATTAGACGGAAGCTTATTTGTAACTGAAACCTATACAACCCTTAAAATCTCCAGTATGAGTTCAGAGCTCGTTTGAACAGCTCCTTACAGCTCTTATCTTCACAAAATCTTGTCAAATGGATCGTCGTCATCGTCCTCCAGGTAGGAGTTGAGCTCGACATCCTCGATCTTTTTTCCGCCGCCGAGATCCTTCAGATCGTTCGAGCTTGTGCCGAAATCGATGGGCTGACTGTCCCTGAGAGTTACTGAGCCGTCCCTCACCTCTACAGCCAGATCAGCTTCAGGCCTCCCATCGATATCCCTTTTTGTCGGCACGTAGACGTTTCCACGCTCCTCATAACCAGCTCTGACGTTCACTTCCGGTGCATCGGCACGGACGACGGGAGGAGTCGCTCCGAAGCTGTCCCAGCTGTTCAGATCCACAGAAACGTCTCCTTCCCAGACCTGGATCGCACCACGGAGATCAGGATCCTTCACAGTTACGGAACCATCGGGAACCTTGACGTAGACATCGTTATCTCTCTGAACCTTGGCATCGCTAACCAGGGAGACACGGACGACTTCATCGTCCTGATCGGCACGGGGAACAGCCTGGAAATCCTGATCTGACTCCTCCTCCACAAAGGTAAGATCTCCATGAGCCGTTATATCCGTCAACTCGTTCTCCACCAGATCAGGATACTTCTCACTGCTTCCGTAGGAAAAACTACCTCCACGCACGTTTATAGCATCGTTTACCTTCTCCTTACGCTCCTCGAAATGACTTTCAACCGCTTCACGGAGCTCATCTTCATCCACATCTCTCCCCAGGGCCTCAGCCTTGAGAAGCTCTTTCTGAACCTCTGTCTCGACCTTCTCATCCATGCTGGAAGGCCTTCTCTCCTGAAGCTGCTGATATCTTTCATGGTAATCTGTTCCACGGGCCTCATCGGCATCCTTCAAGGCCTCTTCAAGCCTCTGCTGCTCCATCCTGCTCCGGAAACGTCCGTACATCAACTTGTCAAGGCCTGAAACCCTTTCATCCATAACATCCTCGGAGAAGAAGTCTTCGGCCTCCTGCCAGTCCTCGTACTCGTCCATATCAAGGAAATCCGGCTCCTCCAGGGCCTCACCTGTCAAGATATCTCTTACCTGCCTGATAGTCTTGTAGGCATCAGCATCACCGTACTCGTTATCAGGATGGTACTGACCCATCAAGTCCCGGGCAGCCTCCCTGACCTCGTCCTCAGAGGCCCCGTAATCAAGGCCTAACATGTTGTACAGATCCTCCTCGGACTCAGCACCCATAAAATCTCCAGTAAAGGTTATAGCGTTACGTTGGGGAACCAGATCAGGCATATGTGACCGGTAGATGACAAAATTTAAAATTCTCCTGTGCTGGACGGTCACATCCACCAGCAGTTCCTGTCCCCATCCCGGAAGTTAGCGTCTCCCCTGGAAGGATAGCTCGCGTCGCCGTCGACACCGGCGTAAAGGCCTACAACATCTCTGACGTACCTCGAGACCTCCTCGTCCTCCAGATCCGCGTCTTCCTCGAGCGTGAACCTTACACCGGCAGCATCCCTCTCCACTTCGGAGACTCCGTCCGGATCAATGCTCGAGTTCAGGAAATCGACCTCGTCATCCACGTAATCCGGCATCCTCGCAGCAGAATCAGGCCTGTAAACAACCTCGATAGAACCGCCAGGCCTCCCGAAAACAGTCACACGGCCACGATCACCCTCGTAACGAACACCGAAATCATACCACGCACCACCGGAGAAAGCCTCGAAATCCCAGCCATAACTCAAGGCCTCCCTCACATCCTCATGAACACCGGACAGGTCACGAACCAAGTCACCACGAAGGCCTAACGCATCACCACCCTGCATATCGACATAAAAAACATTAACATCCACATCCTCGCCCGGAAACAGCTCCTTCCCTCTCAGACATACTGTATAGAGATAGGCCTCAAAACTTACATAGTTGAAAGTTTACTTCCTGCGTACTTTCTCTATTTCTACCTGTCAAACATGGAGAATCTTCCTCTCATGCCTCTGTCTGACCGATCAGCTATCTTAAAAACTCTTTTCTCCAACTCCCTGCGAAGCTTTTCATCATTTACATCATTCAAACCATATCTATCTGTAAGAAGCTTCTGCCTTTCAACAATTTGATCTATTTTTTCGCTTAACACATCAGACTCCCGAACGTCGTAACGTTCCTCAAACCTTTCATTCTTAAGCTCCTGCAATATCTCGAAAAAATTCCTACCCACACCTGGATGTAAGTCTTCATTGGCCTTAACTCGACTAGAAATATCATCCTCTCCCTCTTCAATCACTATACCCCTATCACAACCGTTTATTTTAGTCAAGAGATTTTTCCATCTCCACGAGTCATTGCTAGTCTTCTTCCCAGAAAACATGTGATTCCGAAACTCAAACTGTTTATCAACAGTCCCAGAGGATTTAGTCACGTAAACAGAAGTAGTCTCAAACAGTATATCCCATGCATCAACGAAAAGAGTTTTACTAGTCAAATCCTTCAAATCAGTTACAGAATTTGCACAAGGAAAGGCATAATACGCTTCACCTGGCCTGAAGTTAATCCAAAGCGTCATCAACTGCTTTCTCTCCTTAGGCCTTAACTGGAACTTGTAAGGACTGATTTCTTTAGGCCTCTTAAACTGGAAAAACAAAAGCTTTGACCCCCCTCCAACACCAACATCATAGCCCTTGACTTTCTCCTCAACCCTAGTCGGAGAGAAACTAACCGGATTACTCAAACGAGAACTACTGTCCTGAATTGACTTCAGAACTTGATGAGTCCCATTCAAGGTCAAAGTATTCTCAGTAGGCCTATAAGTCACAAATACAAATCGAGCTGAGGAATACAAAAAATTTATCGTGAAACAATTCAGTCTTTATCTATCACATATTTAGCCGCTGCAGGACCTTTTTCCTCATCAAAACCTTCTAAGACATCATGCAAGTGCTCCATAACCGGATTCAAAATCCCTACTTTCTCTACCCTAAACAGCACCCGGACGGTACCTTCCATAATGCCTTCAAACTCTTCAATCTCTACTACCTCAAGTTTTCTGACCTCAGCAGCCTTCCTCTGGCGGACTCCCTCAAACATTGTCCATCCAATCATGTATTCTAAGGCCTCCCACATGCCATCAGCTGCAGGCATCCTGTAAGCCTTCATCAAAGGAGTGTCGCGGCCCCAACGCTTCAAACCAACATCACCATAAGTAACAGCCAAGTAGCCATCATCGATCAAACGGATAGCCTGAGGGACAGAAACAAAAGGACTTCCGCAAGGATCTAAATCCACAAAATTGTAGGTCTCCTCATTTCCTACCTTCCTGTGAAGCACGTTATTGACGTCCTCATTGAAGCATTCGACGCTTTTATCTCCTAAATCAACTCTGACATGGTCTCCTTTATCGAATTCGACTTGCCCGCCTTTCTCACGCAGAAACTTTTTCAGAAGAGGATCAAACTTCTTATCCTCAATTTCACAGCAATCCATGTGCTCAACAAACTGCAGATAATGCCTAGCACTGTTACCTATACCAGAATACCCCTCAAAAGCCTTTATCTCATCCAGTTCATCAGAAATTGTCCTAATCCAGGCCAAATTCTTCTCATACTTGTCCTTATTGTGAGTTTCATTATAATCTCCTTGAGCTTTCTTCACTTTCCTCAGTTTGTTCTTCACACTGGCCTTACTCCTTCCCTCAAATTCATCAGCTATATCACCCAGAGTATAATCGTCATCGCTGTCCAGCTCTAGAAGTTTGTCCACTTCGTCTTCCTCCCATTTAGTACCGCCCTGGTTCTCAGCTTCCGGCTTCTCAAACTTCACACTGTAAACCTCTTGGAGATCTTTGCCCTACCACCATGATTTTCCCGTGAAATCAAAACTAGATCACCTAATTATTTTAATCAGGGCATGGCCAAGCATCAGTGACAAAAAATTCTGTCTACTCACCAGCCATGCCTCTACCACAATATAAGGTCTTTGCATTTTATAAGATCTTGGAATTCTCAGGAACAAGCTAAAGGAAGGTACTTCAAGGCCTCTTACATCTAAAGATGTAACTCCACATGAAACTGGGTCTGGCATATAGCTTCACCTAATGAACGGAATATTTCAAGTGGAAATCCCCCTAAGGAAAAACTCTTCTTAGACGCAGATAACTCAAAATACTATAAACCTCTCCCATTGAAACCACCTTTAAGCAGCGAAATTGCACCTACAGTCAATAAAAACAACATGGCAAAAAGCAAACCAGCCGCCTGCCAACCATTCAAACTAAGCGAACGGTATAAGGTAATTACAAAGAGGTCCGTTTATTAGCTGAAATAAAATTTTCCTTCTGACCATTCAGTGCACTAATCTCTTCAGTAGTGTCCTCCAAATGACATACTAACTCGCCGAGTTCATCTAGATTTAATTTGATCTATAGTAGGATCTATGACTCCAGCTGTAACCATAACGGAAGCCAGGATATGTCCCTACCTAAGTTCATAATACTGATTTCCAGTTCCCCGGCATAAAGAGGCAGTCTGTCTTCAATCTTCAAAATTTGAGATTTGACCTATCGGGCGAGAGGGGGACCTATAGGCCTATAGAAGAGTACGTAGAGAAAGCTTTGGACTAGTAACGAACTTTTGGGTATGAGGTTTATTTTAGAATTATAAAAACTCGATTTAGAATATTAATTATGTCGAGGGGGTTCGATAGGCTTCTAGACCAGTTGGAGGATGGAGAAACGTATGAGAATAAGCCTCCTCATGGCCCTCCTGAAGAATTTCCTTCTCTTTCAGAGGATGAACTTGAGAGAATCAAGGAGATTAGAGAAGGAGATGGTCGGCAGTCTTCTTTTGCGCATACTAAACTTGTGGAAGATAAAGATAATGAGCCTCATAAACCTAAGAAGGTGGAGTATCCCAATCCTGAGCAAGTTAGAGAAACAGAGATTAACAGTATTGATGGAAGCAATACCAGGGTTGGGCCCCCGGCATTTATTGGTATTTTAGCTAAGGCTGGGCTGGTGAAGTTCGAATACACTGAGGAGAAGAAGAGGAAATATCATGAAACTAAGACTATTGATTGTTCTGGATGTTACATTTCTGAGGGAGGAGTTTTTAATGAGATTGCAGACTTGTATGGGCATACCTTGAAGACTGGTGAAGATGAAAAGAGGAGAATTCTTCCAGAATTAAAAGACAAGGATGATATTGAACCATTCTTGATGAAGGCGAATGAAGAGACCGGTAATCCCACAAGTGAAGCTATGGGTTGGGGGGTTAAATTCCAGCAGACTTTGGAACTTAGAATGCTTAAAGAAGTGGATGATGTTCCAGGAGTTACTATTAGAGATGGCGCTTTACTGTCTTCAAGTGCTTTTGAGAAAGACACGATAAATGCCATGAGAGATTACATCTTCAACTGGGATGAGCACGTTTTGGCTTCGGTTTCAAAGCGTGTTGACTCCTCTACAATGTTGTTGGAGGCTTTGAAGGAGAACACTGATTTGAGGGATGCATGGTTTGAAGATCAAAATATCACAGAAGAATTATTGGATCGTATAAGCGGAGACTCATCAATTTTGGGCAAGATAGTTGAGCCAGGAGAGAGGACTCCTTTTATTGAAGCTGTGAATCTGCAGAGATCTTCTCTAGTTGAGGAGGAACCTGCCCTTAAACCTGTTAGCTGCTATTACCTTACACGTAATAGGCCTTATGAATTCATTAAAATTGAATTTCCCAAGCTGATGTGGGAAAATGATGATTTTGATATTGAAAGAGCATTGAGGTTAGTTGTGTGGCAGCATGAGCTGGGCGGCGAGATTCCTCTTGTTCAAGAATGGGCAGATAATTTATGCCAATTAGACGATCAAGAGAATATTTTGAGGGACAAAATTATGTTAAAGCTGGAAGACAAAGGGCTTGAAATGTTAGGTGACTGGCAGAGTGACAAGTGATGAAGATGAGAAGACTACAGCAGCTCCTTATTTAGATGTGGAAAACCCTTTTGAAGTCGGAGCAGATGGGGCGAAAGCTGAGTATTTGCTTAAGAACCCCGAGGAATTAGAGGAGCTAGCTGTAGGAGCTAGAACACTTATCAGAGATAGTAAGGGAGAGGAGAAAACTTGGATATCTGCGCAAGTAAAAAAGTTGGAGAAATATGCGCCTTTCCTCCCTAAGAGAAGTAAAAAACTTTATTTAGAAGAAGAGGAACAGGACCCTACTACTATTTTCTCTGAGACTAATGGACCTCATTCTCATCAGCCTATGATAATTAACTTAGATTTAGAGGAAGAGCTTACAAAAAAGGATGAAGGAGGTTATGAGAGATCAGCTGTTCAGAGGCCTCCAGCGATCGACAGTGAAATGGTATTCCCAGATTTGAAGAATGACGAAGACGAACCATCACTCCAAAATCTCTTGAGTATTAAGGATCAGGGAATCCCTTTAGGCGCAGTAGGTTTCGAAAGCAAACCTATAGTCAGAGGCGATAGCCATGAAGATCTTCTGATTTACAGATGGGACTTGAATAATCTAGACATAAAGCACACGTTTGTAGTGGGTGAAAGCGGATCGGGAAAGACTGTATTACTGAAGAGGATGGGGCTCCACATTAGGAAACAGCAGGAGGCTCCTGTGGTTCTGACTGATGTCCAAGGAGACTTAGTACAACTTGCATTGAGCGAGGAAATAGAGGAAAATGAACAGGAAGGATGGCAGGAACAAGTAGAAATGCCAACACGTGAAGAGGCTTTGGAAGCAATGAGGCCCTTCAAGTTGGTTGTCCCTCAATCAAACAATGAGTATCCAGATAGGTTAAAGGCCTTAAAGAAGTATATAGAGGAAAAAGATTCAGACAAGGCGAAGTTTAGAGAAATAGGATTGCGTTTGAAGGACGTAGATGACTTTCGAGAGATAGAATATCTTTTCCGGACTAATTCACAATACGCAGCCCCAATACTGAATGATGCAGTTGAGGATTTGGAGAATCATGGAGAAGATGTTAAAGTAAGTAAACTATTGAGCTATTTAGATAGAAAACAATCTGCTGAAAGCGATGAAGATAGAAATTGGGTGATGATCAACCGTACTAAGTACGGCGAAAACAGTTTAGATGCTGTAATTAGAGGCACTACTGAACCACTTAAGAAATACTTCGATAATGATACCGCATCTCTAGATCAAGACGAGAATCCTTTTTCAGAATTGAGAGAGGATGAGTCTACAGTAATACTTTATCTTGAGCATCTTGACAAGAAACAGAGGATAATGTATGAGATGCAGATGATCAATTGGCTCTATGAGAAAAGGGACAAGAATTGGAACCCTTATGTCTTTATTGACGAGGCTCACCAGGTTATCCCGAAAAAAGCTCCTTTCAAGGGCTCAGGCGATACTTTTGAGAGGCTTAAGCTGACATTTGAGAGGTTAGCTAGAGAGGGCAGGAAGTACAATATTAACCTGATACTTAGTACGCAGAGCCCGCAGGATATTGCACAAGTGGTGAATGATCAGTGCCAGACACGTATTGTTATGAAATCTAATGAAAAGAATGCTAGGGCGGCTGAATTAAATGAGGGAGAGCTGAGAAGAATCGCTGACAGCTTTGGTAAAGGGCAGTTCTTCATTAAATCGCCATTCAATGACACTAGCGAATGGCTGAGACTTCACAGCTGGCTACCAAATCTGCCACATGCTAAAATGGAGTTTTGGGACGACTTTACCAATAAAGTAATAGAGAACAATTAGTAGAGGATTTCTCTTTCAAAGGGAATCTTTATTCTCCCTCGGCCTGAGAACATTTCATAGAGTTTTTCTCCTTCTATGATTTCCATCTCGTTCTTTATTGAAATTTCTGCCAGCGAAACAGAATTAATCAATATTATGTCGTTTCTTTTGGCTTTATCGTTAGCAGGTTGATTGAATTCTGGGCTTCCTACCGTCATCTGAATATCTGCGTCTGGAGCTTTGGTAACTACCTTGGTAGCTTTTTCTGGACCTACTTTACCCTCCAAATTTTCTCTTGTTTTGGCCTCTATCCCTATTTTAATTGGTTTACCCTCTTCATCTTCTATGTAGTCTCCGTTTTCATCCAAAATTCTGCCGTAGGCTTCCGGCTTCATAACTTGGCCAGATTCATTTTCTTCAGTAACTTCGAAGTTATCTAAATCGGAAAGCAGATCAAGTGCGTAGCTCTCAAATTCATCCTTATCACTTTCTAGAACCTTCTGATAGAATCCTGGATCCATTCTATTTTCCTGAGCCTTGGTCAAGAGCAATTCTTTTTTCATTTCTCTGCCCTCCAGCTTGTTCTTTATACCGCGGGTTTTCAGTTCTACGGCTTTTTGAAGACCTAAAGGAAAGTCATGAACCTCTGTCTCAATAATTCTCTCGGGGTTCTCATATCCGCTATCAATAAGGTGCTGTATCATGTTCCTGTCAAAACATACTCCCTCTGAAGCAAACTGAACTTCATCTTCTGTCAGCCCATATTGGATTCGATATTTTATTTTCTCTATCTCATCAGAGAATTTCTCTTCAAGTTCAGGATATGTTTCTTCTATAATTTCTCCTATATTGGCTACAACTCTACACATCGTTGGAGAAAGACGGTCTCTTATGTCAGCAACCCCCCAGCGATCCTCGTTCAAATATGATTCCTCAATAAATTCGGATAGAGTTTCTCCCCCTATCCAGACTTCAATTGCTTTGTACGTTGCATATGTTTTTTCTACATCTTTATCGTCTAGATATTGAAGTCCATACTCCTCTACAACTTCTGATCGATTCTTTAAAGATGCATTCTCAAACCACATTAACTCTTGTTCTACTCCTGGAGACGAAATTACCTTAATAAGCAAATGCTTTAGTTCGATCTCTTCAGTACTACTTATGTAGTCTAAAACTATTTTAGCCGTTCTAGGGTCAATCCATTTACGGGAAACTGAATCACCCAAATCAGTTATCTGAAACCCATCATCTCCTATCTCAATCATACCTAGACCTTCCAGTCGTTCTAGGCTAACTTCTATATCCTCTTCGAGATTATAGCTATTTTCTGAGTGTGCCTTGAGTGTCTCTTGGAGAAACTCTATTACTTCGTCTCTTGTCTTATTATCTTGTAAAATGTTAAGCAAAATTTCTGGATCTTCAGCTAAATCAATTTTGGATGTAACAGGATCTATGGATCCCTCTATATACTGGTTTACGTTTCCTTGCGCCTTTAGAGGTCCTTGGGAAAATATTACTGCTTCTCCTTTTCTATCTGTATAATCGGGTCTTCCTGATCTTCCTGCTAAGTTTTTGTACTCTGCTGTGCTTAGGTCCCGTCCATATTCTTCACTGTCGCCACCAACTCTTGGCTTGAGAAGAAATATTCTGTCTACTGGAAGGTTTACCCCAGCTGCTAAAGTTGTTGTCGCTACTATTGCCTTAAGATAGCCTTCTTTAAACGCGTCTTCAATTACGTTTTTTACCTTTAAAGGTAGTCCGGCATGATGAAGGCCTATTCCTTTTTTTATGAACTTTTTTCCTTGTTTGAGTGTCTTTCCTTGGGTGTAAGGCAGATCATCGATTTTTTTGCTAATTTCATCTAATTCCTCTTTGTTTAAATCTAGATTATAAGAGCGAGGGTTTTCATCTATGTATTTGGATAGTTGTCTAGCTTTATCGCGCGCGGACTTTCTTTTGGGAGCAAATACTAAGGCTTGAGAGTCTTCTTCGTTTTCTAGGTAATCTAGAACACAATCTGTCTTGTATTCTCCCGTGTACGTGTTGAAGGATTCAGTTGATTCTTCGTCATCTTCATAGAATGTAATCTGTCTGCTTTCTTGCTTCGCTATGCCTTCTTTGACTTCGTTTTTGTTCCATTCTGATACTGTTGCGACTCCATTCATCCATTCTGCGATTTCTTCTGCGTTGGGTGTGGTAGCTGATAACCCGATTATCCGCGTATCTGGAGATCTGTCCTTTATCCTTGTGATAGAAATTTCTAGGTAAGGTCCTCTTTTTTCATCATTTATCTTATGGAACTCATCTACTACAACACATCCTATTCCTTCTAAAAAGGAATCATGGTTTCTGAGGTAATAGTCGAACTTTTCGTATGTGAGTATTATTATGTCGTTTTCGTGAAGAGTTTCTTTTTCTTTAGTTTCTCCTCCTACGGAGCTGGTAATTTTGAGGCCTAATTGGCCTAGAGTCTTCTTGAATTTGTCTCTCTTTTCCTCTGCCAGGGATTTGTATGGAACGAGAAATATTGAGCTGTTTCTCCTAGTTAAAAGTTCATGAACTATTACAATTTCTGCTGAAAGTGTTTTGCCGGTTCCAGGAGGGGAAACCATCAAAAAATTCTCTTCTTCCAGTAGACCTTCATCCAATGCCTCAGCTTGAGGTTCCCATAGATTCTCTATGCCTCTCTCTTCTAATTGTTCTACGTATTCTTCCGGCATTTCATAGGATGACTGTAATTTCTCTACAGATCTCAAGGAGACACCTTCCTACAAACTGTTGTAAGATTCTGTAAATTTTTATGAGTTGAGACCAAAAATCTAGCTCAAATTTTGGAGGATAACGGGTCTTTTCCGTTTCTTCCAGCAGTAGGTCGATGTAGTGGTAGAAGGGTTGGTGTGGATTTTTGGAAACCCTGACGCGTTGATTTTCCGGGCAGGACCACACCTCACAATGTAATATGGATTGGTCCACCCGGGATTCGAACCCGGGACCACCGCCTCTCTCAGTGAGAGGCCTTCACACAGGCCTTTGTGGCGTTTTTCTGTGTGTAGGTCCGTATAAGGACGGCGCTCTAACCCCTGAGCTAGTGGA
>JBDGSN010000051.1:0-4312 GCA_042217505.1 Candidatus Nanohaloarchaea archaeon
CTAAGCCACTGGGGGTGCAACGCTCCCACGCGGGTTCAAATCCCGCCCCCGGCGTTCAATTTGAGCTATTTTTTATGGTGGAGGTGTCTCATTCAGGTCAAACTTATTTGAGAGGGGTGAACTCAAAAAAGAAGATTGTCAAAAGTGAAAATGATGGGCGAAATTAAAGCAGTAGATTTATTTTGTGGTGCGGGTGGCTTGACAAAAGGATTAGAGCAGGCTGGCATAGATGTTGAGGCAGGATTTGATGTGGATGAAGATTGTAAATACCCTTATGAGAAGAATAACGGAGCCGATTTTGTACATACGGATGTTAGTGATTTAAGTGAGGAAGAAGTGGCATCAAGATTTGATGATGATTCATATTCATTACTAGCGGGTTGCGCTCCTTGTCAACCTTTTTCGAGGATGGGAAGAGGTTCAGATGACGAGAAATGGGATTTGCTAAAAGATTTTGGAAGACTTATAGAGGGTGTAGAACCGGACCTAGTTTTTATGGAAAATGTTCCTGGTTTGAGGAATCACTCTGTGTTTGATGACTTTCTTGATATACTGGATGAGGCAGATTATAATGTCGACTATAGGGTTGTTCAATGTCCAGAATTTAATGTACCTCAGGAGAGAAGGAGGCTGGTCTTGCTCGCTTCTAAAGTGGATCAAGTAGAGATTAGGAAACCCTCAGAGGATTATAATCCTACAGTGAGGAATGCGATAGGAGATTTGCCAAAGATTGGTGCTGGAGAAACGCACGAGGAAGACTCTCTTCATGAGGCCTCCGATTTAAGCGAGAAAAATCTCAAAAGAATAAGAAGCTCTACACCTGGAGGTTCTTGGAAAGATTGGCCGGACGAATTGAAGCTCGATTGTCACAAAAAAGACTCCGGGCGTAAATATGTCAGTGTTTACGGAAGGATGGAGTGGGATAAGCCTGCTCCCACTATCACTACTCAATTTTACGGGTATGGAAATGGGAGATTCGGGCATCCTGATCAGGATAGAGCAATTTCGCTTAGAGAGGGGGCATTACTACAAACCTTCCCTAAGGACTACAGATTCGGCAATGAGGAAGAGTCCATTTCTAAAACGAAGTTAGGAAAGCTAATCGGTAATGCGGTTCCCGTGAAACTCGCGGAAAATTTAGGTGGACTAATTAAGGAACATGTTTCAAATAACTGAAGTATAAAATATATGTTCAAAGGCCTGATAGCTTGCCGGAACAAGTAGATTTGTCTGAGTTTCGAGAAAACGCGGTTCAAGAGGACAGTTTTGACGTCCCTGTAAAATACGGTTTTGTGGATCAATTTTCAAATCACCTGTATAGTAGTCCTCGAAGAGCAATAGAGGAATTGGTGTGTAATGGTTACGACGCGGGCGCTACCAAGTGTTATGTTTCGACCCCTAATGACGAAGAAGATTCTTTACAGGTCCTAGATAATGGAAAGTCGATGAATAAAGAAGGTTTAGAGACTCTGTGGAATATAGCGGGAGGCGAAAAGAAAGAGAAGGCTGAGGAGGGCCGTGAAAGAACGGTTGATTATGGCTCAATCAGAAATAGACAGCAGATAGGTAAATTCGGGGTCGGTAAATTAGCAGCCTATTCTCTTGGAAATAAGCTGATTCATGTCGCGACTAAAGGAGGAGAGACCAGAATAGTTAGTCTGAATAAGGATAATTTCCATGGAAGAGATACTTCTGATCCGCCTGAGGTAGAGATTTATCAGATGGACGAAGAGGATGCTAAGGAATACTTGTCCGAATATTTAGAAGATATACCGGATCCTTGGGAGCAGCCTTGGGATAATTGGACTCTAGCTATAGTTGATGATGTTGATTCTGATAGTTGCGGTTCAGAGCTTAAATCTCATTACTTGAAGAGGATGTTTCGGTCAGCGATACCTCGGGAGGCGAACTTCACTATTTTCATGAATAATGAGGAAATCCAGATGAGGGATTTCCCTGATAAGAGAGTGGAAATAGAGAATATTGCAAATGATGATGAGGCTATAGCCCGTGTGGAGTCCAAGCTAAAAGAGTATTGGATGAAAAATGGGGATTACGATGAGGAAGGAGATGTTCCTTCCGATAAATATGAGTTGGAAACCGACAGAGTAGAATTATACGAAGAGGGAGATGAAAGAGATATAGTTCGTGTTCCAGGATTAGGAGTTGTGTATATTGAAGGAGCTATCTACGAAGAGATGCTGACAAGCTCTAAACTGGAAGAAAGCAACCTGTACGAATATGGTTTCAAAATAAGGGTGAAGGGGAATCTTCTGAATAGGGGCAATCCAAAATTCAATACGCCGGCTAAAGAGTTTGGATATTGGCATAGATGCAGAGTTGAGATGGAAATGCCGAAACTTGATGAAAATATGTTAGTTCAGAGGGATAAAGTTGGCGAGGATGAAAAAGCGGTTTTAGCTAGGAAGGTGATGACTGCCTTCTATAGCGAACTAACAAGTAGGGCAAGAAAGAAAGAAGAGGAGGAAGAGGGTAATAACAGAACCTTTGGATCAAGGATACAATCAACATCGCCAAATGATTCTACACAAGCCCTAATTGGAGCATTCCAAAACAGGGGAGAAGAAGTTCCAGAGGAAGGTGTGAACAAAGTTGAAGTTGAGTTAGGCAATAGAGAAGATTCGGAAAATTCGATTATACTTGAGGATAATAAGATAATTGTGAATCAGAGCCATCCTTTCTTTGAATCCTTAAAATCAGGAGGTAACTCTGTTGATGAGGGGTTTGTCAAGGCTGTGGGTGAGGGTATGATGGCGAATTTACTCACAGAAGGTATGCTTTTCTCAGAGAATATAGATGAAGATTTAATCAATAAGGTAGTTAATTTAACCGATGAGACACTGATAGCAGCCTCTGAATATCTAGAAGATAGATTGAAGTACTTAAGAGAAAATCTTGTTGAGAAATCTCATCAAACTGATGAACCTTTTGAGAGGGCGGTACAAAAAGCCTTCGAATATTTAGGCATAGAGGCCCTTCATGATGGCAGGTCGGGCCATTCAGACCTAATTCTTGAAGTGCCGAGGAATGGTCAAGAGAACAGGAGGATTTCGGTTGAGGTGAAAGGAAAAGAACAAGGTGATGTATCGCATTCGGATTTGTCCGTCAGTGACGCTTTAGAACACATGGAAACCGATGATTGCGATTATGCCTTAGGTATAGCTAGGACGTTTCAGGTTGAGGGGGATGAGCATGAAAAGAGCAAGTTCTTAAGGCAGGTAGAGCAAAATGAACAATTTTCTTTCCTGAATGTAGAGTCGTTAAAACAGATGCTAGAGAAGCATTCAGAGGCTGCTTTTAGGAGGAAAGAGCTGCTTGAAATCATACAAAATTCGGCTGAGAAGCCTGAGGAGCTAGAAGAGATTATCGAAAGTAATTGGAAGGAAAAAGAAACAGATGAAGGTAAAGATAAACTGGTTATAGAAACCGCCCAAGAGATAGAGGAGAACGTGAGAGATGAAAAACCAGAGATAAGCGCAATTAAGGAAAATATCAGAATTAAACAGGAACGTGAAATCTCCACTGAGACAATAAGGACAATTTTGAGCTATGCCGAAAGGGAAACAGGATTAGTCTCGGTGAATAATCACGACGAGTTCCAATTAGCTCAGAATCCGGAAATAATATTGTCTAAAATGGGGTCTTAAACTAGAGAGCCTTCTAATTTTTCTGCCCCCAAAGGTTGTGCTCCAGTACATAAATGGGTGGGTAACGGAGGCGGTCTAAGACTGTTTAATGGCATCGTTCGAGTGAGGAGTGCGGGAAGGGGTACTCCGGTGAGGACGAGGACCACGTCGTCGAGAAGGCGCACGCGCATATGCACGCGGAGCACGGGAAGCACGTCAGCACGGGTAAGCTGAGGAAGCAGATTGAGTGGCTACTTCCGGTCGCGGAACCTTTCTGCCAGCCTGTCCCAGCTGTGCTTCTCCCAGGTCTTGAGATGCATTATGTCGAAGTGGTCGTCCGGGTCGTACGCGTCTATTATGTTCGCGACGTAGATGCCGGCGAAGGTTACAGTGCCGAAGACCGGCAGCGGCGGGAGAACTATCGACAGGAAAAGGCCTACCCAGATCACGAACGCCCGGTCCTGCTGGCCGTTGATTATCTGCCCGGCGCCCGGGATTATGGTGGAGGCGGCTGTCTTCAGGCCTCATGGCGTATTATGGGTGATGCTGGCTTTAACCGGTTTCACGGCGACCCCTGCAGTTTTTCTTTTCAGGGCTGTATCTTGTTCTGTATGGTAGCGGCCGATGAGTTCGAGAGCGTGGATGCGTTCATGTGCCAGCCGAAG
>JBDGSN010000052.1:0-25863 GCA_042217505.1 Candidatus Nanohaloarchaea archaeon
CGCTGTCGAGCCTTGCCTGCGCACTTATCAGGTCTGCCTCGTTATGGGAGCCAGCTTGAAGGCTGACGGTGACAGAGCTTCCCTCAGTTACGGTACTGGGTGATACTGTCACGTAGTTCAGTGTTGGTGCAGCATTCGCTGCTGCTGGTGTTAAGATTGCTATTGTCAAAATTGCTATAAGTGCCATCTTCTGTGTGCTGTTGATGTTCATTTTAATCCTCCAGGTAGTCGTCAAAATCAAGTTTTTCTGGATTTTTCGACTTACTTAGGTCTGTCAAGTATTCTGCTATATTATCGTTATCAAGGTAGTTCCAGTCTGATGGCTGCTGCGTCGCAGTACCGTAATCGCTCAGGAGCTCCTGGACTGATGTGGCGTCCTTCCATCCATTATCACTCACTTTTCCCGTATCTATATGGTAGAAACGGTACTCTGAGTTGCCCGGTTCAAATCGTACATCCATCATCGCCAGATCTGTGCCCTCGCCGTTCGTGAACGCCTGGTACGCATCCTGGCTGAGCAATGTGTATTTCTGTTCGCCCATCTCTCCCCAGGCAATATTGAATAGTTCCTGGTTGACTGCTCCTCTCTCTGGTTCGGGTGCGGGTGCTGGTCGGGATCCTCCGGATGCGCCGAAGAAACCTCCGAGAAAGCTCCCTCCGAAACTGTAAGGGGCTGCAACTGCGGCTCCGGTGCCGGCCATGACTGCGCCGCCGGCCAGAAGCTGTCTTTTGGTGAGGTATATGCCATCGCCGTCTTTACCACTCTCTTCTATAGTAATATTGATGTCGCCCTCAATGAACGAGTCATAGTTGATGCTGACGTTTTCATGGTCGTCAAGACGGTCGGCAACATTGTTAAGATCGCTTTCAAACTGTCTTAGAGCTCTATCGGTTGCGGCCCGGAGGTCGTCATAATCGCCCTCCGCCTCGTCGAGATCGTCCCGGAGGTCGTCGATATCGTCTCTCAGGTCATCGAGTGTGCTCATTGCATCGCGGTCATCATACTCGTCCGCGATCCTTTCAAGTTCGCTGATAGCTGACCTCAGGTTGTCATCTGCTTCTACTAGGTCAACGTCATCTCCCGATCTTGAGCTCATGTTATCACATAGTAGTAACAGTTTTTATATGCTTTTTGGATGGTGGTGTGTCTCTGAAAAATAAATTAAGAAAAAGGGGGAAGATTACTCTTCCTCGTCTTCGTCGCCGTCTAGATAACGTTCGACGAATTCTTCGTCCTGCTCGACGTGTCGCCTGTGCTCTTCGCTGAGTGATATGTCTCCCGCGGTTGCTCTTACTGATTCTAGTGAATTAACGAGGTCTTCGTACTCTGCTCTGTTGCCCTCGTATTCTTCCGCTAGGTCGTCGACTCTGTCTGCTGCAACGCCAAGCATCGCATATGTTGCTTCTCTTAGGTCGTCGTAGTTCTCTTCTGCCTCTCTTAGTTCCTCTTCGTTAACTCCTAGATCTTCTGCGATTGCGTAGACGTGCTCTCTGGCTTCTGTGTAGTCGTCTTCAGCCAGCGTCTCTTCTAGATCGTCGAACTTGGACTGTAGTCTGTCGTCTGCTGCTGCTAGGTTTACCATTGTGTTGTCACCTCCGTTTGGTGATTTGGATTTTTGATATGGATTAGTATTATTAAATATCTGAGGGTCTGGGACGTTTCTCCAGTCTGCGCTGTCCCTGAAGTCGTTTATCCACTCTCTGATAACCTGGTGGCCGTCAACGCCTTTGTCATGGAGGGTATTGTCCTCTCTTTTCGAAGTTTGAGCGTCGTGAACGATATTACTGAAACGCTTCCGGCCGTAGTGTTCTTCAGCCTGCTGCTCATCAAGAGTCTGGACAAGTTCTTCATCTACCTGGAGCTCGCCGTCTTCTTCGTAGATTGCCAGGTAGGCCCCGACGTTTGCAACGCCGTTGTTGCCATTGTTCTTCGAGCCTCCATGAACCAGTCTGTCGAGGAAGTCGTAGTCCTCGACGGAAAGTTCATCGTCGCATACCTGTTCCATCCAGCCCTCAATCTCGTCAAGATATTCTTCCATTTTCTAGAAGTCCATTTTCTGGTTTATGTAGCCTTCAACGAGGTTTTCAAGACTGCCTTCATTGTCGACTCTATCAAGTTTGCTGCCCAGATCGTGACTGTAACCAAGACCGGGTTCTGTGCTGTACATGTTGGTGCTGATGTCGTTCAACTGGAACATCTCTCCGCTGATGCTTGCTGTGTCTACTGATCTTCCAGCATCCAGGTAGGCCGTCTCGAAGAAATCTTCGGTCGCCGCGACTGCAGCATCGCCCTGGTCACTGAGGTCTGATGCGAATTCGTTCACGCCGTATGTGTCGACCCAGCTCTTGAAGCTGGTCTGATCGGGTGAACTGGTCGTTGTTCCTTCATGGCTGCCATCGTTTGAACCGCCGTTATCTCCGACGCTGACACTAACGTCGACATGGATGGAGGGTATGGCGTTCACTATACGAGTATACATGTTGTCGTTATCATCTACTGCGTCTACTCCAACGGCTGTTACGCCGACTGCTGCTCCACCGGCTTTCAAGAAATCTCTTCTCGTCATATCTCTGTTTCCCTCGGCGTAATCTCGCCATTTTGATACATCAACCATTTATTGTCACCATGTCGTAACATATACGCCCTGGTGTTTAAAAGGGTTTTGCTATTGACCCGTAGCAACTTAATTTAAAAGCTAACCTTTCCTGATGTCAAGACAGACCCGTGAGACACTGGGACCACGTTCGCCGGTCACAGTACGGTCAAGTATTGTGAAACTGGAACCTGTTTTTTCAGCAGAACTGACTATCTCATCTTCAAGTTCATCCCAGTTTTCATCCTCAAGAAATCTGTAATAATGTACTACTCCTTCTTCCAGGGTGTGTTCTAGAGCAAGTGGAAGAAAGTTCTGGCTTGAACCTGGAAGCGGCATTATCACTCTGTCAAACTTTCCAAGCTCTGGGACCACGTCTGATACGTCACCTTCTATCCCCTCCACGATATCTTCGACCCCGTTAATCTCGATGTTCTCTTTAAGGTACCTGGCGGCCTCAGGGTTCTTCTCAACTGATATGACTTTTTTCGGGTTCGAAAGTTTTGCAGCCATGATCGCAAAAGGGCCTACGCCTGCGAACATCACAAGAGCGTTCTCTCCATCCTCTATCTGGTCGACAACTCTCTTTCTTTCAGTCGAGAACCTTTCAGAAAAATAGGTCTTAGTGGGATCGACCTTGAAACGGCATCCGAACTCTCTGTGGATAGTTTCTGTTTCATCTCCGAAAAGTTTCTCGTAATCTCCGACCCGGAACTCTCCTTTCAGCCCTTCCTTTTTCAGAAGTATGGTTTTAACGCTCTGATGCTGTCTGATGCCTTTTACAGCTTCCTCTCTGTCAACGCCGGCAAGATCATTTATCACGGCGATATCGCCTATCAGTTCATAGGATGGTGTGTTGAACTTAGACTCTTCTTTCTCCTCATATATAACAGAGACATCGTTTTCCAGGAGATCCTTCACACCAGCAAGAGTTTCATCGACGAAAACGTTCGCTTCTCCCGATGCGTTCCCGACTACATCATCTTTACTGTAATTCTCTGATGAGAACACTTCCAGCATCAGCTCTTTCCCGTTGACAGCGGCCAGACTGTTTCCGTCTTTCTCAACTCTGAACCCCTGTCTCTCGAACAGTTCTGTCACTTTTTTCTCAAGCTCTTCCTGTCTCATCGGCTCGGTATGTTAAAGTTTACTGCCAATATTAAAACTATGCTTTACCTGATCGGTCTAGGACTTGAAGATAAGGAGATAACAGAGAAGGGGCTTGAAGCTCTTGAAGAAGTGGAACAGACTTTCGTCGAGTTCTACACTAATACAGAAACAGTCGATATAGAACGACTAGAAGAAGATACAGGGACAGATATAGAGAAGCTTTCAAGGGAAGAGGTCGAGCAGGAAGACAGGATAATAGAGTCTGCGAAGGAGAAAGATACGGCATTCCTTGTATCAGGCGATCCGCTTACCGCCACGACACATTACGATATCAAGCATCGTGCTGTGGAGGAGGGTATAAACACCAAAGTTGTTCACGCACCATCGATCTTTCTATCCGTGGCTGAGACCGGCCTGAACGTCTACAAGTTCGGGAGAACTGTTACTCTTCCAAGGCAAGGAGAGCCTTCTTCGATAATCAAACATATAGGCAACAACGATTCCATCGGACTTCACAGCCTGGTCCTTCTTGACATCAACTACGATGCTTCAGAGGCTCTGGAAAAGCTTTCATCGATGGAACCCGGTCTCAAGGAAAGGGAGGCCGTGGTGCTCGAACGAGCGAACCAGGATTCTCAAAAGGTGACTGTCGGAAAGATCTCTGATCTAGGAGGAACGGATTTCGGTGATACCCCTCACAGTATAATTATAATTGGGGAGACGTCTCACATGGAGGAAGAATTCCTTCAAGGCCACAGGTGAAAAGATGGATAAAACCCAGGAAAAACTAAAGCAAGAAACCGAGAAATGGCTGGAACGACTCGAGGAGAAAGTAGAGAAGAGAGACGAGTCGGTCGAGCAGATGGAGAATGTTCTGGCATACAGAGATGATACGCATCATTTCCTGGAGGAAGAGGATTACATCAGGGCCTGGGAGTCTGTTATCTACGCATGGGGTATATTTGAGACTCTTGAAAGGCTTGGAAAGTTTGACCAAGATAGTTAAATAAGCGCTCAGAAATTAGTTTTAACCATGAGAGACCCGTGGAAATACCTTGCATTCCCTGCCGCAGCGGTGGGAGGTTTCGTTCTATCGTCGACATCAATGGCGGTTTTCATCAAGGAATCTGCGGGACTTAGCCAGTACTTCTCCCAGATGGTGGTCGTCGCGATCTCAGGGCTAATATTCGGATTCCTGGTGGATGAAGTGATACCGGCATATGTCGAAAAGGTCAGGAACGGCGGTTCGGGTATGGGAGATGATATGGATATGGGGGACATGGGAGGCGGAGACGATGACTTCGACTTCTAGAAAGGTACTGTTCTTCACCGTTATAACCATGCTTTTGACAGGTCTGGCAGCCGGTTACTACTACAATGATGCGCATAGCGCCTCCGGTTTTAATAGCGGATCGACCTACAGTCTGCCGCATTATGACAGTCAGGAGGATCTTGTCGTGAAACTGGTCATACCGTTCATGGTCGTTGCGATAATACTCCAGAGAGGTTTCGAAAACGCTCTCAAGTTCACCTTGGCGGATGATGACAGCATCGCAAGCGTTCTGACAGAGAATGATGCGGAGAAGAAGAGGATAAGGAAACAGTCGCTCATACTGTCGCTTCTCATCACGGCTATGGCTGTACCGACACCGTACTGGAAGTATATACAGGATATCTTCATAGGTATAGCATTCCTTCCAGCGGCCATAATGGGAGTGCTTGGAGTGATTGTAGTGTTCGCAGTGCTGCTTATATTCTACTTCTTCCTCACAGGATAGTTCAGCGGGACTGTTAAGGCATATTTTTAAACTTCGGAACTTTAGTTACTATGTATGGATAAGAACCACCGTATCAAGGCCTTGATTCTTTCCCTTTTCTCAACTTCAATGCTTTCCAGTGTCGCTGCCGCACCTTTCGGAAGTTCTCAGGCTTGGAACACTGGAGCAGCTGTAAACACTATAGTGGGAGTTGCAAACTTTTTGACGTGGTATGAGATACAGAACAGTTTTGATGCGATATTTTTCGCTGCCACATGGCTTGCACTGTACTTCATCTCAGTTAAGTTCATAGAGACCATCTGGGAGCTGATAAGCAAAAGGATCAAGAGAGGAAGCGGTGGACGCTTCAGCCCCGGGCTCGGAAGCAGTGGAGATGGACCTGATTCATATGAGAAAGGTCTTGCCGCTGTGGTGTCCCTTATCGGTACACAGTACATAGGACCGGCTCTCGCCCCACTGATCGGTTTCACATGGGGTCTATTCGGCCTGATACTTGCGATAGCGGTCTGGGCTATATTCAGGAACTTCCTGGCCGGCAGTATGACTTCAAGTAACGCCACATCGCCGGATGGAGGAGTCGTACCTGATAGTTCCAGCTCAAGCATGGGCGATATCGAAGACCAGCTGGAGCGGGTCAAGGATGCCGCGGACAAGACGGGATCTGAGGTCAAGGACAGCGAAGCTAATGATAACCTTGATGAAGGAGAAGACGCCGCTGAGAAGGTTCAAGGCGAGCTCAAGGGACTTAAAAATGTCGAGATGGAGATCGAAGAACTTCTTGAAGCCGACGAAGGAGACCTGGAAAATGCTATAAGAGAAGCCCAGGAGCTATTGGAGGCGGAAAGTGAGGAAGAAAAAGATATATCGGACATCCAGCAAAGACTTCAGAGAGCTGCAAGAGGTGTTGAAACTATCAACACCGCTGTGAAGATGGCTGAAGAAGGAGAGATAAGTGTAAGCAGAACTGAGGACGGCCATCTGCGGGTCAACGTACGTGGAGGAGGATCCACTGCACTGGTTAACCAGGCTGCAGACGCTCTAAGTTCTAAGGGACTGGATCCTCAGCTCTACGGCTCCCAGTACTGGGGTCTGAAACAGGTATGGGAAGAGGATATCCAGGGTATAGAGAAAGATGTCCAGGACGAGCTCGGTATCGAGCAGAAAGAGGCCAAAGAAGTAAGCGATGAGGTTCAGAGAGTTGAACGAGAGGCCCAGCGCTTCAGACAGGCCTACCAGCTTATACAGGAGCTTAAGAGCGTGATACAGGAAGTTGAGAATGAAGACAAGGCTCTTGAGCAGCTTGCCAAACAGGATCATGATGAAAAACTTGCCAAGGAGGTAGGTCTCGAGGAGAAGGAGGAAGGCGAACTCCAGCAGATGTTCAAGGATCTTCTCAGTAAAGAAGAGATGATCGAGGAGGAGCTTGAGAAAGCCGGACAGCTGCTTGAGAAGGAACTAGAACCTGATGTCGAGGAAGAGCAGCAGATACAGACCGAGATAAAAGAGGCGACGAAGATCGATAGAGAGCTTCAGGCGCTTGAAAGACACTTCGGCAGCAACTTCGACTATGAGAACGCCCAGGCAACAGATCAGAGAATAGAAGCCATGAGAGAGGCTATCGAAAAGATAGATCAGCAGATGGGTAACGTCGAAGGACTGACGGAGCAGGAGATACAGAAACTCAGGGAGGCTGAAAGCATGATAAGTGAGGCTCTGAACCAGTGATATCCGTGAAACACTCTAGAATATTTAAACCAAGGATAATTAAAACAAGTATAAGAGGAGACTAAAATGGCTGCAGGCGTAAGCGCAATAATAACCGGTGCATTCA
Organism: Candidatus Nanohaloarchaea archaeon; assembly: GCA_042217505.1. Classification (GTDB taxonomy): domain Archaea; phylum Nanohalarchaeota; class Nanosalinia; order Nanosalinales; family Nanosalinaceae; genus JBDGSN01. The sequence goes on from JBDGSN010000052.1 coordinate 7,314, forward strand.
ACAACCCTACAGTATTCGGTTTTGGTGTAGTTGTAGGATTTATAGTTGCAAAAGCGATGAACATGAGAAAACGGAATAACATGGGTATGGGTGGCTTCCCATGAGAGAAAAGAAACTACACAAATACCTCTATAATGTTGAGAACTGGGTTGACGAGTTTGCAATAGCCTTCCTTTCGCTGGGCACCATCGTTGTGCTGCTGTGGGCGATATTCTTCAGCACACAGAACGTCAACATGCTGTCCCTTGGACAGCTGATCCAGCCATGGGTCACTATGACAGCTCTCATGATCATAGCAAGAGAGCTATGGTTGATGAACCGGAACAAGATGAACGAGCGAAACAAGGGCATGGGGGAGTAGTCGAGTGGCATCTGGAATAGTAACCATACTACAGTCAGCAGCCCAGAACGATTTCTTCACACTCCTTTTACCTTTCCTACTTTCGTATATAGTGTTCTTCCTGGCTTTGAAGAACGTACCTATCGTTGGTAACGCCGATAATAAGACAAAGATGTCGGCCATAATTTCGGTCATACTTTCACTTTTCACAGTTTACTTCCTGTACCAGAACCCGGTTTACCAGTCTTTCTTCGTAGGTTACTCTGCGAGGATAGCGATCGGTATGGTGGGGATCCTTGGACTTCTAGTGTTCCTGGGAATACTCGGTATCGATATGGATGGTAAGGAAGTACCGATCATAACTATACTTGTCATCGCTGGAGCTACAGGAGCGTTCTTCATGTCGAAAGGCATCTATGCGTTCCTGCCAAGAGCAGCCATACCGGTTATAGGATACACTCCACGTCAGATATTTGATTTCCTGATGAACTCAGGTCTGCTGTACCTCGTGATAATCGGGGGCGGGATATACTGGGCGACCGTGGATACGGACGATGACGCAGACAGAGGAGACATATTCAAGAAACTGTTTACAAGCAGCTAGGGTGAAACAAAGAGATGGGAGCATTTGCGAGCATAGTAGAAACGATGATGGGGATGAACATATTTCACCTGTTCTTCCCATGGCTGATGATGCTTGCGATCATCTACGGAGCGCTCAACAAGGCAGACTTCTTTGAAGAGCAGAGCGTGAACGGAGTGCTTTCGTTCTCGGTAGCCACTCTGGCGATGGGAGGCATCTACCTGTTCGTACCTGAAGGAGTTTTCACGAACTTTGCTGCAGTGATCGCATTCTCAACGTTTGCGATATTCGGGTTCGTCATACTGCTGACGATGGCTGGTGTAGACGTAGGACAGTACACCGAGATCGAGGGCAACTTTGCGGCGTTGGGAGCCATAATATTCATAGTTATAGGTATAATCGGAACGCTCATAACCCAGGTTGACATAGATCTAGGCACAGGATCGGGGAGCTTATTCGATGGTGTCGTTATGCCTATACTGGTCCTTGTTTTCCTGATAATAGTGATATCGCTTGTCACACCGAGCGAATGATCTCCCTCTTAACCGCAATAAGTATCTTTAGATAACTGAAGTCTATCCAGAGTTCTGTAAAAAATAAGTAGTCTACTGTAGAAAAATGGGGAAGATTGTTAATCCCAGTCGTCCATATCCATATCCTCTATATCATCCTGGGATACGTTGGAGTCGGTCTCTATGCCTCGCTCCTGCTTGATCTCCTGCACCAGCTGGGTAAGATCTCTCACGTTATCTACCAGTGATGGAAGCACCTGCTGGAACGCTTTCTCGAGACCTCCGATTCTTGACTGGTAGGAGTCGATATTGTCCTCGAGCTCGTCGATCTTCTGGACGAACTGCTGCTGATCTTCATCATCCCTGACCTCGAGATCGTGTACCCGTTCCTCAAGATCGTTTACCTGTTCCTTAAGATCATCGATCTCTGAGTAAGCATTCTCGAACTCCTTTTCTACCTGTTCAAAGTTCTCCGCTACTATGGTCTCGATAAGCTCCTCCACGTTCTGATTTCCTGAACTCTGCTGCGGCTGTGAATGTTGCTGTGGCTGAGAGTTCTGTGAGTACTGCGAATCCATGGAATCGTATCCTGAGTCGTAAGACTGCTGGTTTTGCTGCATATCCTGTCCTCGGTTATTGTCGTCGTTATCGTATCCTTGATCCATGGGGCTTACCGCCTCTTCGTTTCCCTGGTACGGGGTCATGGGTTCCGGGCCATTGTCAGTGCCACCGGTAGCTGAAGAAGTGACGGCGTGGTTTATGGCCTCGTTGAGGTCGCTTTGTGAATACTGTCCGGAAAGCTCGTCGCGTATCTCCTCTTCAGAGTACCCCTGTGAGAACATATTCTCTACGGTATTCTCAAGGTTGCTGCCGAAGGAGGACATTTCAGAGCTGTTGGCAGAACTTCCCAGGTCACTGGTCCCGCCGAAATCTGTATTTCCGGAGTCAGAGCTGTTCACTGAGTCGTCATCGCCTCTTAGCCTTCCGAATAGCTTGAATTTCATCTAATCAACCTCATCAATCCCATTTAACTCCTTTCTGGGAGTCCTCATCACTGGATTTGTCTTGAAGCCTTTTTATCTTTCTGTCAATCATCTTTTCTATCTCGTTCTTTGAAACACCTTCTTTATCACCTATCATCTCTTTTACCTCCTTCTTCGTGGCGAAAGAGCTCTGGATAGGATTCATAAGGTCCATGTAGTTCTCTATCTCCTCCAGCTCCTGGGAGGTCACGTATTTTCGTTTCTCCCTGTTGATCTCTTTTATATCGACCTCCATGTTCGCTATACGGTCTCTAAGCTCTGATAGATCCTCTTCAAGGTCCTGCATGTCATTACTGATGTCCTTGGTCTTGTTCAGGATAGTATCATCCAGCGTGTTGACCCGGGCGTTCAGGTTGCGTATCTTCTCTTCCAGGTTCCTGACCCTTCTGTTGAAGTCGTTGACCCGGTTCACGATCTGGTTTATGAGGTCTTGCTGTGGCACATCTTTTATTTGAGATACGCTGAAATAATAATGCTAGGATGAGTGTCAGAGATAAAGACGTTTTCGACTACGAGTACGATGATGAGACAGGGAGTATAGACGTCAATATGCTTGGATCGATCTATGGGGCATCTATAGAGGACTACCCCGAGGTCATGTCCCGTGTGATCAATATACTTCAGGAAGTGCCAGACGCGTCATCAGTAGTGCTCTCAGAGTCTCGTGACTACGAATACAGCGGCGAACAGGTCGAGCTGCTGAGGGAAATGGCGCAGGCTATCAGAGATATCTCATCCCAGGGCTACCTCTCACAGACAAAGACCGGGAAATGCGAGTCCTTCTACTCAGAGCATCTTCCAGAAGTGCAGAGAGTGGTGGTCGACCAGTTAAGAAAGGATCCTGTAGGCGCCTATGTCGAATTAAAGAGGAAAGAACGACATCTGGAGCAGCAGAGGAAGAACGCATACAGCCAGGAGAAGAGATGTATCAAATACTTCATACAGGACGTTATCAAGCCTGTAAAAAACCGGTTGGAAGAGTGCCGGATGATAAAGAGAGCGGTCGACCAGGACTACATAACAGGGCATCATGTTGGGGACAGAGAGGTCTACAGAGAGTTCTTCCACCCGCTTGTAAGGCCGAACTTCATGCTCACGAAGTTCATGTCTCTCCCACCTGAGAGAGGTGAGGAGATATCGAGGTACAACTCGCAGGAGGATGTCGAAGTCTCGATATACGATGTCCCGGACCAGGTGCAGCCGGTCTATCACGTCGATCCGCCGGAGTTCAATCTTCCGGAGGAAAAATATCGTTTACTGGACGCTGCAAGAAGATTCCTTGCGTCACACCAGCCTGATTCTGGAGAGTTCGCAAGACCTGACAGGATGAGGCAGGTGTTCCAGAACATCGGAAAAGACATGATAAGAGATATCGCCGACCAGATGGATATCCAGCTTTCAGGACAGGAACTGGATGAGCTAACAGCTATACTTAACCGTTATACCTCCGGTCTAGGAGTTCTGGAGCTGCTTTTATCCGATCCGAAGATCGAGGATGTTTACATAAACTCGCCGATAGGCAACTCTCCTATCTACGTGACCCACCAGGACTACGAGGAATGTGAGACAAACCTGATACCGACCAAGGAAGAGGCAGAGTCATGGGCCACACGCTTCAGGATACAGTCCGGACGCCCGCTGGATGAGGCCAACCCGGTCTTAGACACCGACACTGAGGTGCCGGGTGGGAGAGCAAGGGTTGCGATAATACAGGAAAACCTTTCACCGGATGGACTGGCATTTGCATTCAGGCGTCACAGGTCGAGAGCATGGACATTACCGCTCTTTATACAGGAGGATATGATAAATCCATTAGGAGCCGGCCTCCTATCATTCATCGTCGATGGTAACCGCTCGGTACTATTCGCAGGTACGAGAGGAGCGGGTAAGACCTCTTTGCTTTCCGCATCGATGCTGGAGATACTGAAGAAGCATCGTATAGTGACAGTCGAGGATAGTGTGACGGGAGACAGCCCCATAATCTATAAACAAAAAGGCGAAGTAAGATATGGCAGAATCGATGAACTTATTGATCCTATCATAACCGAACACGGGAGAGAAGAAGGTTCTAGAGAGATTTTGAGATGGAATCCTGAACAAATAGAAGTGCTTTCAATGGATGAACAGGGAGAGCTTCAGTGGAGCGATGTAAGCCTGTTTATGAGACACGATGTTGAGAAACCAGTATACGAGGTCGAGACTCGTACAGGAAGAAAGATTAAGGTTACAGAAGATCACTCATTGTTCGGCCCCGGAGAAAACAGCGTTATTTCAGAGATCAAGCCAACTGAGCTTTCGCCAGGAGACCACATTGCGACCCCGAGAGAACTTGATGTGCCTTCCGAAGAGAAAAAATGGGATTTGACTGAGAAAGCGTCCGAACTTCAAGGCTATTTTGTGGGCGATATGCCTTTAAACAGTAAAAGAGACCGGCTGAAACAGATTGCTGAAGACCATGGATATTCGGAACATACTGTCAAATACTGGATAAGAGAAGGTATCGTGCCTGCAAAAGTATTCGAAGAAGTAGGGATAGATGTGGACGCAGAGAATCTCTGGTATAAACACAAGAGACAGTCTTCTCGTTTGCCGGCCAAGATAGAGCTGGATGAAAAATTCATGGAGTTCTTAGGTCTCTGGATGGCAGATGGTTGCTATGATAGTCGGAGTGTTTTAGTTACAGTATCCGATGAAAAGTGCCGTTCAGTAGTTAGGCAGGTATTTAGACGCTTTGATCTTCCGGTTAAGAATCATTCTGATGGTCATACATTGCTAGCTAATTCACAGCCTTTGAAGGAGGTGATGACGGTCTTTGGTTTTGAAGGAGATGCTTATACAAAACGGGTTCCGGAATGGATGTATTCTGGGCTCAATCACCAGAGACACGGGTTCTTGAGAGGGCTCTACAGTGGTGATGGTTATGCAACGGAGCATGAGGCCGGTATTGACATGGTAAACGAGAAATTAGTTGAAGATATTCAGACACTGTTGCTTATCGATGGGATAAGAGGTAGAGCTCGGGATTCAGGCAATATGAGGGCTATGAGAATAAGTGACCTGGAAGGCCTCAAGAAATTCAAGCAAAAGATAGGGTATCTACAGGACTACAAGAATGATAAGCTGGTCGTAGAAGGGAAAGAGTCAACGCACGATACTACGGATATAATTCCCCTTACACGCGGTTTGATGGAGAAGATCTGCCAAAAGCATGATCTCAACTCGAACGATTACGTTGAACGAGGTAACAAGTTAGGACGGCAGAAACTAAAACAGGTCGTGGAACGAGAGCAGGAAACAGGTATAGTGGATAAGTTGGAAACGCTCTCTAAATCAGACATTTTCTGGGATCAGGTGAAATCGGTCGAAAAGGTTTCGGAAAACGAACGGGTGTATGATGTATCTGTTCCAGGCGACCAGAACTTCGTAACCGGGAATATTTTGGCGCATAACACGCTTGAGCTGCCGGTAAACCAGATGAAGGATCTGGGCTACAATATCGAGTCGATGAAATCTCGTTCCGTGATCACACAGGTGGAGAACGAGCTGAAAGCTGAGGAGGCTATCCGGACATCTCTGAGACTGGGGGATTCAGCTCTGGTTATAGGAGAAGTAAGGAGTGATGAGGCAAAGACGCTTTACGAGGCTATGCGTGTCGGCGCCGTTGCCAACTTCGTAGGTGGAACCATCCACGGCGAAGACGCTTACTCGGTATTCGACAGGGTTGTTAACGATCTAGGCGTCCAGAGGACATCGTTCAAGGCAACGGATATCATCGTCTCGGTGAACAAGATCAAGTCGCCGGATGGACTTGAAACTTACAGGCGGGTTACGGGCATCACAGAGGTCAGAAAGGAATGGACCGACGATCCCCAGGAAGAAGGTGCTTTCGTCGACCTGATGAGATATGACTCCAACAAGGACGAGCTGGTGCCTACAGATGAGCTGTTGAACGGTGAATCGATAATCCTGAACCGGATCGCAGAGAACATCAAGGAGTGGAAGAACAACTGGGAGGCGGTCTGGGACAATATCCAGTTGAGAAAAGATATCAAGGAAGCATTAGTAGAGAAAGCCGAGGAAACCGGCAACGATAACCTGCTGGAGGCAGAATTCGTTGTCAAGGCAAACCAGAGATTCCATCTTCTATCGCAGAGAGTGCAGGAGGAGTACGGCGAGCAGGATACTGAAAGAGTTCTCGCCAGGTGGAAGGAATGGCTGGACCAGCAGGTGTAGTAAATGGATGATGAAGAGAAAGAACGGCTTCAGGATATCATAAGCAACCTTGACAGAGATGTCAAGATGCCTCCATATGACCGAAGCTCCAGCAGCGGTTACTCTCGGGAATACAAGCAGTACAAGGAAGAAGAGGAGCATGAAAGGGAGAAGACGCGGTATGAACGTCTATGCCTGAAGATGGGCGACCTACTTCACCTGGATGCTGGAGAGACATCGATGGAGAAACTTTCTCCACCGCTTAAACTTCTGGGATGGGATGTCAGCCCGGGCATGGTGCTTTCAGCTGCTGTAGGCGTTGGGTTCGGACTTTTCGCCCTGTGGTCGTTCCTTTTCATGCTGAACTTCATATTTGGACCGGTAATACCTCTGTCGATATTCCTGCTTATGGGAGCTATACCGATCGCTGCCGGAGTTTTCACATATTATAAACCGGTCTATGCAGCCAAGGATAAGGTCATCAGAAGTAGTGGTGAGATGATCCTCTCTGTACTTTACATGGTGATTTATCTCAGAAGCTCACCCAACCTTGAAGGCGCAGTGCGTTTCGCAGCGCTTAACCTTGAAGGCCCTATATCGAAGGATCTGAAAGGGGTTCTCTGGGATGTCGAGATAGGCAAATACAACAGGATAGAGGAATCGCTTGAGAACTATACCCAGGCATGGAAAGATTACAACGATGATTTCCTCGAGTCGCTTCAGCTCTTGAGAGCCTCTGTCAATGAGCCGGGTAAGGAGAGGAGAGAAAGTCTTCTCCAAGATGCAATCGATCGGATACTTGATGGTACACGGGAGAAGATGAAGCATTACGCCCAGTCTTTGAAGACGCCTGTAATGATACTGAACGCTATGGGTGCTATGCTTCCTGTTCTTGGTATGATAATGCTTCCGTTGATCTCTGTGTTCATGGGAGATGCGATAACATCGATGCATCTTTTCATGCTGTTCAATGTGCTTCTACCAGGTTTCCTTTACATATTCATGCAGAAGGTCCTTAGTTCCAGACCTCCCACAGTCTCCTCCAAGCCGACATCGGAGGAAGAGATGCCCTCTCGCTGGAGGTATACTATCGATACGCTGGACAGGAGGGTTCCGGTCTGGCCTATCGGCGTTGCGATATTCGTGGTGGTCGCTTTATACGGTATCGTAGGTTATGTGATGTTTCCGTACACGTATCCTCTTGGATCTGGTGTTGAGGAGTCTCTGACCTATATACCGGGCATATTTGAAAGTGCGAACGGTGTTAACTCTTTCACGATGCTTCTGAGAAGTCTTTCGATAACCCTTGGAGCTGGCCTCGGTATCGGAGTGGCGTCTTACCTGGGGAGTATAGAGCGCAAGAAGAAAGAGGAGCATATTGAGAAGATCGAAAGCCAGTTCCCTACTGCATTGTTCCAGCTCGGAAACAAGATATCGGGAGGTACTCCTGTTGAGGTCGCTCTGGAGCAGGCTGCGGAATCCACATCGGATCTTGAGATATCGGATCTTTTCAAGTATGCATCAAGAAATATCCGAGAGATGGGGATGACCTTTGAAGACTCTATATTCGATTCAAAATATGGGGCATTGAGGCATTTCCCTAGCCAGATGATCAACACGGTCATGAAGGCGATAAACGAATCGTCATCCAAAGGAACCCAGATGGCGTCTATGGCTATGATGACCATCTCTCGGTATCTTGAGAACATCCACAAGACCCAGGAGGATCTTAACGATCTTCTTGAGGATTCGACTACAACTATAGAGATGCTTGCCTACCTGCTGGCACCGGTCGTATCAGGAGTCGCAGTCGGGATGTCGCAGACGATAATCACTGCGATGTACAAGCTTTCGCAGAGTTTCACGCAGATAAACTCTCAGGCAGGACAGGTGCAGGCGGGTCCGTCCTCTTACTCTGGGATAATCGGTAATCTTGACGCAGCTATCTCCCCTGAGATACTGCAGCTGGTGGTCGGTATATATCTTATCCAGCTGCTCTGGATCCTTGGAACATTCTACATGAAAATAACTCACGGCGAGGATAAGACGTACAGGAACATCTTTGTCGGAAAGGTACTTATTTCAGGTCTGATATTTTACACTATGACGCTCATCATAATAGGCGTCATGTTTGGAGGACTAATAAATGGCATATCGACCGCAGCAACACCTTAAAGGTAGTATAGGCGCACAGGCGATGGTAGCCCTCGCACTTGCTGTTATCGCAGGACTTGCTTTTCTGGCGGTCTGGGCTCACTATCTTCCGGAGGGGGTCCTCAATCTCGGATAGAAAAGGATTTATGATGGCCAGGATAGCTGGATTGATCATAGGTATGATACTTCTACTTATCATAGGCACCTACGCTGTAAATGCTCTGAACGCTGCAGGGCAGCAAAGTCAGCATTGTGGTGTTATCGCAAAACTCGCAGCAGACGTATCGGAAGGAGCGATGGACTTCTGTTAAAATGGCATCTACAGACCAAGTGATGTTCAGGGTAGTACTGCCGGTCATGATGATAGGAGTGGTTCTGGCGACGCTAGGAACGATAAGAACAAAAGCGTTGAATCCTCAGCAAAAGAAGCTTGATTCGGCTATAGGGAACCTGAAGCATAAAGCAGTGATAGGTCAGACCGGGATCGAAAGAGTGTATGACGGGATGGACGGTCAGCACCAGATCAGAGACCAGTTCGTCGGCATGACGGCTTTTAACATGATGGCTGCTTCCGATTGCCGGCTTCTAACCGATCTGTATCAGATAAGCTCGTCTGAGAAATACATCTCCAACTATAAGGAAAAAGACTTCAAAATCAACGGAGAGATGGAAACGATAAAAGTACCGGCAAGCTTTGATCAGAGACGAAAGAATCTCAAGGCGCTTAGATCCGTAGATAATGATGATTGGAGCCATTTCAAGAAGGGGAATCCTGGATGGTACAGTTACTTCCCTGGTTTCCAGGCATACGTAAGACAGACTCGGGGGCCTATGACCTGTGTGTCGGCAGGGAGTGCGATATTTCAGATACGGAGAGTTAAGGTGGAAGCTGAGAAGAAGATATACAATACCGGACAAGATCTTGCGCTTGTAGGTGGAGTAACAGCCGCAGTAAGTATAGTCGGAACTCCTCTCCTGGGAGTGGCAGCAGGAAGCGCAGTTGCTTCGCTTACCAGCGGAAACAATCTTTGTATAGATCTCTATCAGGACTGCACCTCCAATGCATTCCAGAACGAACCATCACAGGATATGGAGGGCAAGTACGGTAGGATAAACTTTGAGATAAACCTTAGCTCTGATAATATCGTTCCAGATTACTTCTTCATTGGGATAGATAAAAATAGTCGTTTTCTTGGGTACAATGCAAGAGGGTTAACAGAGTCAGACATCCCTGATTTTTGGAAGGCTGAAAGATCGGCAGTATTCATGCCTCCGAACCTGGCGCCGAAGAAATCAAATGTAAATTTCTATGAGATGGATCGACATCCAAATCCTGTTCTTGGTCAAGAAGATATACATTTTGATGGTGGCGCAGACAAGCTTTCGAATAAAGAGAAACTTTATGCGTTCCGTCCAAGGATCAAGACGAGAACGCCTCAGAATATACCTATGGTCGTTCAAGGAGATCCACATTTCAACGACAGAGACTATGACAAAGGCGCGGGTATTCTTCCATGGATGTTGGAACACTCAGTTTATGTGATGTGCGACGGAGTAAAAGGATATATCCAGTCAAATGCTGGTTCTATCGACAATAATGGTGAGGCTAACTCGAAAGACTCCTGGAAGGAAGATAATGTTTATCCTGAGATAGTGCTCGATGATCACGGTAAATGTATAGACAGGGCTGTAGATCATAAACAAGGACAAGGGCATATTTTCAGAAAGTCATACACTGTCGGGGGCAAAACTATGACCTGCACGCTTCAGAAGGCGTTAATGAAGGGATCTGACAGGGTGATAGGACAGATATCTAACGGCGGAGAAAAAAGAGATGTTACCTGTGGATTGATCCCATACAAGTTCCAGGATATGCCGGGAAGCAATTCTTACAGTGGCAAATTTGGTTTTTACCGCCTCGGGATGAGCTACCAGTGTGCTGAAGGCAGTAGTGAAAGGAATTTGATCGATAACTACGAGCAGGAGAAGACATTCAACTACGACTCTCAGAACCACGTACTTCAGGGGACAAGTGGTAGCCATGCCCATTCCGCACTCACAGTTTATGATATTTCAGGCATAGGTAACTGGGATTACTTCAATGTGACTGTTGATATACCCAGCAATCTTCCCGATGGAGGGAAAATTTTGATGACGCGGTATCCTCTATCTAATAATCTGGATGGCAACCCAGGTTTCGGACTTGACTTCGGAGATAAAAGAACGTTCATGTATGATGCAGGTGCTAATGGCAGAGATCTAAAGGAAGGAGGAAAATACACGTTATCCATCAAGAATGTAGACAGTCAAAAAGATATGTACATCATAAAGCATAACGGAGATACATATCTAACAGCAATACCCCGCTATACTGATGGGCAGGGTAATTTTGACCAGCCGCCTCGAATCGTAGGTCTTTACTCCATGAAAAACGATATCACTATCGACAGTGTGGTTGTAACGGGCGCCAGCATGCCCGGGTGTGGTTAGATGATTCGTTTGATACTTCGAGATCTTAAGTACAGGAAAGGTATGGATAAACCCGTCTTTCTTATCGCAGCTATAACACTTGCTATACTATTTATCGCACTGTTTTTCGCAGCGTCATCTAGCTGGTTGAACGATACTGTGTCACAGTTCACGAGTAGCGTCGACAAGGTTTCAACCGGTGGAGGATAGTCTTCTTCGGGAGAAAGATAAAAACAAGAAGAAGTAACTGTTCTATGTGGAAGTATCTGTCAGACTGATAATGGCTATTGTAGTTGCTATAGTAGCTGTCCTTGTACTGGGTATAATGGTAAAAGGTCAGACCTCAGGTCTGGAGACTTTCATCCAGAACAGTGCGACTCTAGGTGGTTGAATGGATACAGAGATCAGTCTACTTGCGGCCATAGTACTTGCGATACTGATAGTCGCAGCAGTGTTCACGGTCGCTCAGGCTGCAACGGATCAAGGCGGTACAGGAATAAATGAGCTTTTGAACCGTGCGAATCCGGATAAAGGAGAGGGTACAAGTTTTACAGCCAACCACTTTGAGAAACAAAGATCAAAAATGAATAATCTTGAAAAGGTGTCGACGTGACAGACAGTGCCGGGATCTCGATCTCAGAATTTTTGGCAGGAGCTATAGCTGTAGGTATCGCACTTGTGATAGTTCCTCAGATAATAATGGGTCAAACCACAGGAGGAAGCCAGGGTCTAGGTATGAGTTCGACCTCTAGCCTGGCAGTAAAAATTGAGAGGATATGTAGCGACAAATCAGATTCAGAAACAGGGAATCTGAACTTGAAGACCGGTCAGAGCATTGTGCTTGAAGGAAAAAATGTCTATCTAAGAGGGTCTTCAAAGAGGATTGATTCGCATAAGGTCTCATGCAGGCTTCAAGGCTCGAAAAAGGTCATAACCACGTCAGGTCCTTACTATATTCGGAGTGCAGGAGGAGGTTATGAGTATAAATGAAGCGGAAGGGCTTCTTCCAGGATATGGTTTACGCCATTATCACTGCGATTATAATCACATCTATCGCAATGATCGGTATCAAATCTGCGATAAGTACTGATAAGATAATCAGGCTTAATACAGTCGATATGGCCGGCCAGCGGATGGAAGGCGCTATATATTCTCTTGATGGTCTTGGTCATGGACAGATCAAGATCAAGTACAAGGATGATTACAAGGTTCATGAGAATAAAGAAGGAGATATGGTACTAACGTACAGTTACGCCCTACTATCCAGGAGTGCGAAGCTAGATCCGCCTAACAGTTTTAATGTAGAGAAAGAGGGGGAGGCTGAAAGCTTCTGTCTAGTGAAAGATATCGGATCACGGGTCAGTGTGAAGCCAGGTGGTTGCAATGGATAGAAAGTTCTTTTCCTTCCTTGGGGCAACTGCAGTACTGCTCACGCTGATCACCATGACATTGATAGCGCAGGTGAGGATGATAGAGAATGCTGCTGATTTCGGTCAGTCTAAAGTGGCCAACACTCTTTATTCGCAGGGAGGCACGCTTACAGTTATGGAAAAAGGCGATGATTTTGGCAAGATCGATCAGGGGGAACTGAAGTCGCTTATATGGGTCGGCTCAAATCACTGTGGCGCAGATCTCCCAGGTTTCCATAGAACAGATCCATTAAGGCTCAGTGTGGAAAACGGTGGGGTGGGATATGGATGCCCTATAGATTATTACGTGGATACTCCGCTTATAGTTAAATCCGGGGATGAAAAGGCCGCGAAGCTGAAGGTCGGGTCGATAAGATGAAAGGGCAGCTAGGGCTGATAGTGCTCGTGATAGTGGTAGGTCCGATGGTGCTCTTCATGATAATCGCTGGATATGTCTTCATGCAGGTAAACTATCACGCCGATCTTAACGCCAGGATATCTGGCAACCAGGAGGTCTTCAAGTCCCAGATGATATCTTACCAGGTGCTTAACTACAGAGACGAATCGGAAAAACTGGCCACCTACAGATACTCTCAGAACAAGGATGCTTTAAAGACGGAGATATATGAGGATATAGATCAGTTCATGGGGCGACAGGGGATAAAATACTATCAGGTGAATGCGAACTATTCAGACGGAACGCAGCTGGTTATAAACAATAACGGAGCCACTTACGCAACGACAGCTCAAGAATACTCTGACGCAGCAGGTCTTTACAATGGCGCTCAGGTGTCAACTGAGGATAGTATTCACTTCACAAAAACATACAATCTGGCGACTCCATCGCCCGGAGAAGCTAATGTCACAGTAAAGGTGTCGTTCTGGTGAATACTTCTAAAGGACAATACACCACGATGACAGCAGTGTTCTCGTTACTTTTCATCAGTTCTGGCATAATCTTCAGCTCTATCGCAGCTAAACATAACTTCGCAGATAAGGTCGATTACAGCTCGGGAGATATAAACATCCTGGCTAAGGCAAAGACCGGTGCAGAGCTGTATGCGGACAATATGAGGCGCGAACTGAACTATACATGGAACATGGAGTCGATCGATCTGGGTGAGAACGCCGGGGGTTTCTCGTGGGAGGATAAAAGGTATCCCAGCAGTTATGATCTTGAAACTAAACTGGAAAACAGGATAAAGAATGAACCGGATAAAGGGCTGGTTTCCCAGAGCAGGCTGGAACATTGTTCGCCACCGGGGATAGATTCTGTGGTATTCCGCTCTAACAACTGGTTAAGGTTGAATCTGAAATCCAAATCGGTGCTATGCAAGTCTTACACGTCGAATGCAAAGGCGTACTTTGATCAGGATATATACGTCAACAACGAGCATAACAACTACCTTAACATCGCAGATTACGCTGTTAAACTGGCAGATAAGTCGGAAGAGATTACACCTGGAACTATGGCAGCCTATGATTATGAGGAAGACTGTCCTGCCAGTTCATCCTCCGTCAAGTCGAGCTCCAAGAGCAAAGCAAGATCCTCGGCTATACAGAAAGATCTTGCTGACAAAGCATACAGTCAAACTTCCAGCGACAGGCCGCATTACATCGAGGCCACGATGAAAAAGGTCGGTTTTGACGGCAGCTACACGGATAATTTAGATGATAATACCGTAACCTGCACTTACAATGTCTATAAAGATATAGATAATGACGGAAAAGCAGAGAAAGTTCCAAAGACTGGAGACGGCTATAAGTATAATTACACATACTCTGTGGATAAAGTCACGTTCAGCTATAATCTCCGTGACACTGAGAACACTATATTCACACCGGATAATCCGGAGGACAGGATCAACTTCCGGTTTGACTACATCCGACATCTACAATAGCTTTTTATCAGTTCCAAGCCAACTTTTCGGTAGGTGATTACCAGTGGCAGAAGAAGATGACAACACAGTATATGTCGGTTCAAAGCCGGCGATGAGTTACGTTCTAGCGGTTGTAACTCAGTTCAGTGAAGGACACGAAACAGTACACGTCAAAGCAAGAGGAAAGGCTATCTCCAGAGCAGTCGATGTTGCGGAGATAGTAAGAGACAAGTTCGAAGAGGACGCAGAGGTCTCGGATATATCGATCGATACGGACCAGATAGAGACAGATGAGGGAGAGGAACTTAACGTTTCATCCATACAGATCGACCTCACACAGCCTTGAGGCTCCGTTTTTCACGGTGTCTCAAAGTTTCATCCTTTTTCTATTCTCCGAGTCTAGTTTTTTATACCGGTATCGACAACCTTTTTCTATGAATCGTAAAGGAATGTCCCAGGTGCTTGCTCTCATCATAGCAGCATCAGTCCTGATGATGACTGCACTGACTGTAATATTCATGGTTAACAACACTGCCGGTCAGACCAGCAACCAGGCCAATCTAGGTGCCTGCCAGGGAACGATCCAGTCCATATGCAGTACCTCAGATGGAACAGATTACGTACCTGCGACATGTCAGGGCCTGGAAAATAAGGTTAGCAGGGTAAACGACAACGGAGTCAACTGCAATTGATGAGGAGTTTTTAGATGGACAAGACCGTTGAGATCGTCATGGTTGTGATGGTTGCTTTAGCCTCAGCAGCGATAGTTCTTTTCCTGCTTCAGGGCCGAGCAGGCGGTTTCAACGATTTCATGGGCAGCCAGTCTAATACAGGTAAATGCTCTCTGTGGCAGACCCAGTACCAGAATTCACCGAGCTCAAGCCTTTACACTAAGGCACAGAATAGTGGGTGCGCATGGGCAACTTCTTCGACAAGCGGCTCTGGTGGCGGAGGGACCGGAACCTCTACAGGCACTGGGAGAGCTAAATTATCGCCTAACTAGAGATCCATGATATCTTCTATTATGTTCTCTACTTCCCAGATCTCGCCATTTTCCAGTTCAACTTCAGTGTTGACGCCTATAAGCGGTACCGGGTTTAACGAGTGAGAGGTGTTTGGCTGTTCTTTAGTCCCCATATCCTCGCAGTTGCCGTGGTCGGCCGTGATTAGAAGTGAGTAGTCTGAATCTTTTACAGCATCCACTATATGGGCGATGTTCCTGTCGACAGTTTCGACCGCAGTGATGGCTGCTTCAAGGTCTCCGGTGTGGCCGACCAGATCTCCGTTGGCGAAGTTCAGTAGTATGAAATCGTATTCCTGGTTTTCTATCGCATCAACTACTATCGATGCAGTTTCATCAGCATGCATCTCCGGCGCCTCATCGTACGCCCTTATCTTGTCCGACTTGATGAACTCTCTGTCCTCGTGTTCAAACTCGAGCTCTCGCTGCCCGTTGAAGAAGTAGGTGACATGCGGTATCTTCTGTGATTCAGCGACTCTTAGCTGTGAGTAGCCAGCATCCTCGATCTTCTCGCCCAGAGTTCCATCAACTATCTTTTTCTGGAATATCGATGGTTCGTCCAGCTCTCTTTCATAGGGAAGCATCGATGTGAAGTTCGGATGGATCGGTTCGTCGAACTCATCAGGATCGGCATCGGCGACAAGTTCCTCCTCGATTTGTCTCTCCCTGTCAGCACGGTAGTTGTAGAATATGACCTCGTCGTCCTCGGTCATACCAGGATAGTTTTTACTCACCGAGGGCTGGATGAAATAGTCGTAATCTCCATCTCTGTACGTTTTATCGACAGCGTTTCCTGGTTTTTCGAACTTGAAGCCTTCTGCCTCAGCCATCGCCCTGTAGGCTTTGAAGGTTCTATCCCAGTTCTTGTCTCTATCCATGGAGTAGAAGCGTCCCATGACGGTTGCGATCTCTGCGTTGTACTCCTCGCACCACGCCTCTATCTTTTCCAGGTACTTTTTTGCTGACTTCGGAGCGACATCTCTACCGTCTGTGAAGCAGTGGATATATGTTTTTTCTATATCATAATCTTCCTTTATCTCCAGCAGAGCTTTCAGGTGGTCTATGTGTCCATGTATGCCGCCATCGCTGATTATCCCGGCAAAATGAACTGCGGTGCTGTTTCGTTCAGCTCTTTCCAGTGCCTCGACAAGCGCCTCCTTCTGTGCCAGAGAGCCATCTTCGATCGATTCGTTTATCCTCTTAAGCCTTTGCGGTATACGTCTGCCAGCGCCCAGGTGTAAGTGGCCTACTTCGCTGTTCCCGGTATAGCCTTCTGGCAGTCCGACCGCAGGTCCGGAGGCTTCAAGTCTTGCATATCCTTTTTCCATTAGTTCATCGAGGTTCGGTGTATCGGCCTGTCGGAAAGCGTTTCCCTGCTCTTCATTCCTTAAACCGACGCCATCCATCACCACAAGCACTACTGGCTTCATAATAAACTCTTTATACTGGCGGAGGTTTATTAACTGCGCTTACCATTTCAAACATATGGGTTCCTCCATCACAGAGAGTCTGAAGCACGCCAAGGAAGAGCTCAGGAATGAGGTTTCTGCACACGGTGTAAAGGTCAATGAGGATAGAGATGAGGATATAGAGGCGATGGCTGATGCGCTCGAAGATGATGGAGATGCGTTAAACGATTACCAGGGAGATCTCCATCTTGACCTGGAACCTGAGACTATAACTGAAGACGATGTTACTCCAGTCGGCGATAACCCTGTGGAGCAAGACTCGGAGAGTATAGGTGATGAGGATGAGATACATGATCATAAAGATGCTATAGAAGAGCTGGATGAGGAGTTTGACGAAGCCAGAGAAGAGTTCGAAAAGGTCCAGGAGGAGTTCAATGAGGAGGAAAGTCCGCAGGGATCAGAAGCGGATACTGGCGTTGCCGAAACTGAACAGCCAGATTTCGAGGAGGAGATGCCAGACATCTCTGAGGATGAAACTGTTGATCAGGATGAAAGTGCTGGTTCAGAAGCACCTGAATCTGAGATAGATGAGTCGATAGAGACTGTTTCAGAAGCTATCACTGAGGAAGATAACGACTCCGGGCTAACTGTGAAGGAACGACTGGACAGGATGGAGCAGAAGATAGAGGAGTTCGAGGAAGACGAGATCTCTGATCGATCGGAGGAGCTTTCCAAGGTCAGTGACCTCGAGAACAGGGTTGAAGACCTTGAACTGGAAGATGATTCAGATGTAGAAAGAAGGTTGAACGAGCTGGAGAAAAGGCTTGATTCGGTTGAGACGAACGATAATATCGATGATAGGCTGACAGAACTGGAGAACGAACTGGTTTCCCAGGGCGCGTTCAAGTCACGTGTAAAGGAGGCGCTTGGAGAGATGGACAGAGATCTCGACGACGAGGTGCAGGAGAACAGACTGGAGATAGAAGAGCTGAAAGAAAGCTCTGCCAGGTCTGGAAAGGTCGAGGAGCTTGAGATGGAGATCAGGAAGAACAAGGAGTTGATCCAGGCAGAGGTCGAGAGAGCAGAAACTGATCGTGAAGAGCAGATAGATGAGCTTGATGAGAAGGTGGAAGAGATATGGGAGGCCCTTGATATGGAGGCCGCAGAGCTCGAATCGCGCATACATTCTAACGAGGAAGAGGTAGAGGATCTTCTTGAAAAGATGGTCGAGCTCACGGAGATGTTCAAGGAGCAGTTAAAGAACCACTAGAGTTTTAACATTTTGATTACTCCTAAGTGTTAAAGAGGAGTGAAAAATGGCAGAAGACGTTATATTCGGGGAAGATGATCCTGAAGAAGATGAAGTAAACGAGCAAGAAGACTCCAAACAGGAAGTTCTTTTCGGGGACGATGAAACAGAAGAGACTTCTGACGAAACCGGGGGAGCTCCAGCAGCTGAAGAAGATGATGACTCCGACGTGCTCTTCGGCGAAGATGATGAGGATGAAGTAGATGAAG
>JBDGSN010000052.1:25963-29372 GCA_042217505.1 Candidatus Nanohaloarchaea archaeon
GATGAAGTAAACGATAAGGAAGACGAAGTAGAGCTTGAAGAAGAGAAGGAAGATGTCGAGCTCGAGGCTGATGAAGATGTACAGGAGGATGAAGATATGAGCGAAGCCGATAAAGATCTGGTTGCAGAAGGTCCTGTGGCGATAGAGGAAGAGTTCATCGAACGAGTCGAGGAGCTTGAAGATCGTATAGAACAGCTGCAGGATCAGACTTATGATGAAAGACTGGATGATCTGGAATCTCGGCTTGAAGAGGTCTCTGAAAGCGAGGATCTGGAGTCTGAGATAGATGATATCAGAACAGAGCTTGAAGAGATAGAGGATGAGGAAACGTTTGAACAGATAGAATCATCCATAGAAGAGCTGAGGGAGAGATTAGATGATCTTGACTCCGGAGAAGATGATGAACGCGTCCAGGAGCTTGAGGACCGGCTTGAAGAGATAAACGACGATATCGACCAGATCGAAGAATCAGATGGTTCCGAAAGGATCGAGGAGCTTGAATCCGAGATAGAAGAGCTAAGAGATCAGATCGAGAGTTTTGAAGATCTTGATCTAGATGAGGTTAAAGCAGACCTGAAAGAGGACCTAGATGAGGTAAGAGTCGAGGTCAGCCAGCTTGAAAACGATCTCAAAGAGATGGAGTACGGCAGCGATATCGAAGAGGTCAAGGAACGTTTAGCAGAGAAATCGGATCTTGTAAAGGATATCAAGGAATCTCATTCAGAGGAGATAGAAGCGCTCAGAGAGCGTATCGAAGAGATCGAAGCAGAAGATGACGAAGAGCTCAGCCAGGAGATCTTCGATGAGATGAACGCTCTTGAGGAAAAAATGACAGAGATCGAGGAAGACCGGATCGGCGAAGTCAAGGTCGAGATGCAGAACCTCGAGAAGAGGATCGATGATCTCGAGAAGAAGAACGAAGAGCAGGATGTCTCCAAGCTGGAGAAAGAGGTAGAGAACCTGAAAGGCATGGTTTCAGACTTCAAGTGGCTGTTCAATGATTTCGATGATCTGGCGCAGCTAAAACTTCTTTCACACAACGAATACCGTGAGCTGAAAGAACAGGCTGACAGTTCAGGAACCGATACTGAGGATGCGATCAAGACGCTTAACAAGAACCTTGAGAAGCTTGTGGAGCAGCAGCGAGAGCCCTCTGATGTACGTGAACGGGTCGCAAAGCTTGAGGAGAAAGTACAGGACTCGGGATCAGAGGTGATGGAGGAGGACTTGGAAACCGTTCTTGATGAGATAGAGCGACAGGAGGAAGAGATCCAGGATATCAGAGAGGGTTACGAAGAACTGGGAGAGATGATGCAGCTTGTGCTTAGAGAGATAAGGGATAGCAGAAAACAGTGATCCTGAACAACTTTCCTAGACAAAGCTTCCCAGACCGGACTGCCTGGACTCTAGAGCTTTCTCCAGGTCGTCCAGTTTTGAGTTGACCCGGCCCTCTGAGAAATCGTGGTCATCCACGAGTATCTCTCTTATCTTTTCATGGTCGGGTGTCCCAAAACTGTACTCTTCATTCTTCACCGGTGGATTCTCGAAGAACTCCAGTATCCGGTAAGGATCATTTTCCGACTGCCAGTCAACTTTTTCATCCTCAAGAAGTTCTTCAAAGCTTTCGTATTTCCTGACAAGCTTTAATGCTGTCTTGGGGCCTATACCTTTGATGCCGTCCGGGTTGAAATCGGTTCCGACAAGTATCCCCATCCAGACCAGTTTTTCACGGGTCACATCAAGCTCCTCAAGTACTTTTTCAAGCTCTATCCTCTGGGTGTAGACCTTTTTCCTTCCGCCACCTGACGTCTTTCTAGTCTTGCGGGAGGTAAGGTTCTTTATCATGGTTTCAGCTCCGAACAGGAGGCAGTCCCAGTCCTGACTCCCGACTGCGTATATCTCGCCGGGATAATCCGCTTTCGTCATGTATGCTGCCTGTGCTTCTCCCTCGCTCGGAGCCTGTATGCACGGGATGCCCATGGCCTCGAGGAGTCTTTTCGATTCTTCTATCATATCGCCTGTTATCTTCGAGCTCTGTGTAGCTTTCGAGTATGCCTCGGAGACCTTACCTTCTTCTTTCAGTTTCTTCCACTCTTCACGAGCCTCTTCCCTCTTCTTTCTTCTTTCCTTGGCCTCCTTTGCCTTTAGATCGGGAGCTTTGCCGTCGAAAACGTAGACTGGTCTGATGTTCTCTTCTAAAAGGTTGATATTCCGGTAGAAAAGCCCGGATAGATGAGAGGTGACGTTTCCAGAAGAATCCTTTAGAGGGGTGCCGTCTCTCTGCCTTATTATCGACAGGAACTGGTAGAGCATGTTCATCGCATCAACTGCGAGCTCTTTGTCGTTAAGATCTGCGAACTCTATGTTCTCTCCTTCAACCAGCTCTCCAAGATCTACTCCCATCGCATGCTATTGTTGGCCTTGAATCTTTAAAGAGAAACTGGGATAAAAATCAGATCACAATAATGACGCTATGGAGACCATCTGTGAGAGCTGTGGTGAAAGAAAAGCTGTGACAACCTGCGAGGTATGTGGTAGCCAGGTATGCCGGACATGCAAGCTTGAATACGGCTGTAAAGTTTGCGACGGTGGAAAAATAAAATTTGAGTAGAGACCTGCGAAAAGTGGCAGGTCTAAAGCTTGTCGAAGTGCTCTAGTTCAACGCTCTGAACGTTCTCAAGCTTCTCAAGCTTCTCTTCGACAGCATCTGTGCCACCTTCTTCATCGGTCGTTATGGTGGAAACCTTGATGGCTTTCAGACCGAAGGCGACGTTTTCCTCCCCCATGTCTGTAACCTCTATAAGCTCTTTTACCTGTTCCTTGATGTCTTCAAGGTCTGTTTCAGCATCTTCTGGCATTATCTTGTATACGCATGAAATCTTTCCCATTTTAGATCTCCTTGTAACTTGCATGGGAAATGAAAATTTAAAAACGGATAGAATATGGGTGGAAAGGGATAAGGAAAAGAGTTGGAAAAGTATCACTGGCTGCCTGTAAAAAGGATTTACAGGTACTTGTTGATCCAGTTCTTGATCTTTTTTACGATGCTCATCTCTGATTGTCACCTCCGTTAAGGACGATAAAAGGCATTTTACGGACCTTTAAACCCGCATTCAGGACATTCATAGTCTGCGGCAAGCTTCTTGCACTTGTTACATCTAGCGATGGTCTCTCCACACTCCGGGCAGTCGAACTCCACAAATGTGTCAGCTGCCTCGAGGTTTCTGCCGCAACTTGTACATTCCTCTTTCTGCATAAGATACCAGTGAAGAAGGAATAATTAAAAACTCTTGCTCAAACCCTCTTTTAAACATCGACCTCACTTTTGTTCTCACAGGCCCGCATGGTCTAGTGGAATGACGGCACCTTGCGGAGGTGCAGATCCAGGGTTCAAATCCCTGTGCGGGCG
>JBDGSN010000053.1:0-16728 GCA_042217505.1 Candidatus Nanohaloarchaea archaeon
TGGGAACCAGTTCCTTGCCAAACTCGTTGAACTGCTTTTCCAGGGTCCAAGACTTAACGACGTCGGCTGCTCCTACAGGGTATTCCACAGGGAAGCTCTTGAAAGTATACTGAAAGAAGATGTTTCCGGAGCGGATACCTATTCTCCGCAGATCCTTATCGACACGCTCGTGAAAGATATGAATGTTATACAGATACCTGTGAACTACAGAGAACGCAAGGGCGAATCAAAGCTGACAAACTCGCTTGCCAGTTCCTTAATGATCGGGTTTGTTATGCTGAAGTATATCCTGGTAAGGCGGATAACCGTTTGACCCGGTAACTTCTAAACAGTCGAAGATGAAGAATTTGCTATGAAGGCTATGATACTCGCTGCAGGGAAAGGCACGCGCCTACGAGAGATCACTAAAGGCAAGATACCTAAACCCATGGTCGATCTAGGCCCCGGCCCTCTACTCGAACATACTTTGAACCTTCTCCTGGATCATAACTTGGTGGATGAGTTAGTTATCAACACTCATACAGAGCCAGAGACCATCACAGACCATTTCGGTGAGGAGTACAGAGGTGCAAAAGTGGATTACTCGTACGAAGAAGAACTGCTTGGTACTGCTGGCGGGGTCAAAAATGTTGAGGAGAAGTTCAACGACACATTCATCGTCTTCTACGGAGATATACTGACCGATATCGATCTGGAAAAGATGGTAGAAGAACACCGCAGAAAAGGCGCTGATGCAACTATACTCGCCTATGAGGAGGATAGTGATTCTCTGTCCGAGGCCAGTATAATCGTTACGGACGGAGAAGGCTTCCTGACCGAGTTCATTGAGAAACCATCAGAGAATGAGATCTCACGCTTTGATGGTAAAGATTTCCTGACAAACGCAGGCATCTATATACTTGAACCTGAGATGCTAGAGGTCATACCGGAAGGATTCTCCGATTTCTCGAAAGATATCTTTCCCAGAGCCATAGAAAAAGGCATGGATATCTACGCCTACAGGCTTCCGAAGGAGTCCTACTGGCACGAGGTAGGTAATCCTGGACGCTACAGGAAAGCTGTAGAAGACATCGATAAAGGAAAGATAGATTTCAGAGAGGGTTAGTCCCTACTTTCCCATGATTCCAGGAATTCTTCTATAGAGCTTTCTGTTCTAGGGTTGTGGATTAGCTTTTCGAAGTACTGAGGTGGAACTGCCACCACATCAGCTCCTGCAAGCAAAGATCTCTGTACATCGTAGGCTTTCCTGACGCTGCCTATGATGATCTCGGTATCATAGCCTTCGATAAGCTCTGCTGCATTAGATATAACTCTTTCAGCATCATAACCCATGTCTCCAACACGGCCCATGAAGATACTTGCATATTTGGCACCCGACTTTGCGGCAAGCAGTACCTGATCAGGAGACATGCAGGCTGTCAGGTTAACATCAACTCCTTTTTCAGATACCCGGTTCGTAGCTTCAAGACCGTTGGCTGTCAGGGGCAGCTTGATCACTGCGTTTGAACCCCATTTGTCGAACTTGAGGGCCTGATCCACCATGGTCTCAAGGTCGTTGGAAGTGACCTCTATAGATACATCGCCGTCAACAAGGTCCAGTATCTTTTTCATATGGGACTCGAAGTCCTCCACCCCGTCTTTTGCTATTATCTTCGGGTTGGTGGTGCAGCCATCGATTATACCGAGTTTCTGAGCGTACTCTATCTCCTCGATCTCAGAACTATCTATGAACAGTTTATCCAATTAAATCGCCCTCTATATACTCTATTGCATTGTAAAGGTTATCAAAAGTTGGGTTTCCGACCTCTTCTTCCCCTATCAGTATCTTACCTCTAAAACTAACACCTCTCTCTTTCTCGAACCTTGAGGCAGCCTCCAGATCTGTCTGAGAGTCTCCGATAACGTAGGACTCGTCAAAATCTATATCGTGTTCATCATCCGCTCTTTCCAGAAGACCCGGCTGCGGTTTCCGGCAGTCGCACACCACGATCTCACCGTTCTCCCGGTAATGACTGCCCTCCCTACCTCCTAAAGGTCCATGAGGACAGTGATAAATAGCATCCACACCTTTTTCCCTGAGCAGGTCATTGATGTCCGAAAGTTTATTCTCATCGAGCGGTCTCCAGGACTTCCCGATATCCGGCTGGTTGGTAAAAACGATGATCTGGAAACCAGCTTCAGAAGCCTGCCTTAACGCTTTTTCAGCACCCTCCTTAAATTCGAACTCACCGACGTTCTGGGGGCTTATCAGGCCTTCAGAACTATCTATAATCCTGTTTATGACACCATCCCTGTCAATTAGAAGAGTCTTCATCCTCGACCCTCTCCTTCAAACCAAAGACGACCAGGTGATGTAGAAGCACATGGAAGGATTCTACCTGTGGCGTTGATTCTATAGGCACTACAACCGGTGTATCACAGATATCTTTGAAGGAGCCGCCATCGAAACCTGCGAACCCGATGGTCGTTGCTCCTTTCTTGTTGGCGAACTTCATCGCATTCACAAGGTTGGAACTCCAGTCGTCTCTTCCTCCATGGACGCTGAAACCTATCAGTGCGTCATCCTCAGTAATCCTTTCCTCAAGCTGTCCGACATAGACCGAGTCCCATCCTTCATCGTTCGTCCAAGCCGAGGTGAGAGGATCATTGTTTACAAGAGTGATAGCCCTGAAAAGCTTCTCCTGTCCGACGTTAGCTGTCTTGTCAAGATCAGCTGCCAGATGTTCTGCGGTTGACGCACTTCCACCGTTCCCTATAGTGTATACCGTTCCACCCTGTCTCCTGACCCTGTCTATAGCCTCCATGACGTCAGCTATGTTTGCGACAGGAAGTCTGTCTAAGAGCTCTTTTGATTCATCAAGAAAATTTTCCGTATACGCTTCATGATAATCCATTATAGATCACCTGGGTTCCATCCCAGTCAAAACCGAACTCCATGTATCTTAATCCGAACTCTTCCATCTTCTCCCTGAACTCGTTCCGGTTCTCATCAACGTAGAACATGAAGAACCCTCCGCCGCCAGCACCCATTATCTTTCCTCCCAACGCACCCAGGTCTCTGGCACGTTCATAGGCCTTATCTATCTCGGGATTGCTCATCTTCTCTGTAAACTTCTTCTTTGTACTCCAGTGCCTGTGGAGAAGTCTCCCGAATTCATCGGGTTCATCGTTTTCAAGCGCCTCTTTGATATCTTTACCTATGGCCTTAATCCTTCTCATCTTCTCCATCTTGTCCTCATTTGAAACGACCTGATTCTTCTGCTCTTCAAGTATCTCAGTCGAATCCCTTAACTGGCCTGTGTAGAACAACTGGATGTTGCGTTCGAGCTTATCGACCGTATCAGATGATATATCAAGAGGACTGACCGTCGTATTCCCGTTCTCATCTATCTCCAGCAGCACTATACCTCCAAAAGCAGCAGCATACTGATCCTGTTTACCGCATGGATATCCAAGCTCGTTATGCTCTATATCGAAGGCATCCTCTGCCAGCTCTTTATTGGAAACCTGGTCGCCTAGATAATTACTGGTAGCGTTCAACAGTCCGACCGTGAAAGCCCCTGAAGAACCAAGTCCGCTCCCAGATGGCGCATCAGCTATGGTAACAACCTCAAGATGCTCTTTCAGGTCTGCTCTCTCAAGTACTGTTCTGGCTCGATCGTTCTCGATCTCTTCGATCGATCCGACCTCCTCGTTCTCCGAGTAAGAGATCCTGAGATCTTTTTCAAACCTTTCTTTCACTATACAGTATACATACTTATCCATAGTTGCTGTAACGAGGTATCCGCCCTCTTCAGAATAATAGAACGGTAAATCAGTCCCTCCACCACCTATAGAGAGCCTTAAAGGCGACCTGGAAACTATCACACCTTTTTAATTACTTGCTAACCTTAAATATGTTGTGAACACAGGAGAATCCGACTCGCTATCGGTCTTCGTACCATTCTACAATGAAGAGGAACTCGCTGAAAAAACGGTCAGGGAAATCCACGACTTTCTCGAAAGATCAGGGCTCGACTACGAACTTATACTTGTAGATGACGGTAGCACAGACCAGACCTTTCAACTGATAGAAGGTTTTGCAGAGCACCCACGTATAGACATAGTGCGTCACGACAAGAACCAGGGTTACGGAAGAGCACTTGCGACAGGATTCTCGGAGTCGAGCAAGGACATGGTTTTCTACATGGATGGGGACGGACAGTTCGATATATCGGAGCTCGAGCTTTTCCTGGATCACGCTGACAAAGCCGATATACTGACTGGTTACAGAGAGAAAAGAGAGGATGACCTGGGCCGGATAATAATAGCTGATAACTTCAACCGACTGGCAAGAACAGTATTACCTATAGACGTACGTGATATAGACTGTGGTTTTAAACTCGTTCACCGAGATGTCCTGGAAGACATAGAGCTTGAAACACAGCGGACAGTCGATGCGGAGCTGCTGGCGAAAGCACAAGATAAAGGTTACAGCGTGAAGGAGCTGCCGGTGAGCCATAGAAAGCGTGAAGGCGGTGTTTCCGAGGCAGAAGGTATCCTAGGGGTTAGAACCGGCCTAATCTTGAAAACGTTTCAGGAACTATTTACGATCTGGAGATCCATAAGATGAAGGTAATGGTCACAGGCGGCGCCGGATTTATAGGCAGTTCAGTCGCCAGAGAGCACCTGGAAAATGATGATGAGGTCCTGGTAATCGACGATCTCTCCATAGGAGAAAGATCCGCAGTTCCAGAAGACGCAGAGTTCAGGAAGATCGATATCAGAGATCAGGAAGCGGTCTTAGAAGCCGTGGAAGAGTTCGATCCTGATGTCATCAACCACCATGCAGCGCACAACGATGCGATGGACAGTCTTGAAGAACCAGTAAAGGATGCAGATATCAACATACTTGGAAGCATCAACCTGCTGGAAGCTGCGAGAAAGCATGATATCAACAAAGTAGTCTACGCCTCAAGTGGCGGTCTAAGTTATGGGGAGCCACGGGAGATACCGACCCCAGAGACCCATGAGATGCATCCCTCCTATCCATACGGGATATCGAAACACTCTGTCGAGCATTACCTGGAGCTTTACAGGGAACTTTACGACCTCGATTTCGTAGTTTTAAGATATGCAAGCGTCTACGGACCCGGTGCAAATGGAGGCGTCATAAAGAACTTTCTTGAGGCAGTAGAGAAAGGTGAACGTCCGATGATATTCGGCGATGGAACACAGACGAGAGACTTCATACATGTAGATGATGTATCAGCTGCGAACCACCTTGCTTCCAGAAAAGGTTCAGGCTACTATAACATAGGCACTCAGACTGAGATAACCATAAACAACCTGTGGAAACTGACAAAAGACATCACCGGGTTCGACAAAGATGCAAAACATGATGATCGCTGGCTTGGAGATATCGACCGGTGCAGGCTTGACTGCTCAAAAGCTAAAAAGGATCTTGGCTGGGAATCCCAGGTAGATCTTGAAGACGGTATCAGACGTCTCTACAGGACAAAGAAGCTATCATGACCGACGAATCGATACTCCTATTCTCCCCCGCTGTCGACGAAGACTCATTTATGCCGATGATAAATGCCGGTCTCGGAGCTGTTGGAGGCTGGCTGAAGAAGGAGGGTTATGACTTCGATCAGAAAAGCATGATGGCTGAATGCCGTTACCGCAACCATTACAGGTTCAGGAAGGATGCAGTCGATCTTTCAGTCTTTGAAAGAGAGCGTGTCATCAGCTACCTGCGTGGAAACGATGATCCGGAGATATCCCGGGAATCGAGGAAGATGGCGGAGATACTGAAGATCGATGAGTACGATATCCTGCTTGTCTCATCGAAAAGCGATGGCGCACTGATGACTGCTCTGCCTCTTCTTAGAGAACATGCAGAAGATAAACTTGTGGTCATAGGAGGTTCTCACACCCTGACCAATGAGCTGGATATAGTGCGTCTGCCGTTCATAGATTATGGTGTAAGAGGAGATGGCGAGATACCTATCTCGGCTATACTCGAACACGAACTGGACGGAGAACCGCTTGATGCTCCAGGGATAGTAAGGATGGAGGGCGGCGAACTAAAGCGTAACGAACCCTACAAACACCCTTTGAACATGAAGCCTGCACCTTACTACGAGCAAGAGATACTGGAAAAGATCAAAGATATATCCTACTACGACCGCGCTCTGATACCTTACCAGTTCGGAGACGGATGCACACAGGACTGCAGCTTCTGTAACTACTTCGAGAACCAGAAATACCAGTACAAGGATATAGAGAAAGTGATATCGGAACTGGAGGGACTGAAAGCAGAAACCGGGTCTAATGCAGTTTTCTTTACTGACTCCAACCTCTTCAATGACCCGAATTACGTGGAAAGATTCGCAGAATCCATAGAGAAGAGAGGTCTGGATATCGACTGGGGAAGCCAGGCCATCATCCTTGCAAGAAGACAGGAGTTCTTCGATAAACTTGCAGAATCGGGCTTTAAGACCCTTTTCCACGGGATAGAATCAGCTTCAGATACAGTACTGCATCGGATGCATAAAGCCGAAAGC
The DNA here is from genome assembly GCA_042217505.1 of Candidatus Nanohaloarchaea archaeon. Classification (GTDB taxonomy): domain Archaea; phylum Nanohalarchaeota; class Nanosalinia; order Nanosalinales; family Nanosalinaceae; genus JBDGSN01. The sequence goes on from JBDGSN010000053.1 coordinate 6,549, forward strand.
AGGAGGATGATCGAGGAGACACTTGAAAAAGAAAGTAATGCAGGGATCAAACCTTTCGGATTCTTCATCACAGACTTCGTCAACGAGACTATGGAGGAGTATTACGAGACCGTCGATTTCTTCAGGGAACAGACAGATCTTGTAGGTGCCGGGATCTATCGCCTGGAGATATACAAGGATGAGAATATGCCGCTTTACAGCGATTCAGGATCTTTTGATATAGAGCTGATAGAGAACGATTACAGGGACTTTATAGAAAGATCATTGCCCGTCCCCCTAGATTTCAGGGAAAAAGGGAAGCCAAGGAACGATAGCCTTGGAAAGTCTAAACTCCAGGACATGCAAAAGAAGGCTGACTACCATCTTTTCCTGAAGAACTTCGGGACAAAAAACCCTTCAAAGTTCCTCAGAAAGATGCTGCACAAGACCTACAAGAAGGACTACAGGGACTACTCATGGTTATACGCCTGATCAGGCCTGAAAAACATTCAAACGCCATCCTACCTAAATTTATTAAAAAACCTCCGTTACATTGTTGTTAATGGCTAGCAGATACGTTTACGTTGTCTTTACTCTCCTTATTGTAATCGCCGGGTTCGGTATAGGATACGGTCTCTCCACCGGTTCACTCACAAATATGTTTAACTTGCAGCCAGCTGGACCAGACCAGAACCAGGCATCATCAGGCAATTATACATCTCCAAGCCCGGATCTTGTTATAAAAGATCCTTCATACCTTCGCACGGGCAAGGTAAAGATCAACGGAGAGAAGGTAACCTCTCATGCTGGCGTTCTAGGTCAGGCTGAGGGCTGGTCTTCACCTGGATTCTACTTCTCTGTAAGCGAGGATCAGCAGGGCGGAGTACATCACGGTATAGTGATACTGGGCATTGGGCAGAGCATCTCCCGAACATTCAAATCCGTACCTCCTAACTCCACGTTGAAGATATCAGTGGCAAATGGTTACTACCACGAAACCAACCTGAACTCTACCCACAAGTGCGACGACCTCAAGCTGGGCATCCAGCGCCAGGGCAATCTCAGTATTTTCCATCTAAAGCAGGACGGTTACCAGACGTTCACATTTGATATGTTCAACAACTCATACACTGAAGATATGCCTCTGGAACTGAGAAACATGGGCAATCCGGACTGCGACATAAGCGTTCAGCCGGTACTGGTGGACAAATTCTATCTGACAAACACAGAGTGAAATAAATCTGTCCCAACAATATTCATACATGGGCTCTGAAGCTGAAGGACAGTTGCAGATCATCATACCCTGCATGAACGAGCCTGCAGAGTTCCAGACCACGCTAGAAAGTTTGAGCCAGCAAAGCTTCCAGGATTTTCATATAACTGCTTTAAGTCCGGAAAGAGAGGTAAAACAGGTAAAAGAAGCCTTGAAGGTCTTCGATAGCAAGGATGTACTTGTCCGGCCCCGCAAACAGTCCCTAACAAGCATGTTGAATGAATCATCTCGCCCAGAAGAGTACAGCCACCTCCTATTCCTCAACGACGATATAGTGCTGGAAGACAGGTCAATGATAGAAAAACTCCTTAGGACCCTGGAAAACCCAGGAGTCGGGGTCGTAGGACCTGTCTCTGTCAAGTACAGTGCACATACTGTCAACTCCGCTGGATTCTATCTTGGAGCCTTCGAGGCGATCAACCTCCACCAGGGTGAGGATGTTGAAGATCTTTCAGGTCTATCTGAAGTCGACGCACTGGAAGGTGCTGCGCTCATGGTCGATTCGGAGGCATTTGCATATACAGAAGGTTTCCCGGAAGAATACTTCATGTACCAGGACGATTTTGAGCTCTGCCGCCGTATATCAGAGGCGGGTTACCGCATTATCTGTGATCGTGATACCTACCTGCTACACCACCTTGATATCAAAGACGATCTTGAACGTTCAAGCTATTACAGCGCACGGAACAAGTTTCTCATGGCAAGAGATAGATATAGCAAAGCTGGATACTATTTATTCGCCTTCTTCAACCTGTTCTTCTATTATCCCTACAGCTTCGCAAGGATAATCCGGTACTACGAAAACCGCAGGATACCATACATCATGAAAGGTCTGATAGATGGTCTTGAAGGCCGAGAATACCGGCGTTACCGATAAAATCGCCTTTGTTAAAGGGTCAGACCCTAGAGATACCACAAACTATAAGAATGGATCTTGCACAGTCTAAAACATGGCTATAGAGACTACAATGCTTGAAAAATTGATTACCTTTTTCGCTAATAAACAGGGCTCCATGCTGGTAGGACACAAGAAGAGACTGACCGCCTAGTAGGACACAAGAAGAGACTGACTGATTGAGATCTCCAAACCTGGAAATATCATGAAATGAAGATACTGAAGTTTAATCTTTTCTTCCCGTCAGGCCAGAGGAGTTCTGAACTTTACAGGACCGAATATCTGGAGAAGCATGGACATGAGACGGTTATAATATCGGGAGGCGGTGAGAACCTGTTGGACACCGATCTCCGTGTTTACAGACTGCCGATCAGGAAATATCAGAACCAGTTTCTGGATGCATACCTTAACTGGACGGTTTATCTCGTATTAGGGAGTTTCCTCGGCCTATACCTGGCCTTCAAAGAAGATTTTGACGTGGTCCAGGCGAACTTTGTTGATCTGCCTGGTACAGCGGCAACAGTTGTATCACAGCTAACAGGTCTTCCACTTGTTGTATACCCATTGGGAAGAGCGATACCCTCTGATACTGAACCATACTCCATCTCAGGGGTCAAAAAGATCTTGATAGACTATGTTATCAGCTCCGCAGACCAGGTACTGGTCGAGAGCAAGCATCTCCAGGATAAACTATACATAGAAAGCAAACTGATCCCTACAGGGACCGATCTCGAGCTTTACAGACCGCTTGAGAAAGAGCCAATCATACTGCTCGTGGGCGATCTTATACCGCGGAAAAACGTGATAGCTGCGATAGAAGCATTCGGAAGGTCGGATACAGACGCAAGGATGGTGGTCGTGGGCGACGGACCTCTAAAGAACAGGGTCGAAGAACATGACGTCGAACTTGTCTCCGATCTATCCGAGGAGGAACTAGCCGATCTTTATGGCCGATCAAAGGTCTTCTTCCTTCCAAGCCTTGTCGAGACTTACGGAAATGTGTATGTTGAAGCATTAAGTTCCGGCTGCAACGTTATATCTTCCAAGGACACCGGTGGAGAGTATATAATAGGGAATGCTGGATACACAGTGGATCCAGAAGATACCGGGGACATGGCACGATGCCTTGAAAGAGCGATGTCCGAGGATAGGTCCGGAGAAGCTGTCAAGAGGTCGAAACGTTTCCGGATAGAGAACACAGCTGAAGACTATATCGAGGCTCTGGAGAAACTTATCTGATCTTTCTGTCATATATACGTGAGATGTTGAAGGTGGGAGACGTGTTAAGAGACAGATCTGTGATCTGAACCGTGAAGACCTTCTTTCACCGTTGACAATAGCATCCCAGTAAAGTGCTTTGACCAATCCTGTCTCCCTATCAACGACCAGTGTCTGGTCCCTTATATCCGAACGTTCAAGCTGGAGACCTGGTAGATCTGTCAGATCCATCACATAATCACTGTTTTGCCCGGTGGAGAGAACCCTTTTTCCGACTGTCTTACCGTCCATAAGAAACGGTCTATTGATATATGAGTTATAATCCTCAAGAACAAGATCTCCTCCGAGTCTAAATATGCCTGAACTATTTACAAGATAAAGATAGCTGTTAGACCTGTTGTTCACCTGTATATACGTATCGTTCCGGATGTCCATCCGTTCGTATAGCCCATGTTCACTTGAATAATAGCTCCAGTCAAAATCTCCCATAGGTCCTTCTGCAGTTGCGTTATAGGCCAGCTGAGAGAAATCATGAGGAGAAACCTGGAAAGAAATGACCTCCTCTCCAGAGGAGTGATGTGAAAGAGCCACGGCGAGAGCGGAGAAGACCAGGATCACCGCAAGAAGCTGTTTCATACAATATAATATTTGACGTTCAATTATACATGTTAATAACAGATGCTCCTAAGGAAACTATATTACTATCACAGACTGTCAAACACGCAGTACCTTTCCGATGAAAAGCTGGAAGAGCGTCAGGAGCGCCTGCTCTCACAGATGAGATCTCTGGCTCTTCAGACAGATTTCTACGACCAAGAAACCGCTGAGACAACTCGTCAAGATGTCATAGAAAACTTCCCCGACAACCTCACCATCGACCCCGAGCAGGCCCGCAAAAAATACCTGAGCTCAGGCAGCTCAGGCGACCGTATAACATCCGTATTCGACAGGCAGGCCTGGGATTACAGCGAGGCAGCATACCTAAGGGCTCTCAGGGCGACCAGGTTCAACCCGTTAAAGAAAACGCTTTATTACTGGTATGAGGACTTCAAAGACTCTCTCCTGAACAGAGCTTTCATGAGAAAAAAACGTGTCAGTTGCGAAGCACCACTCGATAAGCAACTAGAGGCGATAAACGGTTACAGGCCGGACTACCTGTACTACTACCCATCGATGCTTTTCACTCTGGCAAAATACATAAGTGGGTACGGAAAAGACGTTCACTTCCCTGATGCCATATACACGCACGGAGAACTTCTCACTGAAAAGATGCGTGAGAAGATAGAAGAAACCTTTAACGCCCCTGTATACGACAGGTATTCATCCGCAGAGTTCAACGTCATAGGCTGGGAATGCGAAAACCAGAACATGCACCTCAACTCTGATATGATGCATTTCAGCAGAGAGGAGGTCAGGGAAGGAGAAGAGCTCAAGATAACCTCGCTGATCAACTCTGCGATGCCTCTTCTACAGTATAGAACCGGAGACATCGTATCATCTACGGAGTGCGGATGTGGGCGTAACCTTGAGACAGTCAAAATCATGGGTAGAAAACAGGACTTTATCTCGACTGAGAATGCGCTGATAAAGCCCTCTGAGATGATAGACTCGATAGCTGACATCGATGCTCTCCTGCATTTCCGGGTGGTGAAATCAGACAACAGTTTCACGCTGCGCTATGTAGAGAACAAGAGTTTTGAGGATAAAGCCCTCTCGAATGCGAGACGGCGTCTTGAAGATCTGACTGGCCATAGGTTCAAGACAGAAAAACTGGAAAAAGTGAGGCCTTTGAACCGTGGAAAACTCCCTATGGTGATCAACGATGACAGATAAACTTGTCCTGGGGTCGTATGGATTCGGCAATATAGGTGATAGAGCGATACTTTACAGCGTTCTGGATGGTATAGACACGGATTATACCGTAAGCTGCTACCGATCAGATCTTCTGGATATAGATGGAAGGAAGAGAAACTATCTTGATCCCCGTATACTCCTTGACGCATTCAGGGCTGACGAGATCATCATCGGAGGAGAACCTGTTCTTGACTCTAACATAAACGGGCATCTGAACCTGCTCTCATACTTTCTGATGACGGTTATGGTATTCGGGAAGATTACAGGTTCAAAGATCAGACTTGAATCGGTAGGGTTCTACAACCCCGGTCTCTGGAACAGCCTATTCCTGAAACTGGTCAGACCCGAGTCAAGCGTCAGAGACGGTTTAAGCAGGGACAACCTTGGAGATCTTGGCCTGGAACCTGAACTCAAGAAAGATCCTGCTCTCAAAAACACAGAACCTGTTAAGACAGTCGAGAACCCGGATAAGGTCCTGATGAACGTGAGATATCTGGATAACGATCTGGACCAGATCACGGATAGAGAGATCCCACGACTACTGGAACTTCTGGCACCCCGGGAGATCTCAGGTTTCTCCACGCAGCCGATCCATTACAACATAGGTATCACCATAGATAGGGAAAAGCACTCCGACATAGAAACGATGGACAACCTCGGTATAGAGACCGAGGTAGATGAAACCATCCAGGGGCTTGAAGACCAGGTCTCGGAGGCAGATCTTCTCATAGCTTACAGACTTCACTCGATAATATTCGCGATGAACCAGAAAACACCAGTCATAGCTATCGCCTACCATCCCAAGGTCAATGCTCTCTGCGACCGTTACGGCATCCCGTGCATAGATCTTGAAGATCTGACCGCAGAAAAGATCGTCGACACGCTAGAAGATATGATCAACAGAGAAACGGAGAACAGTTGATCTTTCCCCTCTCCATAAACCGCAACTACCACCGGGCTTCTGTTCAAGTATCATAACCACTGGACGACCTCTAAAACGGGATATATCAGCCCTGAACGTTTCCGGATGAGATCTGACAGTGAAGTTCTTCAGCAGGTATTCTCTGCCTGTTAACCGGTCTTTTAACTTCATCTCGAAGTAACTGTCTTCGCACAGTCCCGACTGTAGCCCTTTCTCCGCAAGATGATTGATGTTCGCTACTTTTGCCACCATCTCCATCCTTCCAGTGAAAGGAAGTAGTACATCCTGACGCACAGAGGCCTTGCGGAATGCAATAGGGCCTTTACCAACTGGCTGCATCAGTATAAGCCAGTCGCTTTCCTCTCCTCCTGTGATATTGATATCTCCAGAAGGTACGTCCCCTGTACCGTTGTATATCCAGCCATGACCGGATGAGAACTTCCATGGACCAGTCTCAGTTCTCACCGGTGTACTATTCATGTAGTCTGTTCTGACCGTGCTGAAATCAGGGTCTCTGGAGATAGTTTTCCTACTCTCAAGACCTGCTACCAGAACCAGTAAAAAAACGGCTAACGCCGCTATAAGCTTTCTATCCACGGATAGATTATCAACAGCAGAGAATTTAAACTTTGGAAAAGAAACGAACCCTAGAATGAAGTCTTTCACTCTCTCTATCAACCGTCTTCCTGAATCGATCAGTGGTGATGTGCCTGTCTATAATGTCGGTCTGGGGCGAAGAGTGAAGAATATCTTACTCGGCACCTACAAGGATACAACACCCAAAACCGCTCTTGATGGCCTCTTTGAAGGAACCCCGAAGGGAGGATTATATCTGAACACAAGCGAACTTTACCATCATCTCACCTATCAACGGGTAAAAGACTATGAAGACATAAATTACGTCCATATAGACAATCACGCAGATGCCGGGTATGTCCGAGGCAAGAAAAGCTCTAACGTGTGCTTTGCCAGTTTCACTGAAGATATCGCACACCTATCTAATATAAGCGATATTTACATGTTGGGCGCCGGTTACCCGCCTGTAAGTTCATGTTCCGGCGCTGATATCGATGACAAAGATTGGAAAGCAAAAATAGATGAACTGGATATAGGAAAGGATATCTACCTGTCGATCGATCTTGATGTCCTCAACTCGGCCAACTACAACTCCCTTTCCTCACAGGGACTGATAGACCTGGAACGTCTGCTGGATATCATCGAGTACCTTAAGCCCAAGGTGGTCGCAGCAGATATAGTGAACCTGGACAAGCGCTCAGAGCTTGAGATAGAGGCATATGACGCAGTATCAAAGGCTATCCAAGGAGAAGATTTCGATCTGACGAGGTTCAAAGAGCTTCGCAAGGATAGATACAGCGATCTTGAGGGTTTCGAACTTGAAAGAGCGAAACAATAGTTCAGGAACCGGTAAAAGGATTGCTCGTTACCATAGATCTGTGGGCTATCAAAACCCCTACATTATATAGAAAAATACGTGGAGATCATTAACTAACATGTATAGTGAGGTCAAAAAGTTTAGCAACCAGCATTCTGATGAGATCAGGATATTCGCAGCATTATTCCTTTTATTCGCTGTTTTCGCCCACTGGAATGGCGCTCCAGACAACTCCCGATACGACCTGACGAAGTCTATGGTGGAAAACCATAGTCTATCGATCGATCCTTACAAGAACAATACCTATGACCGATCTCTCATAGACGGTCACTCTTATTCAGATAAAGCTCCGCTGGCCTCGATCATGGCCATACCCGGATACATCATCGGGAAAAGTATAACTTCTGGTTCGAACGTTGATGACCCATACCTGATAACGTTCAAGAGGACTTACAGTAACCGTGTAAGTTTTGAAAAATACTTCATGACTGTTACTGTCAGCGGGTTTTCAGGAGCGTTAAGCGCTGTCCTGATATACCTTATATTCTTGGCCCGGGGGATCGAACGGAACAGGAGCATGATACTTTCCCTGCTTACCGGTCTGGGAACGATGATCTTCCCTTACAGCACGAACATGCAGGGAACCATGCTCGGCACCATGTTCCTATTACTGGCAATTTTCCTCTGGATCAGAAAGAACTCGCGGAGATATCATCTTGCGATATTCGGTTCTCTTGGACTCGGTGTATCCACATCCTACCTGATAGCTATCCCTGCCGCATTCATAGGCTTAATGACCTACAAGGAGGAGATAAGGAATCTTGAGATCAGCGAAGAGATGGTGTACGGTGCGGTCGGAGGCGTTCTCGGATTACTACCTTTACTGGTATACAACACGTTTATTTTCGGTCACCCATTCGACATCACCATGTTCTACAACGTAATCAACCCGACCGGGCTGTCGGCAGCCAGAGAAGGTCTGGTGAACCCGACTTCGTTCAATCTTTCACCCGCATTTATGCTCTCAAAGATAGTAAGGATACTTTTCTATCCGGGCTACGGCCTTCTCCTGTTCTCTCCCGTTCTTTGCCTGGCTTTCTACGGCCTTTACAAGGACTTTAAGGAGAGCGATGAACTTGCGTTCATAACTCTTGGAAGCTTCATCGTCAGCCTTTTATTCATCTCCACGTTGACTGCGTGGGGGGACGGAAGCTATTACTCCGCCAGATATCTACTGCCTACTTCAACACTTGTATTTTTGAGCCTTCCACGGGCTATGAACCGGAGATATCTCTTCGCCGCACTTTCAACTCTTTCGATATTTTTGATGAGTCTCAGCACGCAGAGCTGGGTGGACCCTCGAGTAACTTTCGAAAAGGCGTACGCCGTCATGCTTACCCCGCAGCCTTTGACAGCAAACCTGTTCAGCACTTACATACCACGGGCGGCCACTGCGTACCAGTCCCCGATACTGTCCTACCTACTGGGGTTCACATCCGAACTTAACCTCGTCATAAGCAATATACCGAACAGAACAGTTGTTATCGGCCAGCTCGCAGGCTCCATACTTTACTACAACAATCAGCTTCTCTTCCTAGGTCTGGGTATCGGGATAATCACGCTGTTCTTCTTCAGAGAGATACAGGATATCTTCGGGACCAAGAAGGTATACTACCTGATCGTGCTGCTGGTCCTTATCAGCGCACTCGGTTTCTCACAGAGCACACGCCATTACGAGAACTGGTACCCTCAAAAATCTGGTGAGAGCTTCCACTGGGCCAGGAACGACCCCTCGATCTACATATACGCAGAAAACAATGCCACAGTTTTACTCGACTTCCAGGGAAGAAGCTACAGGAGGAAAGAGTTCAACCTGACACTGAACGACAAACCCGTGATCAGATCCAGCATAGGTCCGGACAAACAGACCTATATAACACCTTTAAAGCTCAAGAAAGGAGTTAACCGCCTCGGTTTCGATACCACAGGCAGATGCGACGTTATAGGAAGATTCAGTGGCAACCACGACAAGAGATGCACAACACTGGGGATCGCAAACTTCTCAATAGGTTATCCCTCACAGAACATGATATTCGGCAATAATATCACCAACTCCTCGGGCAAGATATACCTTCGGAACAACGGCACCATGGTCCATCTTGGAGAGATGAGATACCGTATCGAACTTGATGGACGTGCTATCGGGAACTATACTCCTCTTACTGTCTACCAGAACGGTGATCCTATAGGCCATACGAACTTCACCCGGTTCGGCCAGACCTTCACTACACCGTTCATACAGGGAGAAGGCATAGACCGCATAACCTTCCAGACAAAATGCCACGGGAAATGCAAGGAAATCGAATTAACGGGTCTAAAGACGATCTCCGAAGACAGTCAGCCGGAAGATCTTCTCTACACCTTCGGCAGTAACTGGTATGAGAAGATAGAATCAGAGGATTACAGATGGTCGAACGGCAACTCCACTATCTACATCTACAACTACGGGGAGGAGCCGAAGAACAGGATACTCTGGATATCAGCGAAAACCTTCAATTCAACTAGAAACGTCACATACTCCCTGAACGGGGATGTGATCGGAAACAAAGATATCCGGCCTACAGATTACAAGGTACAGAGGACTAA
>JBDGSN010000053.1:16828-22467 GCA_042217505.1 Candidatus Nanohaloarchaea archaeon
ACAAGGTACAGAGGACTAAAAACGGAGTTAAACATGTTGAGAACAAGTACGGGTTCAACGTAACATTAAGACCGGGAGAGAACGAACTTAAAATCAGAACTCCATCCAAATGCACGTCTTTCAGGGATGTTAACCACAACGGCGATATCAGATGTGGTGTGATCGGTCTAAAAGAGCTTTACCTGACAAAGAAGTGGAGATAGATGGAAGATTTCTCAATAATAATGCCTGTTTTCAAGGAGAGCGATAACGCAAGACTCCTATTGAAGAGATTCCAGGATAACGACTGCGAAGACCTTAAAGAGGTCGTTACGGTGATCGACGGTGAGAAGCTTGAATCAGACTGGTCGAAAGCACACATCATCGAGAATAGCGAACGTTTGGGCAAGGCACAGGCGATCAACCAGGGACTAGAGGCCATCGATACTGATGTAGTCATCCTGTTAAGCTCTGATATCGACATATCTTTCTCCACTGTAAAGCGTATGGTGGAAGAGATCTCTGGAGGTGCAGATCTGGTCGTCCCAAGGATCGAACCTATGGACGGTGATCAACCTTCGCTGAGCATAGAGGATACTATATGGAAACTTCATCATTACATATCACTGGAAGAACCAAAAGCAGGAGAGGCTCTAGGTTTCCGTCCAGGGGTCTACCTGCCAAAAGATACGGTTACAGACGAGGAGTATATAGCATCGAATGTTGAAGAAAAACATTATCTTGCGGACGAGCTCATATTCAACCGTCCTCCAGCAAGCCTCAAACAGTTATATCTTAGGAGACGCAGGATATTCAATGGACACCTCCAGCTCATGAGAACCAGAAACTACTCTGCACCGACTAACAGGGCACCTCTACTGTTGAATGCAGCCAAGCGGTACCTGCTTGATGGAGGCAAACCCGATAAACTGGCCAAACTAGTGCTGCTCGAAACATTTGCCAGGTCTGAAGGCTTCATTAGGGCTTTGATAGGGCATAGGCCGTGGAAATGGAAGAAGGTGGCTACCGTACCGGGTGTTGATCGATGAAAAAATCCGAACTTATGCTTAAGATACCGAAGTACAAGGCCTTCAGGTCGGGTCACGGCACTTTTCTGCCTGCGAACATGACTTTCAGTGTGATAGACCGATGCAATATGGCTTGTCGCACCTGTGGTATCTGGAAGCACCGTAACACAGATGAGATGACGGTCGAAGAATACGAAAAGATAGTCGAACCGTTGAACCTTTTCTGGGCCACCATCTCAGGCGGTGAACCTTTCATGAGAGAGGATATAGCTGAGGTTCTGGAGGTCATAGTCAACAGGACACAGCCCAGCTTTGTGACTATAGCGACCAATGGCATGATGGATGTTGAAACACGGGAGGCGATGACTAAGGTACTTGCGAACACTTCAGATACAAAATTCATGCTTAACTTCTCGATAGACGGTACCAGTGAGACACACGAGTACATGAGAAGGACCAAGAACGCCTTCCAGAGAGTATCTAATACGATCGAAGAGGTCAGAAGCCTTGAATCTGACAGGATAAGCATAGGTGCAAATACGGTTATCTCGAAGTACAACGAGGATGAGATACCGGAAACGTATCAAGACATACAGGAAAAGCTGAATCCTGATTCATACATCGTCGAAGTGGCGGAACAGCGTGACAAGCTGTACAACGAGGACATGGATTTCGCACCGGAGAACCCGGATAAAGCACTCAAGTTCCTGCTTGAAAAGCTGCAGGAGGAGCAGAGGACAGGTCCAGCGAGACTTGTAGGCCTGATGCGGAAAGGTTTCTATAGATGGTTGATGAGCGAACAGGAGTTGACTAACTATACAGGCTTCATATCAGCGCAAAGCAACCCGACAGGTGAAGTATGGCCTACATCGATGAGCGAACAGAAGATGGGAAACCTGCGGGAGCAGGATCATGACTTCAAAAAGGTGTGGAGAAGCAGAGAAGCAGAGAATGTCAGGAACTATATCCGGAGAGAGAACCCGCAGGATATGCTTGCGAATTCATTTTACAACAATATGCTGGCCAACCCACAGAAACTTCTAAGACTTCTTCTCCAGTAGTTTCTGTACTTCTTCCTGGTGCAGGACTTTCTGGTAGGATGTGATAGATTTCGCTCTGACCAGGCCTGGTACCCTGAACCCTGAAAACCTTAACAGCTCTCCCAGATATCCCAGAAACATTATCAGGATATCCGGCACTTCGACAGGATGTCCGTTAAGACCGGTCTCACGGGCCAATTCCTCTGGCATGTATTCTCTCGCTGCAAGCACTGGAGACTCAAGTTGGGCTTCAACGGCTTCCGCTACAAGTTCAGCCAGTAGATCTCTTTTTATGGCAACAGTTTTCTTCTGGTTCACAGGCATTATACCGATCTTTGATAACTTCTTCAACATCTCAGGAGGCTTCTCTCTGTCGATCACGTCCGCCGGACGGATTATCATATAATCCTCAAAATTCTGTTCTACCGCCACTTCAGATGCTCTCTTGGAGCGCGAGTACGGGAGTGACGGACTCGGCTCCAGATTTCTGTAGTACGATCCTACCAGACCCATAGATGCGAGACTGCTCACATGGACGAAATACCTGTCCTTAAAACGTTCTGCAAGGTTCTTCACCCCTTCGACATTGACCTCATCCCAGCCAGGAATATCTTTTTCCAGACCGTTTATCTTCCCCGCTCCAGCAGTATTGACCACAACATCCACATCGGGGAGTGACTCTATATCCTCCTTCTGGGTTATATCCACTTCATGCATCTCGGATGTTCTGCCGGCCTCCAGGACCTCATGACCTCTGTTCTTCAGTTCTTCGACCACTGCCTCTCCTATATATCCTGTTGAACCTATTACCAGAACTTTAAGAGCCACGTTGTTAGTTGGGAGGGAGAACGGTTTAAATCTGTGCTGTCCAAGGAGATGTGTGAAAAGAGATATCCTGTCTCTTGATGAAAACCCTCGGTTGACCGGACTGGCGGTAACGATCGTCAATACTTTTCTATTGCTCATAACTTCCGGTTCGTTCCTTAAAGCATCCTCTCTTGCAGGAAGAGATCTTGTAGGCGCCTACAGCCTTAGCCTGATATTCCCAACAAAGTGGAGCAGTTCATGGTTCCTGGGATACCCGCCTTTCCATTTTTACCCTCCCGGCTTCTTCGCTTTAAGCCATTATCTAGGAGCTCTTATAGGAGACCTGGTTGCGTTCAAGCTGCTTGTCTTCTTTATGCTTGCCGTTTTCCCTGGAGTGGTTTACTTCACATTCGGGTCGATCTTCGATAACCGTGCAGGACTTCTTGCTGGTTTACTCGGGATTATGGTCATCTTCCGGTCCTCACTTAATCTACTCTATCAGACGCTTCAGGTCGGATTAGTGGCGCAGTTAGCAGGCCTTCTGCTCCTACTGTTGCTCATGAACTATATCTGGCGAGAGGATAGAGGTTCCTCATACATCACTGCTTTGATAACAGGTTTGCTGCCGCTGGTACATCCGTTCCTGGCACTGGTAGCGGTCATCTACATCGGACTGTATCTCGTCCTGTCTAAAAACATTTACAGGACATTCATGGCATCTGCAGGGTTTCTGCTCTCTGCGACATGGTGGATACCTGCGATCGAGTATTCCTGGTACACCAATCTTTTCACAGGACCAGTGGGACAGTTGATCAATATCCCCTGGGTCTTCCTGCCATTGCTTATCTACAGGAGAGATAAGAAAACACGTTCCCTGGGTCTGCTTGCAGCGATCATGTTCGTCATGGGGCTTATCAAAACACCTCTAGCCATCCAGAGCTACCGCTTCTTCATCTACGGGCAGATATTCGCCGTTCTCGGAGCGGCTCCAGGACTTGAGAAGCTTATCAACGACTTCAGCGATAAAGTGGACCCTCGAATATTATACTCACTGGTAACTATCAGCATCGTTCTACCAGTGTTCTTCCTCCATATATCACCGGCATGGAACGCTCACACCTCACTTGACGGCGTCAGCCCCAGGGAAGGCCGTATGATAGTCGAAACTTCCCACTCTGATCTTTACGATTCCTACCGCCCTCAACAGGTCCTGCCTCTCAGGACAAACGTAACTGCTGTGAACGGTTTATATGCAGATTCAAGCGTCTCCAGTCCGTATATACTTGGACTGGAAAAATCATTTGCCAGAGATCCTGTCCCTAACCCCATTGCAATTACCTCGAATCTGTCATCACAGCAGATCGAAGCTCGTATGGCCTACCTCAACATAACATACGCACTAGTAAGGACTCCGGATGCTCGAGAAAACCTGCCGTTCATGTCCAGGATCAGTTCCAATAACGACTTTATTTTGCTCCAACATAACCAAGACTTCGACTATACCCCGGAACATGTTATCACCGTATCCGGTCCAAGGAAAAGATGGAAAGATCTTAACCAGTACATATTCAGTCACGACCTTGTCGCCAATATAGTCTACATCCACGACGGTAAGGGGATGTATCCTCTGGACAGATACAAACCAGCTGAGATATTGGACCTGGCAAGAAGATCGAACAGCTCACTCAAGTACACGATAAAACCAAATAGTATCCGGCCTTCTGCCGACAAAGAAGCTGTTTTCGGTCTTAGAGCAGTAAGAACTGATTAAGGATTCAATGTTCCTGTAGATACCGACAACCATGCCACTGTTTCAGTCGGGTTGCTGTTACAGGCATTACCGGCATCTGATTCACAGTACCTTATAGACGCTCCTGTCGTGCTCACAGCATCAGCTTCTGGATAAAGTGCCTGATTGCTTCCACTGTTAGATTCTACCCCTACAAGGACTACAGGAGTGGAACTGTAGCTCTGTGAGAACGAGATGCTTTTCCAGGCCGAGTCAGTATCCGATACAGTACCCCAGTCGAATACATTGCCCTTGCTGGCAACGCTAGGATCTATGGCCCAGTAGGCCACTGTCTCAGTGTCATGGAATTCACAGCTATCCGCTGAACTCTGGTCACAGAACTGAAGTGTGAAGCTGCTTGTCGATCTTGAAGTAACTATAGTGTTACGTGTCTGGCCTGAATCGTGGGCAGTCTGAGTCTGCACAAATACTAGAGGAGTATTCGAGAACGATTTCTTGAAGTTGATAGTTTTGGTAGGCGCCGTACCTTTGATAGTGGTTGTACCTACCTCCATGCCCTTGACGTTGTTCATCTGGTGAGGTTCAAGGGCAACCCATCCATTTGTTTCGTCATTGTGCGTGTCACAGATGTCACCGCCATCGAATTCACAGTGCTGTGTGTCGAAGCCCGAAATCGATACGCTTCTTACATGCGCAGCGGAAGGGTCCTGTCCGCCGTTCGTAGTCTGGGTTGTAGCGAAGACTACTGGCTTCGAGGCGAAGTTAGCGCTGGTCGAGACCTCGAAACCGGAGCTCTACGAGAGCTATGTTCCTGTCCAGCGGATCCCGCTCGAGTCTAACGCCTCGGTCGTCAACGGGCTGTACGCTGACTCGTCGATAAGCTCGCCGTACCTGCTCGGCCTGGAGAAAGAGATAGCGAAGGACCCTGTGCCGAACCCGATAGCCGCCAATGCGAACCTGACGCAGAAGCAGATCAGGAAAAGGATGGCCTACCTCGACATCGAGCACGCACTGGTAAGAACAGACTACGCCCGC
>JBDGSN010000054.1:0-17169 GCA_042217505.1 Candidatus Nanohaloarchaea archaeon
ACGAGCTTTAAAGCTCAAGGAGTTTTTTTCTTTTCCCACTTTAATACACGATCTTAGAGTTCTTCATCATTGAAAGTGATGCCAAGGCCGCGATTTGAACGCGGGTCCACACGCCCCCAGCGTGCGATGATGGTCCACTACACTACCTCGGCTTTCCAGTAATTTCTACCTGTATATACAAATATTCAAAAATCAGATGGAAAGAAGAAAAAGGGAGAGATATGTCAGGATACTACACTCCAATATCCCTAAACGTACATCTCGTTAGGGTAAGCCTGGCTCGTCTCGTCATGCTCAGCCTCCCGGTCTCCGTCAAGCATCCCAAGTATATCAAAAAGCTCTTTCAACTCACTGGCTGAGACATCCAGGATATTCCCTGCATCAAAGTTGAAGACATCACACTCAAAATCGATCGATAAAAGTTCCCCATCTGGAAATGTCACTGCCGAGATCGCACCCAGTTCATCGATTTTTCCTTCACAGAACCATAGGGCATCTATCTCAACTCCGGGTAATTGGGCGGCGTCCTCTTGTGCTCCGAGTTATGATGCATCTCGATGAACCTATCCACAGTCTGCTCCTCAAGACCTGTTTCCTCCAGTATCTGGTTTCTGCTCTTTCCTTCCTCGACAAGCCTTTTCAGTATAGCATCTATGACCTCGTAGCTTGCTCCAAGCTCCGACTCATCTGTCTGCTCCTTCCAGAGCCCTGCTGTAGGAGCTTTCTCTATGAACTTCCGGTCTAGATCGATATGCTTTGCCAGCTCCCTGACCTCTGTCTTGTAGAGATCGCCGATAGGATTGATATCGACTGCGCCATCACCGTACTTCGTGAAGTAACCGATTCCTCGTTCGGTCTTGTTAGCTCCGCCCATGACCATCATATCGTTTTCATTGGCCTCCATGTACTCGTAGATCATCCTCAGTCTTGCTCTTATATTGCCTTCCGCCACCTTCCCGAGTTCGAAAGGTGCCTGCTCCAGATACTTTTCCACAACCGGCTCGATATCGACTTCCCTGTACGTTATACCCAGGTCTTCAGCCAGTTGGCGTGCATCTTCCATGTTTTGAGGGTCGCTCGGGTCGCCAGGCATTATCCAGCCGGTCACTTTCTCAGGACCAAGAGTTTCTACCGCCAGTTTTGTCACCGTGGATGAGTCTATACCACCGCTCATACCTACTACGAATCCTTCGGCCCCGGACTCCTCCAGTTTCTTCTCAAGAAAGTCGCCTACCTTTTCCACTACTTCACCGTACTCCATTTTCATCCACCTGTTTCAGCTATTATGTCTCTACAGTCTTCAATCCTTGACTCACAGCAGTCAGGAACGAGTTGCCGCCACTTCTCATTGTTCCTGATCTTTTGACGGATCTTCGTCCCTGAGCACTTGCCCGGCATGAATAGCTGCTGCTCCTTGATCTCGGCATCGCTGTATTTCCTTACAAGTCCCTGGACTAGATCGTTACGGGTAATAACTACATCTTGTTCTGCTTTCTCCATGAATTTTTCAGTCCAGTCCCTGTAGCCCACTTCTCCCCTGTCCTCGTCTTCCAGCGGTAGCACCTCTAGATCCGGGAAGCAGTCGGATATCATCTTTCTGCGCTCTTCAAAGCTCAGAGGATTTCTCTTCCTACGTGATTTACCTGCGCTGCCGACCACGACTGTGAATTCACTGAATCTTTCCCTGTTCCTATCTATAGCCCTGTGATGCCCCTTGTGGAGAGGCTGGAAGCGACCAAGGAATACAGCCTTTGGAACTACTCTTCACCTCCTGACGCCACTGATAGTACCGGTACTTTTGAGGACCTGAGGACCTTCTCGGTCACACTTCCAAGAGCCACTTTTTCAAGGCCTGTGCGGCCATGTGTACCCATAACTACCAGATCTGCATCGACCTCCTCACAGTAATCAAGTATCTCCTCATGAGGGACACCTTCACGGATCTCCTCCATAGTCACGACATCAACTTCTCTGTTTCTGTCATCGTACTCCTCGATCATCCTGACACCTTCACGAGTGGTTTCCTGGGCCTGGTTCATCAGCTCGTCTCTCACAGGGCTCCAGTCCATATCGCCGACGAAGGCGCGGTCATCGATAACATAGATCACATGTACCGTCGCATCTCTACCCTTTGCAACTTCAACAGCGTGTTTTATAGCATTTTTAGCGGTCTTGCTCCCGTCTATCGGAACTACGATATCCTCATACATCAGGATCGCCGGTAAAACAAATTGTCTTCAATTCTTTTCAAAAAAAGGGGGAAAATCAGAGGGTTTTTAACAGCGAATAATCAATTATCGACCGGTCGATGCAAACGTTTGACAGAATAATCATGCCTACAAATGGCAGCGAAAGCGCTGAAGCCGCTCTGGACTACGCTGGTTCTCTAGCTCAAAAATACGATGCCGAACTGCATATAATGTACGTCGCAGATATAAGAGCGCAGGTAGGCGAGCCCACGATAGAGTTCGTGATGGAGAACCTTCAGGAGATAGGACAGGATGCGGTCGAAGACATCGAGAGCAGGATAAGTGATGATATAGAGACCGTTACATCTGTAGAAACCGGTATACCTCACAAAGAGATCAAGAAGTACAGCCAGAAGGAAGATATTCAAGCCGTTACGATGAGCACACACGGGCGTTCCGGTCTTGAAAGAGTCCTGCTCGGCAGTGTGACAGAAAAAGTCGTGAGAACCTCAGAGATACCGGTGATGACAGTTCCAGCAGAGTAACGTCCAGGACCCGCAACAATCGATAATAATCCAGGAAACCCAACTGTAAGGGAGGGCACGAGATGAAAAACAAGGAGATATCTGATATACTCTACGAGATAGCAGACTACCTGGAAATGCAGGACGTAGAGTGGAAACCGAGAGCATACCGCAGAGCTGCAAGAAATATAGAGGCTCTATCCGAGGATATAGTATATATCTATGAGCGAGGCGAGCTGGAAGAGATAGATGGCGTAGGTGAGAACATAGCCGATAAGATATCGGAGTACCTCGAAACCGGAGAGATTGAGTACTACAAGAAACTGAAAAAAGACCTTCCTGTCGATATAGAGGCCCTGACTGCTGTTGAAGGACTTGGCCCGAAAAAGTCGAAGAAGCTGTACATGGCACTGGGCATCTCCGACCTTGATGAACTTGAGGAAGCTGCTAGGGAGGGGAAGATCGCCGAGGTAGAAGGATTCGGAGAGAAAAGCCAGGAAAAGATACTCGACCATATAGATATGGCCCGTCAGGGCCAGGAAAGGATGCTGCTGGGGAAAGCGTTCCCGATAGCCGAGGATATCAAGAGCGAACTGGAGGGCTCAGGGGAGTTCGACCGGGTGACTATAGTCGGATCTTTCAGGAGAAGAAGGCCTACAGTAGGAGATATCGATATCCTGGCGACCGCTGATGACCCGGAGAAAGCCATGGAAATGTTTACATCAGGAGATGATGTGAAAGAAGTACTTGTCCATGGAGATACAAAGTCCTCGATAATAATCTCCGGAGACCTACAGGTCGATCTGCGTATAGTCGAGAAAGAGCAGTACGGCGCCGCACTCCAGTACTTCACCGGGTCAAAGGACCACAACGTAAAGTTGAGAAGTATAGCGCTGGAGAAAGACTGGAAGCTGAACGAGTACGGACTTTTCGATGCAGAAGAGAATATACTAGCAGGAGAGACAGAAGAAGGTATATACGCCAAGTTTGACCTGGATTACATCGAACCGGAGTTGAGGGAAGATACCGGAGAGGTCGAGGCAGCAGGGAAAGGCGAACTGCCTGAACTGGTCGAACCTGAAGATATCAAGGGAGATCTCCAGATGCACACAAACTACTCAGATGGCAGGAACTCTGTTTCAGAGATGGCGGAGAAAGCTGATGAAAAAGGATACGAGTACATCCTGGTAACCGATCACGGACCAGCACTCCAGATAGCCGGCGGAGTCAGCAAAGAAGAGTTCAAGGATCAGAAGGAAGAGATCAAGGAGGCGAACGAAAACTACGATGTCGAGATACTCCAGGGCGTAGAGGCGAATATAACAAAAGACGGAGAACTTGACATATCCAGGGAAGAGTGTGGAGAGTTCGATCTGGTGGTCATATCTCTTCACAACAAGATAGAGGCTCCGACCGAAAAGATAATCTCGGTGATGGAAAAATATCCTGTCGACATACTCGCACACCCCCAGAACCGGATGATAAACGAGAGAGAACCGCTCGACCTCGAGATGGATAAGATCGTGGACACTGCGAAAAAACAGAGAGTGGCTATCGAGATAAACTCACAGCCTTCAAGACTCGATCTCGATTGGTCAAACGTCAAGGAGTATAGAGAAGAGGTGATGTACGTTATATCCACCGATGCACACGGCCCCTCAGAGATGGACTACATGCATCTCGGGGTTTCGCAGGCAAGAAGAGGCTGGTGCGAGAGCTCCAATATACTGAACACCAGAAAACTGGATAAACTCCTAGACTACCTGGGAAAAGGTGGTTAAACTGGAGAAGCCAGAGGATAACCCGTTTATTGAGAGTTCGGACCTTGACTTCAAAGATGTGAATGATATCTCAGAGGAAGAGGCGGAGGAAGAAGTGGAGGAACTCCGTGAGGCTGTAGAGTACCATGACTACCGTTACTACGTGAAAAACGATTCTGTGATATCGGACAAAGCGTACGACCAGCTATTCCATCGACTCAGAGCGCTCGAGGAAAAGTTTGACCTGAAGACAGAGAACTCTCCGACGCAGAGAGTGGGAGGAGAGCCTGTCGAAGAGCCGGAGACAAGGGAGCACTTTAACCAGATGCTGAGCCTTGACTCCTCCGAGGAAGAGGAGGAGGTCAGAAGGTTTGATGAAAGAGTCACTGAAAATGTCGGAAAATCAGAATACCATATCGAGCCGAAGTTCGACGGTCTTTCAGTCGAGTTCGTCTACAGAGATAGCAGTCTTGAAGCTGCGGTGACACGTGGAAACGGTGTCGAAGGCGAAGACATAACCAACAACGTCAGGACTATAGGCTCAGTCCCACTGAGATTACACGGTGCACCAGATCTTCTTGTCGTCCGTGGAGAGATATACATGCCGCAGGACGGTTTCCAGGAGCTTAACCGGAAGAGAGTTGAGAGAGGCGAGGAACCGTTCGCCAACACGAGGAATGCTGCAGCCGGTACAGTCAGGCAGCTTGACCCAGACGTGGTCTCAGATCGACCTCTGGACGTCTTCTTCTACGATATAATGGTGTCATCCGCAGAAGTGGAGATCCAGGAGGAGGCGATGGCGTTGCTTGAGGATACAGGGCTCAAGGTGAACGAGTACAACCGGCTAGTGGACAGTATCGACGAATTCATTGAGTACAGGAACGAGATGATGGATCGGCGTGAGGAGCTTAACTACGATATAGACGGCGTTGTCATCAAAGTCAATGATTTCGATAAACGAAGTTCGCTGGGAGAGACATCGACACATCCTAGATGGGCTTTCGCCTACAAGTTCCCGGCGAAGACAGGTGAAACCACTGTAAAGGATATCGCTGTGCAGGTCGGCAGGACCGGAAAACTTACACCGGTCGCACTGCTTGAACCAGTGGATGTTAAGGGCGTCACGATCTCGAGAGCCTCTCTTCACAACGAAAAGCAGGCTCAGGAACTTGGAGTTTCTAAGGGATCGAAGGTGAAGATAGAGAGAGCTGGCGATGTCATCCCTCAGGTCTCGGAAGTTTTACAGGAGGGAGAAGAAACCTTCAGAATGCCGGATAACTGCCCGGTCTGTGGTTCGGAGGTCGTGGGAGAGAAAGAGCATCATTACTGCACCGGCGGGATCTCGTGTCCAGCACAGCTGAAAAGAAAGCTCCAGTACTTCGCATCCAAAGAGGCCATGGACATCCAGGGGATGGGAGAGAAAGTGGCAGCGCAGCTCGTCGATGAAGAACTAGTAACTTCTGTGCCGGACCTCTACCGGCTGGAGAAAGACGACTTGATGGAGCTGGAGAAGTTCGCTGACAGGTCAGCTGAAAAACTCCTGGAAGAGATAGAGGAAAGCAAAAACATCGATATGGCGAGCGTCATCACAGCTCTGGGTATAAGACATGTCGGTAAGGAGACGGCAAGAGATCTTTCCAGGAACTTCAGCCTTGAACAGCTCATAGACGCTGGCATGGAAGAACTTATGGTGGTGGAGGATATCGGTCCGGAGGTCGCAAAAAGCATCGTTTCCTTTTTTGACGGGAAAGGCAAGAATCTTGTAGAAGAGCTACTTGAGGAAGGAGTCAGTCCTGAAAGAGAGACTGTATCGCAAGACCTGGAGGATTTGAAACTGGTTTTCACGGGTACACTAGATGATTACAGCCGATCGGAGATAACCGAGCTAATTGAGAGACATGGCGCCGATGTAACGTCCTCGGTGAGCTCGGAGACAGATTATCTTGTAGCCGGGGAAAACCCGGGTGAGCGCAAGATGGATTCGGCAGATAAGAACAACATCTCCATCATAGATGAACAGGAGTTCAGGGAGAAGATACTTTCAAAGATCATGTGATCATATCAGAAGACCTATAGCATATGTCAAAACAGCGGCGAGGATGAATGCAAATGTCCAGGCTCCCGCTGTGAACCCTATCTTCTTCTTATCAACGTTATTAGCTCCTCCTTCGACCATACCGCTTCCTATCATAGATGCAATAACCGCTTCGTTGAATGAGATCGGTATCCCGAAGAAAATACCTATCTGGGCAAGAAGTGCAGCGGTACCAAGAGCTGCAACGGATCTTCTGGGCCCGACGTTGGAGTAGTCAAACGATATAGCCTTGATTATCCGTGGAGAGTAAAGCCATGCCCCCATTAGGATAGAAAAGCCTCCGAGAAGCAGGAGCTCCATAGTAGTCACGTTAAGACTTGTGAGAGGTCCTACAGCGAGACCTACAGCGCTTGCACCTGCCGAATATGCCACGTAGGATCCTGCGATTATCAATAATAACCGGATTTTCTTATCCGAACTTTCATCCTTCGGGATGTACCTTCTAAGCAGCTTTGATATACCGAAACCGACAGCGATAGATACCAGTGGGATTATGACCCAGAAACCTATTATCTTGAACAGCTGTGTCGACACAAGCTGATTGTTAAACGAATAACTGCTTCCGACCACCGCACCTATGACCGTGAAAGCCGTAGGCATGGGGAAATCTGTCATCACACTGACGATAACCAGGCTCGACCCTACAAGAAGTATCGCAGCTGCCTGAACCGTGGTTATAGGACCTGTCAAAAGCCCTGATCCGATCGTCTGCGCAACGTTGCCTCCCTGAGTAACCGCTCCAAGAAAAGCGAAGAGTCCTGCAAGAAGAGCCGCTCTGAGAACATTGGCCGAACCCGAGGAGTTGACAGGTCCAAAAGCTGATGCCACTGTCGAGCTACCTATGGATATTCCCATGAAAACTGCTGCTGCAACTGCCACAAGCGATATAGCTGAAAGCGGCATTATTCGCCACTTAGACCCTGCTTAACTTTTTCCCTGTTCTTTTCTTCCGGGACGTTTATCTCCATCTGGTACTCTCCCTTGCTCGACTTCATGTTGGCCGAGAAATCTCTTGTATCAAGGTAGTAAGTATCAGATCTGAGCATCACTTTGGCATAGATAAAACGTTCAAACTTCCTTGCCCACCTGAAAAAATTGGATAGAAACGGTCGGCTGAACGTCTTTGACGCATCAACAAGTTCTTTCTCCGGTATCTCCTTATCCTTTCCTACCTTCTTACCGGCTTTGAACGCCTCTTCAGTCGCTTTTTCGATATCCTTTATAGTGCCCTCTGTCTCCTCTTCCATCCTCGTCTTCTTCAGCGAGGCCTCTTCAACGGTCTTCTTCTTGACCTCATTCTCCGCTTCTTCCTTCCGGGGTCTCCAGCGGTTGTACTCTTCAAGCGACTCAGAGTCTACATCCGTATCTTTCATAACATCCTCCACTTCTTCGGCGAAGTCTGTTATCTCATCCCAATTACCTTCTGATTTGACACCGGAGTTCGTCTCCTTAAAATGCGGATTCCGCTTTTTGGTCATCCTATATAGTAACTTGAGGTTTCGAACAGCTTAAAAACCTACCGTCTCCATGGCAAGGATAAAGAATTTTTCAGAAATGTTGGCGTGCCGACGCCCGAAGATCCTGCTGGATCTCGTCACGTGATCTTTCACCGTCAAATATCGACCAATCCTCGTGCTCGGCAACTTTCAGGCCGTTCCGGTTCGAGGCCCTCATGTATTCCTCGTTTAGCTCGTGCATGTCCTTGTCCTTCGACTCCATTCTCCGGAACATCTCCGCCGGCGAGATATTAAGGTAGAACACAGCGTCCGGATCCGGGAGATCAGAGTCAGCCTGCTTGATGCGCTGCCGTTTCTCATGCCATTCCTCGCCTTCAAAACCAACGAGCTGATGGATAAGATTTGCCTCGCGGTAACGATCGCAGACTATTATGCCGCCTTTCTCAAGGTACTCCGCTATAACATACTTGAACTGTTTCCTGTCGGCGGCGTAGATATCAACTATATCCTCGACCGATAGATCGTCACGGGTTCCAAGACGCCCGTTGAGATACGCCTTAACCACCCTGCCGCCGGGAGTCTGGGAGTAGGAGGGGAATGAAAGCTTCCAGACGCCGTTCTCTATGCTGTCCGGGTTGGAATCACTGTTCACAGGATAACGACCAGGCATCTTCGATACAACTTCAAGCTCTTCCTCTTCCGAAATACTGCCGAAATCTTCGCCCCTCAACCATTTGACCAGCCTGCCTGCCTGTGTCTGCTTGCCAGCCGAGTCAGGACCCTCAATCACGATAAAAGTGCCGGGGAGATCGTTTTCCTTCACGAGATTTATTTACTTGATAGGTTCTTTTGTAGCTATCGAACACCCTGTTTAAACAGTTTGACGCACAAGAAGGGAACATGATGAACTTAAACGAATCCAAGAGCCTCGGCCTCTAGGCCTGACTGGTACTCTTAAACATCGCGTTAATGTGGGTCTTCGCCTTCACGCCGCTGTCAACGGTTTCAAACCTGGTTTTCCAGTACCTGATCGTCGGAGTACTTTTCTACGGAGCTCTTCTTACCGGCGGATTCTGGCTGGCTAAACGCGGTATAAGAAACTCTGACCACGGAAAGGCCTACCTTGGAACAGGCATTCTCCAGTTTGAATACGGAATCTTCGGCGCCGGCCTACTTGGCCCGAGAACACAGCTGTACTTGGAGTCACCGCAGTAATCACTACTGCCATCACGGTTGCTGCCGGGCTACTGGTCTACTTCACCAATCACGACTTCTCTTCCTGGAGAAGATACTCGAACTACATGTTCGGCGGAGTCCTGCTGTTCGCATTGATCGGAACGTTCGCCGGTCCACTGGCGATAATCGCATTCATACTGGCGCTGCTTGGCTTCATAACCTATCTGGTCTACGAGATATGGGACCTGCGGCAGAACCCTTCAAACGTCTATCTTAACGGCGTCGGGATTTATGTCGCAGTGATGGGTGTGTTCGTACAAATACTCCAGATAGTGATCCGCACATATCTCGAGAAGTAAAGAATAACCGACGACCTTCCGAAACTGGTGCGTGACCGAATACCAGAGATTATAGAGGAAGACCGCGAAAAGCCGGTGAAACAACGGGTAGATGGCGAAGAACTTTCGGTGTTCCTGCGGACGAAACTGGTAGAGGATGCCGAGGAGTTCGGGGAAAACTGTGAGCTCGAGGAGCTGGCAGACATACTTGAGGTCCTGGAACGGGTTTTCGAACTGGTCGATGAAGACAGGGTTAGAGACATCAAGAAGCAGAAAAAGGATTCACGAGGAGGCTTTTCCCGGAACATTGTTCTGGAAGATATCGAGTGAAAAGATATAGGAAATTTCTCTGACAAGAACTGGTTATGCGGCAACGTGATATCTCTGAAGCAGACCCAGAAGTCTATGAAGCGCTGAAAAACGAGGTAGAAAGGCAGGAATCCGAGTCGCTCGAGATGATAGCCTCCGAGAACTTCGTTCCAAGACAGGTCCTACAGGCACAGGGCTCCGTCCTTACAAATAAATACTGCGAAGGCTACCCGGGAAAAAGATACTACGCCGGATGCAAGCATCACGACAAGATCGAGAACCTGGCACGTGAAAGAGCATGCGAGATATTCAACGCTGACCACGCAAATGTTCAACCACATTCCGGAAGCCAGGCGAACTTCGCCGCTTACTTCTCTGTCCTGGAGGCCGGCGACAAGATCCTGGGCCCGGTTTTAGCACACGGAGGTCATCTGACGCATGGACACGGCGTCAACTTTTCAGGCGACCTGTTCGACTTCGATACCTACCCGATAAATAAAGAGTCGGAGCAGTTCGAGAAAGAGGACATAATAGAGGCAGCTGAGAGACACGACCCTGACCTGATAGTCTGTGGTTACTCGGCCTACCCCCGAGAGATAGATTTCGATGCTTTCAGAGAGGCAGCTGACAGGGTCGATGCGATACTGATGTGCGACATCGCCCATATATCAGGACTAGTTGCGGCAGATGAACATCCAAGTCCTTTCCCACAGTGCGATATCGTGACGACGACCACCCACAAATCCATCAGGGGAGCGAGAGGCGGCATGATAATGTGCAAAGAAGAGTACGCCGACCGGGTCGATAAAGCAGTCTTTCCTTACTCACAGGGCGGGCCGTTGATGCACCAGATAGCTGGTAAAGCGGTCTGCTTCAACGAGGCGATGAAACCCGAGTTCAAGGATTACGCGAAGCAGATCAAGAGAAACACGAAAGCACTGGCCGAAGGACTCAGGTCGGAAGGATTAAGGCTTGTATCCGGTGGTACAGACAACCATCTTGTCCTGGTCGATTTGAGAGATGAAGAAGTGACCGGAAAGGAGGCAGAGTCACTGCTCGAAGATGTCAACATCGTGGTTAACAAGAACATGGTGCCCTACGACCCGGAATCGCCGATGGTGACCTCAGGTATCAGGATAGGGACGCCAGCATTGACCACCAGAGGTATGAAAGAACCGGAACTGGAGGAGATCGGAAGTATGATAGGCAGACGTATCAAGAACCCGGAAGACGAAGATATCTCCGACTCGATAAGGGTTGCTGTGAAAGAGCTATTGAAGGAGTACCCGCTGTACGAGGACTCTGAAGTAGAGTTCTAGCGGTAGATCCTGGAGTAGTCCGGGTTTTCCGGCTCCAGCTCTTCCAGTTCATAGTCCTCATGGAAACAGAGAGCAAGGTTGACCACACCTTTCTCGAAGTCGTATAGAGAATCATATGGACGGGCCATATAGATATGGCTTGTCTCAGATTCTCCCTCTTCATCTCTTCCCTCAAGCTCTATCTGCTGGTCAAACTCGAGGTTTCCTATTATATCCTCGTCGAATCGCAGTATTTCTTCCGCCACAGTAAACCCTGTTATCCAAGATATAAATTTCCTTCAGAACAATTTATCTCCAGGGGGAGTTAATTGGAACAGTACCATAATCTGGTAAAGAATATTCTGGAAAACGCCAACTACAAACCGAACAGGACAGGTGTCGATACCTTATCGACGTTCTCGCAGAGCTACAGGATAGATCTTCAGGAAGGTTTCCCGCTATTGACCACGAAAGATCTGTCTGGTTACCGATGGAAATCACTTATCTACGAGCTCCTCTGGTACTTCTCCGGAGAAGAGCACATCAAGAACCTGAGAGAGCACACCAAGATATGGGATGCCTGGGCCGACGAGGAAGGAAAACTGGAGACTGCCTACGGACGTTTCTGGCGGCGCTACCCAGTACCTGATAAGGATTCGCAGCTACCGGGAGAAGCCTGGGCTGATGAAAGCTGCAAATGGGTTTCCGAGGAAGAGGATGGACGGCTCGTCTTCGATCAGGTCCAGTACGTCATAGATACCTTGAACGGCGAGAACCCTGACAAAGGACCTAACTCGAGAAGGCTGATAATAAATGCGTGGCATCCATCAAACGCCGCAGTCTCAGGACTTCCCCCCTGCCACTTCATTTATGTGATCAACGTCCAGGATGGCAAGATCAACACGCATCTCACGCAGAGATCAGGTGATACAGCTCTCGGCATACCTTTCAACATCGCAGCTTACTCCCTGATAACCCAGATGATCGCACAGCAGACCGATCTCGAGGTCGGCGAGTTCTCACACACCATCGTTGACTCACACATCTACTGCGGGAAAGGTGAGCGAGGTGAATGGTACGGAGAGAACCTGGAAGAGCTTAAGGAAAGGATGAGAGAAGCAGAGAAACCTGAAGACTACCTGGAGATCAGAGACTGGATAGAGTCCGAAGCGCCTTCACAGGAAAAACCATATGATCACGTGCCAGGGCTTCTTGAGCAGATATCGAGGGAACCAAGAGAAAGACCTGAGATGGAGATATCTGACAAACCGATCGATGATCTGGAGTTCGAGGACTTCCAGCTTAGAGACTACGATTCTCATCCCGGCATCAAGTTCAGTGTTGCAGAATGAACCAGCAGCTCTGGAACCAGCTTTTCGCCTGGATAACCGGGACAAAATGCTTCATACCGGAAGGATGTAGCGCTCCAGCGCTCGGCATCGTCTTTTACCTGGGAGTGGTTCTCCTGGTAGCCGCAGCTATCTACCTCGAAAGAGAGCGACTGGTGGGAATACTATGGAAAAAGTGATCATAGCGGCGATGGATGAGAACCGGGTTATCGGAAAGGACAACGATATTCCGTGGCACTTTCCTGAGGACCTGAAACATTTCAAGGAGACGACGATGGGTCACACGGTCCTGATGGGACGCTCCACTTACGAATCTCTTCCGGATAGTTTCCGACCTCTACCGGGTAGGAAGAACATAGTCCTGACCAGAAGCGGTTTTCAACCAGAGGATGAGAGTGTACACGTAGCGAACAGTCTTGAAGAGGCGTACAGGACAGCAGAAGAGATCGGTGAAAAGCTGTTCATCATAGGAGGCGCCTCCATCTACGGACAGACGCTGGAAGACGTAGATAAGATGATAATAACCGAGGTACACGACAGCTTTGAAGGATACACCTACTTCCCCGAGTTCAGGGAGGACTGGAATGAAGTGGAAAGAGAGGATAGAGAAGAACTTTCATTCGTAGTATATCATCCTCTCTAGGACCTCTTTCTCTTTAGATCCCTGATAAGGTACAGTGAACCTGTCACAAAAACCGAATCAAGAGGTCCGGCCTCTCCAAGCGCATCATCCATTGCTTCAGAAGGATCCCGGCTGACTTCAAAGTCCTTAGACGTGGCTCTGGAAAGCACCTCAGGGCTTTCACTTCTTGCCTCGCTGGAGGATGTGAAGTAGAACTTCGATACCTTTTGCTCAAGGATATCTATCATATCTACGTAATCCTTCGTCTCTACAGCACTGAACATGCAGATCGAGTCCTCTGGTATATCATCTACAATCTTCTCCACGGCTTCACGGTTGTGAGCTCCATCGTAGACCAGTTCAGGTCTCTCAGATATCTTCTCCATCCTGCCAGGACACTTCAGTCCTTCAAGCGATGAACCGATATCTTCCGGGATAGACCCCAGTCTTCCGGCCAGGGTCAGCGCATTCTCCAGGTTCTCCTTCTGGTAGCTCCCTTTTACCGGAAGCTCAAAGCTCTGGTCCCGGAATCTGAAGCCCTCTTCAACAGTTTTAACGCTGACCGGTCTCAGTACCTCGCAGCCTCGTTTCTCAGCAGTCTTTTCTATAGATCTAAGATCGGAACCTGTTACAAGGAAACCTTTATTGGGTATTATACCTGCTTTCTCCCCAGCTATCTCCTCTCTAGTATCTCCAAGGTACTGGCTGTGATCCATACCCACATTGGTTATGACCGCACCGATATTATCCGCAGCATTGGTGGCGTCAAGTCGTCCGCCCATACCGACCTCCATGACAGCGCAGTCAATGTCCTTCTTTGAAAAGTAGAGGTAGGCCATAACAGTGACAAATTCGAAGAACGTCAGCTCTGTGTCAAGACCGTTTATAAGTTCATAAAGCTCCAGGAACTCCTCCCTGGATATCATCTCGCCGTTAACTTTGATCCTTTCTCTTATAGATACCAGGTGCGGCGATTTGTACACTCCTATGTTCTTACCTTCATGCTGAAGCATCTCCGACGTCATCTCGACGACAGAACCTTTGCCGTTGGTGCCGCCTACCAGTACGACATCGTAGTCTTTCTCAGGGCTTCCCAGAAGCTCAAGTGCCTTCCTGGTCCCCTCCAGCGACGGTTCTTTCCTTTCTGAGCCTCTCGACTTCAGCTCCTCTATAGCTTCCTTATACACTATCTGGATTTTGAACTCCCAAACTAGTTAAACCTAACCTGACGCGTACGACTAAAAGTTTTCACCGGCAAAAACGTGTTATGAAGGTAAAAAACCTGGATATCCCGGACAAGATAAAGGAAGATTACCTCGACTCAGGCATCAGAGAACTCAACCCTCCGCAGAGGAAGGCGGTTGATGCAGGACTGATGGATGGCGAGGACATGATAGTTGCCTCCCCGACCGCTTCCGGTAAGACGTTTATCGCAGAGCTGGCGATGGTCAACCAGGTGATCAAGGAGAAAGGTAAGGCCGTCTACATCGTACCGTTGAAAGCTCTTGCATCGGAAAAGTACCAGGACTTCTCTGAGAGGTACAAGGACCTTGAAGTCAGGATGTCGGTCGGAGATCTTGACAATGCAGGAGAAGGACTGGAGACCGCCGATATAGTTATAGTCACCTCGGAAAAGCTGGATTCGATGCTGAGACACAACCCCTCCTGGATCCACGAGATAAACCTGGTCATAACAGATGAGATCCATCTACTGACCTCGAAGAACCGGGGCCCGACTTTGGAGGTGACTTTGACAAGGTTAAGAGATCTTCTCGACTTCCAGATGCTGGGACTTTCCGCAACAATAAGCAACTCCCACGAGCTGGCGGACTGGCTTGACTCAGAACTGGTCGAATCAGATTACCGTCCTGTAACGCTTAAAGAAGGCATCCACGAGGGCAACGAGGTAGATTTCTACCCGGAGGACTACGAACCGGAAGAGGATGAAGTGGAGGAAAAAGAACAGGACAGTTCGCCGACCAGTTTCAAGACCGGGACAGAGATCAAGGATCGGGAGGAGACAGAATCAAGAGTCGAGACAGAGTTTATAGATGATGTACATGGAAGAGCGACCCTGAACATACTCGAAGACACCATGGATATGGAGAAGCAGGCGATAATATTCTGCAGCTCCAGGAAGGGAGCGGAGAAGTCAAGCGACAGATGCGGTAACGTGGCAAAGGACGATCTTTCAAGAAGTGAAAGGAAAAAGCTTGAAGATTATGCTGACCGCATTGAGAACGTTCTCGGCTCCCCCACAACACAGTGTAAAAGACTCGCAGAGAACGTGAAGAAGGGAGCAGCTTTCCATCATGCAGGCCTCTGTGTTTCCGGTGATTCTGTTATCATGCACTCTGACGGGAGTTTCTCGAGAATGGACGATCTTGTGGAAAACAACAAGCAAACTGCTATAGGCCTCTCGGAATACAGTTTAGCCGAGAACGAAATCGAGGAAAAATATGAGATGGATGAGAAGCCTGTTCTGAAAATCAAAACTGGAAGAGGTAGAGAGATCAAGGTCAGCAAGAACCACCAGTTGCCTGTGCTCGGTGAGGAAGGCCTGGAATGGAGGAAATCAAAGAATCTTTCAGAGGAAGATAGAATCGCTGTTCCTAGGAAGATCGATGTTGATGTAGAACCCCCCAGACTGAGAAATCTTCTGCGTGACGAAGTCAGAGCTTACAGGAAATACGATAAGGTAGATGAACTGATTGAGGAAGTTGAGATTGAAGGCCTTGAACAGGATTTCAGGAAGAGGTACAGGGAGGATAGAAATATCTCAGTGGGAGGTCTTAGAGAGATCTGTGAGGAACTTGGAGAAGACTCTGAGGAATATCTTGATGTTGTCATGTCGAAAGCTGGACGGAAGCCTGTGAGAATCCCTGAAAAATTAGATAAAGATCTTTCGTGGTTGATCGGAGCTGTGGCAGGAGATGGACATATCGAAAGCTCTGCAGTAAATCTGAGCGGAAGCGAGAACAGATTACTTGAAAGATTTGAAGATATAGTAGACCAGAAACTTGACAGAGACGTCTCAGTTAATAAAAGAAAAAAGGACGACGTTAAGACTTATTCATTCAACGCTAAAGCAGTCTCAGACATTCTTCACGACTACTTCGGCATTCCAAGGGAGAAAAAGGCACAGAACCTGAAAATGCCGGAGATAGGCCTTCCTGATGAGTTGCTGGCTTCCTATATCAGAGGCCTTTTCGATACAGATGGCTCAGTAAACCGCAGGGAAAATTCAGAAGGTGCATCATGCATCGAATTCTATACAGCAAGCGACCGATTGGCTACCGAACTACATACTTCGCTTCTAAGGTTCGGCATAAATGCGCATAGAGACAGGAGAAAGACAGAAGGACGGGAAACCGAGATCAGAGGAGAAAAAATCCATACTAATGGAGATATACATAGGCTGAAAATATACGGCTCGGATCAGCTCAGGAGATACAGAGATGAGATAGGTTTCAGCCACCCAGAGAAAAAATCCAGGCTTGAAGAAGCGATAGAGATCAACCCAGAAGGAGGTAGAAAACAGAACGACGTAATACCGAAAACACTGGGAACTACCGCAAGAAAAATAAGAAACGAAAAAGGCCTCAGTCTATCAGATCTCGAACCCGAAGTATCAATGGCAACAGTTTCCAGGTTCGAGAATCATAAAACACCGATGAAGAGAGAAACATTCCAGAAACTGGCTGAAAAACTTGGAGACAGAGAACTTCAGAAAATAGCAAACTCCGACATTTACTGGGACAAGATAAAACAGATTGAGGAAAAAGAACCAGAAAAACTCTACGACATCAGCACATCAACCGAAAACTTCACAGCAAACGGCATAATAGCACACAACACAACCGAACAAAGAGAACTTGTAGAGGAAGCTTTCCGCAAAGGCCTTATCAGAAGTGTTTCTGCGACTCCTACCTTGGCTGCCGGCGTTAATCTTCCTGCTTTCCGTGTTATAATCCGTGACTTGAAGCGTTACACCGGTGACGGGATGGATTTCATACCGGTTCTGGAGTACGAGCAGATGACGGGAAGAGCTG
>JBDGSN010000006.1:0-2927 GCA_042217505.1 Candidatus Nanohaloarchaea archaeon
GGGTTATCCTCGCTTCTCGGCCAGGAGACGTGCTGCATAAGGTCGCAGAAACCGTCTTCAGTCAGGAATATGTCCCAGTCCTCCTGCTTGAATATCTCAAACCGAGCCTTCTGCATCCCGGTCGAGTGCTTCAAAGCGTTCTCCAGTTTCCGGTCGTGGTAATCCTTCTGGTTATCCACACCCTTCGGATAAAGCGGCGGCTGGGTGTAGAAAGGTGTCAGCTGGTAGTCCGGGTAGAGGTCAAGCAGCTGCTCCCTGATCTCCTGATCGTTCGCACCGGGCACATGATCTTTGAGAAGCGTTGAGTTGTTCTTCGCCCAGTACCCCGAGACCCAGATACCGTCGTTTGGAAGCTCTGGAGCAGGATAAGTGGTAGGCGAGAAGACACCCATTTGAATAGATCTCTGGTCCTCAAGTAGCTGCCAGACCCATGGAACCTGGACATCGTACTGCGTGTACTGGCGTGTCTTGTCCCAGAACTTTGGTGGGACAGACTCAAGTCTACCATCTCTTGGGTAGTGTGCGAAGTAGAAGCCCTCCATCGTATTGGTCTGGAAGTGCTCGATGCCGTGAGTGTCGTGCGTCGAACCTGTAAGCATCGAGGTGTAGTCGACCGCAGAAGCTGTCGAGAAAACGGACTTGGAGATGCCGTAGCTTCCCTCATCCATCAGTTTCCTGAAGTTAGGCATCAGTCCTTCCTCCACCTTTTCCTTCATCCGGTGGTATGACATGGCGTGGATCGCAAAGATGAATGTCTTTCTATCACCCATCTCATAACACCTCCGTTGCGTTTCCGTACGCTACAGGGAGTTCGTTGTCCATCACCATGAACATCGATGTGCTCCGTGTCTCGTCTATCGGCTGTATTATTATCGGGTTTTCAAGTCTCAGTTCAACGTCTGCTATCTGTCCTAAACTCATCTTATCATCACCTGATTCTTCTTTCGTGACCGCATCATGAACATTCTCGATACTTTCAATCGTTGCCTCTACTGTTCTACCGTACACCCAGACGTTCACTTTCTCGCCTTCCTCAAGCTCGTTTCTGCATGTGTACAGTTCAGATCTGAAACGCTGTGTCGTTCCAAGATCGTCGTCCTCTTCTACTGCAAAGAAGCCTCTCTGGATATCGGCGACCTTGATATCGTCTGTATCGCTCTCACTGTCGTCTATAACTATCGTGACTCTGTCCTCTGGCTCTATGGATTCCTGCTCGTCACCCATGTTCTCTATACGTTCAAGCCTGACGGTTTTTCCGGATGGGATGAACTTGATCCTGTCTCCTTTATCCATCGATCCCTGGAGCATGAGACCCGAGGCCAGCACTGATTCGCTCTGGATATCCCTGAAGGATTCAAGGCAGAGATACCGTGCGTTCTTCCCCGGATCGGGTTTATCTCTCTCGAAACTGGTTATCGCATCTGTCAGGGTCGGACCATTCCACCACATCATCTCATCCGAGCTTTCTACTATGTTCTCACCCTGGTAGCCTGCTGTAGGCACGAACTGGATGTTCTCAGGAGCTTCATCGACGGTGTCCATCAGCTCCTCAACCTCTTCTTTGACCTCCTGAAACTTCTCCTCGCTGTAGTCGAC
Organism: Candidatus Nanohaloarchaea archaeon; assembly: GCA_042217505.1. Taxonomy (GTDB): domain Archaea; phylum Nanohalarchaeota; class Nanosalinia; order Nanosalinales; family Nanosalinaceae; genus JBDGSN01. Next base: position 1,597 of record JBDGSN010000006.1, read on the forward strand.
AAGATCCATCATCTCGATGGCGACCACCATCTGGTCGATACCGAAAAGCCTCTTTGACAGCCAGGTGTGTTCCTTGGTCTGGGCTTCCGGTCCTCTATCGGCTCTCACCACGAGTAAGGCTGCATCGGAGAACATCGAACCCATGATAACATTTCTTATCCACTGTCGGTGCCCTGGAGCATCAGCGAAGTGGAACTCCCGTCCATCCAGGTCTATATGCCTGCTTCTGGTATCTATCGTGACCAGTCTATCTCTTTCCTCCTCGAACTGGTCCATCGCAAATGCGAACTTGGACTCTTTTTTACCTCTCGACTTCGCCTCAGATTCCAGCTGGTCAAGCTTTCCTGTCCCGAACTCACCGGTATCGTAGAGCATCCGGCCGATCAAGGTAGATTTTCCGTGGTCGACATGTCCTATGACTACTACAGAGATCTCCTCGTCCGTCACAGGATATCACCTTCGGTGTACAGGACGCCTTCTTCAGGTGTTAAGTGCCAGGAATGAGCTTCCTGTTGGAATAATTTACTAGTATGGTCTTTAAACGTTCTTAAAAGCCTGTATAGCATGTTTCAGGCTTGAAGAAGGTTGTATAAAAACCCCTTATTCTGTAAACAAACATCTAGAAACGTTGACGTGTTTTAAAACCTTTTCCAGTCTTTAAAAAACAGGTTTCACTCGGCTACTTCAACTACTTCCGCATCTGTAAGTTCTTTCAGATCTTCCGGGTCTAGGGTTACCCCGACAACTCTTGAACCCGCTGCCGGCTTCGCCCTTTCACTGTCAAGTATGGATTCTTCCATGTAAACCGGTATATCCAGGTCGAACGGGGAGACACCGCCGACGTAGTAGCCTGTAGAATCTCTTACCTCTGAGGGGCTTGCCATGCTGACCTTTTCCCCGGTTATGTCTGAAAGCTTTTTTTCCGAGACACGTTTATCGCCGGGACATAGAACTGCGACAGGTTCTCCAGCGTTGAATACCAGTGTTTTCACGATCTCATCTTTCTCGACACCAGTGTTCTCAGCTGACTCGTCGACTGTCTCTGCTTTCGCATGTACTATGAACTCTGCCTCGATATCGTTTACCTCTATATCGTTTACAGCTCTTCTCACGTTTTCAAGGTCCTGGTCCATGAAGTCGAGGAAGAGTTCGATTTCCGAAGTGTCCTGGTTGAAGTAGCGGTCCATGCAAGAATCATTAGAGATACAAGCTTTTGAGTTTAAAACAAATTCCATGATAGAGATCGACGGCCGCAGTGGAGGAGGACAGATGCTGAGAACAGCGTTAACCCTTTCAGCGATTAAAGGCGAAGGTTTCAGGATCGAGAACAT
>JBDGSN010000006.1:3027-6597 GCA_042217505.1 Candidatus Nanohaloarchaea archaeon
ATCCAGGGATTCGAGATATTTTCCCGGGCTTCAAGAGAGCTTGAAGAACAGGAAGTCGCTGACCGGCAGGCCGACGAGCTCGCGAGAAAGCTGAAGAACTCGCATATATCGGTACCGGTGGAGAAAAACGTTGAATACGAGAAAACCGCGTCCCCCCGGGTCTTCTCTCGCTTTGAAAGTAGTCTACGAGAACTCGATCGCGGGCTTCGACGCACTCGGTGAGAAAGGCAAGCGTTCAGAAGATGTCGCGAAAGAAGTAGTTGAAGATTTCAAGTCGTTCCATTCTACTGGTGCGGTGGTTGACGAGAATATGGCGGACCAGTTAATGATATTCCTCGCAATAGCTGGTGGAAAGATCGTTGTACCGGAGATAACATCGCATATCGAGACTAACCTGTCGGTGCTTGAAAAGTTTGGTAGAGGTTTGGAAGTCGAGGAAGACAGGAATGTGGTGCTCAGGCGCTAATTTTCCCACCCGGGAGGTAGCTGGTCCGGCGTCTCCCAGAGTTCTCTTCTAACATGGTTCGAGTCAAACCGTTCCTGGACAGGTTTGTACCCTGGATTCTCTTTTCCTGGGACTTCAACGTTGAACATTACCATCTTCGAGAAGTCGCCCCGGGTTGCCGGCGTCTCGTATATTGTGCCGTTGTCGGGATCGAATTCGAGCTTGAAGAAAACATCTTTTCCAGAACTGCTTGACCCGGGCAGGAAGTCCTCGACGAGTATCTCATCCCGGTTTTCATCGTAGCTCAGCCCCCAGATAGGGTTTTCAAGCCAGTTGCCGTCTTCCTCGGAGAATATCTGGTGTTCGAACACGTTATCCGTGTCGGCATCGAAATGGACGTGGTGTACGATGTCAGGAGCGTAGCTTGAGATATGCATGCTCCGGGACGGCAGGGATTCGTCGGTCTGGTAGTTGTGGCGTCGGCCGCCAAGCCCTTTCAGTATTTTCCAGTTATCTCCATCGATCACTCTTCTCGAGTAAGGCATGTGAGCGTGGTCGTAGATGAATATGTCTGCGGATCCCTGCCTATCCGTTATCCTATCGAAGCTGTTCTGGTTCGTGGTGGGTCTCACAGAGAAAAGGTTTTCCAGAAACTCCGGATCTCTGTCATCTGGGAAAGAGAGTTCGTCATCTCGGTGTGCCTCGTGAGGGTGATGCGCGGCCTGTATCCTCCATCCTTCTATCTCGGTTTCGAAGCCCTCGTCAAAAAGCTCATATTCGATACTGGTGTTGAAAGGCTCCAGGTTTCTTATCTGCCGGAAAAAACCGGTGTAGTTTTCGCCATGAATATTTTTCTGCTGCTTGTCTTCATCGCCCGCAACTATCTTTACGTCCGCGTCGACTTCCAGGTTGTCAAGAAAGTCGTATACCTGGTCAAAGCTGCCGGTATCGCCCACCACCCATATTTCATCGATTCCATACTCGCTGGCATAGTCGTTCACCTGTTCTGCTATGCGCTCACAGTAATGCCCACGGGCGCTTGGCTTCTCCTCAAATACATGGAGCTCAGATATTTCAAGCACGTTGTAATTATTGTCGATAGAAAAGTCGTCGAAAAGATAGTCTGTATTTTTATCAGCGGCGGACAGTTGGGGCACCCTCGAAAATTTCGGGGGTTTCAATGCCGCGGATCTGCTGTCCTTTGGAAACCATCTATTCACTGGTTTGTATGGAACTGATTAAAATCTAGTGGTTGACCACCTTCTTTAGTCCCGGGCGTCCCAAATATATGTTTTCAGGCCAAAAAACTCTACATGACGATGCCCGGCTCGAGTTACGCCAGTAAACGCCTGAAAAATGCCGCCCTGTGGAAAAGGTACAGGGAGTTCGACAGCAACGGCTACGACGCTCTTTTCACGGATGTAGAGTTTTTACCCGGTCACTATGTCGAGCTGGGAATGTTGGATCTTGACAGCCAGGAGATGGAGGCAAGCTGGTTCTACTCCGCCAGTAATGACGAGGAAAGAGAGTACAAGCAGAAAGTGAGATCGGCTTTCGAGAATGTTTTCCGTTCAAGACACGGCGAGGACTGGGATCTTTACAGGAGATTGCTTTCGGACCAGCAAGTGTCTTCTAACCTGCTGGATGACGCGCCGGAGGTACACGGCCAGGTGCTCGTAACACAGGATGCTGACGTCGATAAGGCGCTGCACGAGTTTTCTGAAGGACTTTTCTACCCGACGCTCGACTCGAACCAGTACGATATAATCTGGGTCGAGGGAGAGACGATCTTCGATTAAATATTTAATGAATTACATGTGTTCTTCTATTTAATGAGTGAGCTTTCAGGGAACAGGATTTTTCTCTCAAAACCTCTGACATATCCGCGAGTTTCTGGATATGATCGCTGAAAATATTACTGGCGATGAAAGCTTCTGGATGCCTATCAACGCTATACCTGAAGATATTCTCTACGAAGTTGGTAGACAGGCCGGCGTTGACGGGCTTTCCCTGCCCGAGGGATCAACAGTCGAGTACCAGGAAGGGCTGGTTCCGGCTCTCAACAGTATAGACGACCGTAGAAGCCACGAAAGAGCTCTTGATGCAGCGTTAGAGCATGCGATCGAGCGCTACGATGACCGGTCCTACGACCTGATACTTACCGAGGTCGACTACGACATAACTTCTCATGTCGAGGAAAACGAGTGGGGACGCAGGGACAAGAAGGACAGATGGTACTACGGTGAGATAGATATGATGCTGGTAAATATTGATGAAAATGTTGTAAGGGCGGTAGAGGTTAAGCCTGACCCGGGAAGAATGATGGACGAAAACGGCAACCCGGTGGACTACGCCCCAACACACAGGGAAAAGGTCGAAAAGCAGCACCAGCGCCAGGCCCATGTATTCGACCTGCTGAACGAGAACGTTGACGGCTTTGAGATGTACTATATAGCCGAGGACCCGGTATACGAGTCAGGCCTGATGCCGGAGTTCAAGGTTCCGAACGAGTACGATGGACGACACTACTGGTCTGAAGCCGCGAAGGAAAAGGCTTTCAAATCAGATAAATTCCTTTCATTTGTCGAGCACTTTGTCCTGCCGGAGAACCCGGCTATTTTCGCGGATGACAAATTTATAACGGAAGAAAGAAGGGATGACGGCGAATTCCTCCAGGAGTTCCTGGAAGAAAACCGTTGAGCTACTCTACTTCAACATCCCAGTTCTCGGAGTCCTCTTTCTCGGCCGTGATCGTCAGCACGCCATCGCTGTACTCCGCCTTGATAGAATCTGGATCGATATCTGCCGGCCATGAAACTTTTCGCCTGTAAGAACGTGAGGATCTCTCCCTTCTCAGGTACTTCTCGTTCTCTTCCCTCATTTCCTCGGAACTTTCAGCGGTTATCTCTACTCCGTCCTGGTCAGCCTTCAGGTTGATGTCCTCCTTCTGGACTCCTGGAAGGTCTGCTGTTACAACAACCTTTCCGTCTTTCTCCGTTATATCGACTGGAACTCCTGTCGAGATATTGAACTCCTGCCCGATGTTCTGGAACTGGTTGAACATATTCTGCATCTGGTCAAAGATGTCGTCTACGGAGTCCTGGCGGTTGAGTCTTCTTGTCATT
>JBDGSN010000007.1:0-70989 GCA_042217505.1 Candidatus Nanohaloarchaea archaeon
GAGTGGACCGGCCCAGATTTGAACTGGGGACCTCCACCTTATCAGGGTGGCGCTATAACCTGGCTAAGCCACCGGTCCGAACGAAGATTGGTTATATAGATCAGAAGACTCCAGCAAGTGCCAGAGACCGCATGTTCTGACCTGTAGTAATCGGTTGTACCTTAACCTTCTAAAAGGCATCGAAACCTTTTGTTCAGGTACATTCTTGGATGTATCTGAAGGATTTTTTAATCCATCACCCGCCTACGATTTTTTTAATCACGCCAGCTAATTCTTGTTTGATGGGTCTCAACGAGGATTACGCTGACAAGGTGAATGATGTCGAGGATTCGATTGACAGTGTTTTCACCCGTGAAGACGCATCCCGAATGAAGAGCCTGCTGGATAATATACTTCCTTTCGCAGTTCTTTCGCTCTTCTTCGTACTCCTGGTAGGGTACGTTATACCGGTTAACTATGCGATGGTTCAGTACATCAACTATGTCAACTGGTTCGTGATGATCTACTTCGCTGCACGACTTGCGGTAGGTTTCAGACTTGCGAGGTCGAAAAATGTTTTCCTTGAGCAGCACTGGCTTGACTTCGCACTTGTTATACCTGCTTTCTCACTTTTACAGCAGTTCCAGATGCTGCAGGTGTTCGAGGAGTCGGAGGTCATGGGTATCGGTGGTGGAGAACTGCTTGGATCGGTTGCTATAACACAGATAGGTACCGCAGCCAAGCTTACACGGGTCACAAGAGTTCTCAAGAAAACGTTTATAGGTTGAACTACTCTACTCAAGTCCTTCAACAAAGTTTTCAAGACCGCTGCTCCACTCTTCAAGGTCAACGTCTTTATCGTTTCTTAGACACCATTCGCCGCCCCTGGCATCTCTCAGAACTGCTAGTGTACGGTAGCTTCTCTTCTAATTATCTGATAGATCGATATCCCGTGAATCCTGGTAACCGTTCATGAAAGCCTTCACGGCTTCTTCACCTCTCTTTGAGGCGATAAGTTCTGCATACATCAGGTCAAGATCAGGGTCTCCGTACAGCGCTCCTTCAAAGTCTATAACGTGGACACTAAGATCACTGCTTACTAGGATATTGTCCGGAGTATAGTCCATATGAAGTATCCTGGGTTCAGGCTTTCTTGGTAGATCTTCAGTTTTGACCAGTTCCGCCGCTCTCTCAACTGTCTCTCTGAAAAGATCTCTTTCAACGTAGTTTAGAGACCCCTGAATATACTCCTTCACAAAATCATGCCAGTCGTCGTATTCAGCTTCCATGAAGTCTTTCTTAGGTAAAGGTTTTCCGTATCCCTCGACTTTTTGGCTGTGTATCATACCAAGCGCTTTGCCTGCATTTCTGACGGCCTCTAGGTATTCTTCGTCGCTGAATTCTTCACGGTCTTTCAGTGTCGGACCTTCTATCCTTTCGTAGGCTGCGTAGAGCGGATCATTGTTCACTTCCAGGACTTCCGGTACCGGAACTCCTTTCCTGTTGAGTTCTTTCGTCAGGAACAGGTTTTTGCGCCATTTATCCTCGTTACCCTCCATAGGCACCTGCACCACGTAATCATCGGTGATGTATGTTTCGTTGACCACGCCGTCCCTGGGCAGGGAATGCTCCATTTCACCGTTCTTGATTTTATCCAGTAAGTTCATAGGGAACCGTTGAACGAAAAAAGATAAACATGTGTTTCTTGGACTTCAGAGACTATTCTAGATCTTCCTCTGTTAAGCTGATAGCGTCTTTCTCATCGATTTCTCCAGGTTCCTCTGTATCTCCTTTCTTCACCTCTTCTCCATCGTCGACGTAGACGTCATCTGCGTAACCTTCCTCGGCGTTCAACTGGTCTTCCTCAAGCTTCTCTGGAGTCGCCGGAGCCCCAGGTAGTTCATCTGGTCTGAACTCTCCCAGTGGTTCTTCTTTCGAGATCCCGTGGTCCTGGAAGAAATCTTTGTATCTTTCAAAGTGCTCATCCACCTCCTCCATGGGGAACTCCATCATCTCTGTCCAGCCGTGGTTGTAGAAATCGAAGTTGGTCTGGATGTGGGTTATCTCCCGGGCTCTTGCCTCCGAAAATCCTTCCTGCAGAGCTGTTAGGTAGCTGTCCAGAGTCGCTGAGAAAAGGGCGTTCAGGTGCTCGGTTCTTTCCTCTCGTTTTTCAGGATCAGCTTTGGCACTGAATACTCGGGTGTGCATCATGACAAGCCCTTTTTTCGCTGCCTTTCGCAATCCAGGGGTCTCCAATGCTTTTTTCGTTGCAAAATGCTGGGCGGTTTGACGTATCTTCATATAACTAGGCTAGCGGTCAAGTATAATCAGTTTTTTGGTAGAAATCGTCTGAGATCGGCTGCTTTGCAACCGTCTATTTGATCGAAGTTTAGGAAAGGTTGGGCCCGACGGGATTTGAACCCGCGACGCCCGGCTATCTTCACTCGAAGCTCTCGCTTCTCAATCCTCTGTCCTTTTGCAGGACTTGAGGCTTAAAAGGCCGGTGCTCTGCCAGACTGAGCTACGGGCCCAAACATGGGGCTCCTGGAGATCCTTTTGTTTGAGCAGTTGAAGGAAAACGTCCCCCCAGTTACTCGACTACTCCTTCCTTGAAGTCGCCGTACTGGATGCTTTCCAGTGAGCTGTACGGTATGAAAATTTTTTCAGCTCTGATCCTCTGGGCCTTGTCCTCTTCGGTGTAGATGAAGGGTTCGTGTATGGTAACGCCTTTGTCCTCGATCTCCACGGATGCCTCTGTTTCCACGAGGAAGTCACCAGTTTCACTGAGAACTATGGCTTCGAACCCTTGCTCCATTTCTTACTCCTTCCTTGGCTTGGCCTTGTTGAAATCTTCGCGCTTCGTGGTCTTTCCGAAGCCGCAAGCGGCACAGACCCCTTTTCTAAGGTGGTATGCCTTCTCTCCGCATCGGCGGCATTTGCCGTGCGTTTTCTTGTTTCGTTTACCTTTGTTCAATCCCATTGTTGATCACTCTATTCTGGACTTACAACGATCACGTTGTCGCCCCTGATGAGGAGCTTTCCGTAGTCTGTTGTTCCTTCCTCAGTCTGTACTGAAGCGTCTTCCAGCCACATGTTTAGGTGAAGGTCGAAAGCCTTCAGGTTGCCGGAAACGGTTTCGCCTCCTTTGAGTTTTGTGATTACTCTGTCTCCTTTTGCTGTATCTAAAACATCTAGAGGTCTTTTGCCACTATCGTCATTTCCCATAAATTAAAACACCTGTATGAACGAAATTCCCTGAAGAACTTATATAAACCTACCGTGGATCTGGTTTTTGAACGGATTTACTGGGCGAACAAGTTGAACTGCCTCCAGCATTTGAATACTTTTTATAAAATTTCCTTCTTATTGATGTGAATATGGCAGTCTGGCACAAAAGATCGCAGAGGAAGAAGACCGGCGGAAGAACCCGCAGGTACAGGAAGTCGAAAAAATACGATATAGGATCAGAGTTCTCCGCACCAGAGATGGGGGAGCAGAAGGTTATACAGAGAAAGACCCGTGGAGGCAACGAGAAGAACGTTGTCAAGAAAGCGGCATCTATCAACCTAGCAGTAGACGGCGAAGTGGAGAACGTCGAGATCGAGTCCGTCGAGGACAACCCGGCGAACCCTAACTACGTCAGAAGATCTCTACTGACCAAGGGAACTATCGTCAACACTTCGGAAGGCAAGGCAAGAGTCACTTCAAGACCTGGCCAGGAAGGAGTTGTCAACGGAAAGCTAGTCGAGGAGTAGATCTTCGGCCTATCCCACGTTCTTTCTTATATTTTCCCAGATATCTTTCTTCCATCCATTTTTATACATTTCTATGTCCAATTAGGTTGTATGCAGCGGATACCGGACAAAAACTGCGTCTTTACAGTCTACAGCGGAGATCTTCACGACCTGGCAGAGAATGTTAGAGAGTACTGCAGCAGCCGCTACGGCGATAGATGCGAGTTCAAATCGGTTTCGATCGAAAGAGTACACCCGGATGGACACTCATGGAAGGTCCACGATTTACCTGGTTTCGATGATAGAACGATAAATGCTATAGAGAACCATCTGAAAGCCAGGAGAGATGTGGTCCACGTCAGCTTTGGTGGGGAAGACGAGCAGATGTCTCTTGTGGTCACGCCGGCCAGGAACACATCCCAGCTGGCCCGTTATCTGAGAAGCGAAGATATGGAGGGGCTGGATGAAGAAGATCTAGTCCTCCTGGCTATCGAAAGAGAGGAAGAAGCGCTTGATCTAGCTGAAGAGATGATAGATTCGCTTGAAAAATAAAAAGTTAGAAAGGGAATCACCTGTGCTCGGCTGCACGCCTGACAGGTGTGAAGAACTTACTTATCCACCGAAAGATCAGTGATCTTTCGTCGTCAAAATCCACCGGAATATGTCGCCCGGTGTCATCTAGGAAATCAGTTCCCATCAAGTTAAACCTCGCACCCAACTCTTTTTAAGCTTTCCTTAGATCGGTTCATTTGGCGTATAACGGATATAGCGACGTTTTCAACGTCCTGTTCAGAGTAGATCATCTCCTCCATAGCGGTCCTTTCCTGGTTTGGAAGATACTCAAGATGTTTGCGGTAACGGTCAAGTCGAGACATAGAGGGTGATTGCCGCCACTCGGTTTATAAACAAACGAGAACTCTGCCGGTAGTTCCGGTAGCGGTTAAACAGCTTTCAGGGGGACAGTAAAAGCTTTAGGACCGGGTTATACATCATTCCTGTACCATGTACTTCCGCCAGCGGCCTTCGCCCTCTGAATCTATGAGCCGGTAGTGGTCCATCTTCTTCAGGTACTTCCTTAAAGTCCGCTCGACCTTCGGCTCATCGACCTCGTCCCTGTAATCATCGTAGAGGTCTCCTGGTGCGATCTTTCCGTTCTCCTCGATTATATCGTAGAGGACTTTCTGGTGGTGGTTAAGCTTGTCGATCGACTTCGACTTGTTCTCCTTCTCGGCTTCCGGTAAAGCATCGTCCACTATCTCGCTGGTTATCTTGTCTAGGTTGTCAGCCTCTGCTTCCTCGGCAGCAATCCTCAATGCGTTGATCGCCACCCTGGCATCTCCATCAGCCCGGTTGGCTATCTTGTGCAGCTGCGAGGTCTCTATCGACTCCTTTCTCAGACCCCATTTCCGTCTATCTTTGAGGATATCGACCAGCTCGTCTTTTGGGTACGCCGGGAAATGTATCTCCTTTGTGCCTTCAAGAGAAGATCTTATCCTGTCATCGAAGTCGTAGAGCGCTGTTTCCTTGTTGGCGATCATAATCAATGCGGCGTTCGACTCCCTTGCGAAGTCATACAGTATCCTTTCATCCTCTATCTGGTCGACCTCGTCAAGTATGATTATGCTCGGCCTATCCTGCATCTTCGACTGGAACTTATCCACAAGTTCATCTGTAGGAGTCCCTGTCCGGTGTATCAGGTTGACTCCAAGGTCCTGGAGTATGTTGTAGTAGACCTTGAACCGTGAAGGGTAACGCCAGCAGTTAACGCTTCCAGCGACGACGTTGGAAGAGTACTTCTGAAGCTCATCGACCACGTATTCTGCCATAGTCGACTTTCCTGTCCCCGGCGGTCCGTAGAGAAGCATGTTTCTCGGACTCCCGTTCTCCAGTAGAGGGTTCAGGTTCCGCTTGATCTCAGTCACCTGTGAATCTCTGTGGACCATCCTGTTCGGCAGAAAGTCTGCAGTAAGTACTCTTGCGTCCTCGATCACGGAGTTCGGTCGTCTCACGGAACTATAATTGTTCCGCTACATTAAAAGAGATTACAGCGGTGTTCCGCTAGTTCCGGTACCGTTACGCTAGTACGGTGCAAGAATCCCCTCAAGGATGCGATCTTGAAAATCAGATATGTCGCAGGTTCAGCTCAAGTATGTCCTCATCAGCCAGTTCATGTTCTTTCCCTACTTTCTGGTCAGGGAACTTCGAGCTTGGACCAGAAACTTTCGCTGCCTTGAACCGCTCTAGCATGTCACCGGGCAGCTCTTCCATGGCTTCTTCTATGGTTGAACCTTCTCTGAGTATCAAGGGTTCGTCCCTGTCAACTTCCCCTCCTTTTTCTTTCATGTATACACGGATTAGACCCATTGATTCGAACACCAGGTCTTTGAGCTCGTCAAGGTTTGTCCCGTTCTCCGCTGATATAAGTAGATCGTATTTTTCTTCGAACTCTTGTTTCCGGTCAGAATTCAGCAGGTCCATCTTGTTGACGACCTTAATGCATGGAAGATACTTCCGATTATCCATCAGCCCGTCGATAAACCTGTCCAGATCCACCTTTTCCCGTATAGTTAGATTCGCATTCGTGTAGCCGTACTGGTGCATCAGGTCTTTCAGAGTGTCCTCGTCGATATCGAGGTCGACTGTTGAGGAGATCTTTATACCGCCACGACCCTTCTTCTCCACCTTGATATCAGGAGGAGCAGTGTTTATCCTTATACCGACGTCGTGAAGCTCTTTCTCCAGCTGCTCATCCCTCATCTCCTCAGGGTCGAGAAGCATTAGAACAAGGTCAGCCGTTCTCACAACGGAGAGGACCTGTTTTCCACCGCCTCTACCATCGGCTGCTCCACCGATGAGTCCGGGGACATCCAGTATCTGTATGTTCGCACCCCGGTGCTTCAGCATACCCGGGAAGACATCCAGGGTTGTGAACTCGTACTCGCCGACATCGCTGTCAGCGTTCGTTATCTTGTTAAGCAGTGAGGACTTCCCGACTGAGGGAAATCCTACGAGTGCGACCGTGGCGTCTCCTCTTTTCTCCACTGCATAACCTGAGGTGTCTCCTGTCCCTTTCTGCTTCTTCTGCTTCTCTTCCTTCAGCTTGGCTATCTGGCCTTTAAGACGACCTCTCTCCTTTTCAGTGGCTTTGTTGACCGGGGTCTTCTCAAGCTTCTCTTCCAGTTCCTGTATGCGGTCTTCGACGCCCATGATGTCTATCTCATCGAAAAATGTAATAAGGATATTTTTGAAGATTTAACTATGGTTGGGATCGAATCTAGGCTTCATTTCAAAGGAATTATGTCTGCTGACGGGGGTTTACGGTGTAGCCGCTACTCTAGGCGCTCCTGGAAACGAAGTTATGTACACTCAGGAGGGTGACGGTAACACTGGCACCAATATACTGGAGTTCGAGAACCCTGAGGAGATAGAAGCGTATATGGGACCTGTGTCGGGTATCATGAGAATCCACAGCCAAGATCAGAGGAAAACGCAGATTTCTATGTGCATGAGGGAAAGATAACAGGTATACTGAATCCGGCAAAGCTGGAAACGCAAAAACGGCGTCGGTACTGAGGAAGAGGTAGAGTTCAGTTACGAAGGAAACCAGGAGAAGAACGGGGGAAAAATAGGCTACCAGGTCTTTATCTCTATGCGCAGCCGGGTCGATGGTATCGCAAGCGGGAAACTTCGGGCGACCGGTTTCAGAGAGATCGAGGGTTCAAACGAGGTTGAACGCATAGAGAATGCGGTGAAGATTATAGACACACTTGCCAAGCATTTCAACCGTTAACATGTAAGAAGAATAAAGTTGAGGGGTATGTGGTTTCTCGAGGATCTACTCCTCAGTTTTCTCGATGCCGCCGTCACGACCTATGTTGAGCTGTATGTCGTCAGCCCATTCGCGGACGTAGGCGCCTGTGATCTTGACATCGGCACCTTCATCAACGGCATCGATCTCTTCCTCCCAAAGCGTCAGGTCGATAGAACCTGTATCGTCTTCGAAGGTGCAGGTAGTGATCTTTTTCTGTCCGTACCTGGTCGAAACTGCTCTTGGAGTTGGAAGTTCGGTTATGGTTCCCGTGATTTCAACGTCATCTGATTCGGGCGTGAGTTCCTCGACAGTCATTTCGGTCATATCTGATCCCACTAGCCATAAAATACCGTTATTATCTTTAAAACGATTTCGCCCCGGTCAAGGTTTAAACCGCTAAGCCACGAGTTTAATGGTATGAGACTGCCCTGGAACGAAGGACGGGAAGAGAAAAACGAGAAGATCGAACAGCTCCAGGAAAGGATACAGGAACTGGAAGAGGAAAAAGATAGTTTCAAGCAGAGGTTCCAGGCAGAAAAGGAGCGAAGAAGCGAATTATCCCGGAAAAAACAGGATGCGGAGAAGGAGCTTAACAGGTTAAGAGATCGTTTAAGAGCTGATGAGGGAAAAGTTGAAGAGGATGAATCACGGCAGAATGACTTCACAAAGATATCTTATGGGAGAGTGAAGAAGATGCTTCAGAAACTTGGAACTGTAAGTTCGGAGGAAAAAGATATGGTAACTGTCTACTCTCCCGGCAAGTTCGAGAACCATCCTCGGCTGAAAGATATCAAGAACTCGGTTAACCGGGAGGGATATCAGGTATTGAAAAACAGAGAAAGCTTTGTGGCATTCATCGATCCTGATCTATCCAGCTATCTTGTGGAGCTATCCCCGTTCTACAGCGAAAAACTTTCTATCGACGACGGCTTCTACACAGGTCGGTTGCTCCAATTCATTGAGGAGGAGAAGCACTGGCTGCTCGTTACAGCTGGCGATACAAGGCTTTACAGGGAGAAAGACGGAGAGTTCGAGGAGATCGATAGAGAAGCCTCAAGGGTGGAGAAGAAGCATTCGAAAGGAGGTTTCTCCCAGCAAAGGTTCGAGAGGAAAAGAGAGGACCAGATCGAGAAACATGTCAAAGCAGTTGCCGAGATGATCAAAGAGAAAGATCTTGAAGAGGTCTACATCCTCGGAGATAAGAGGATCTGCAGCGATCTCCCCGGCAAATACCTGGGCAACTTTGATCCAAATATGAAGAAACCTGAGCAGTTCTACGGATTCCAGCTACTGCAGTTCTAGGAATTCAACCCTGTCTTTCGATAGCAAGAGGATTTAATTCTCACGACGGAAACCGGTTAACATGAACATCCGAGAGATCAACCAGTACCTGGAAGACAAATACGGTGAACCGTCGAAGATGCCGGAGATGTCCGGTGTCAACTGGGTTGTCGAGACCATCCTTTCGCAGAACACGAACGATAAGAACCGGGATAAAGCGTTCAAGAAGCTGACAGAGAGATACGATTCCTGGAAAGAGGTGGAGAACGCTGACTACGAGGAGCTTGTTGACACTATCAGGATAGCCGGTCTAGGACCGACCAAGGCTGAACGGATACAGAGGGCTTTGACGATAATAAGGGAGAAATCGCCGGATGAGGACGAGTACAGCGTGGAGTTCCTGGACGATATAAGTCTTGAGGATGCGAAAAAATGGCTTACAGATATACCTGGGATAGGACCGAAGACTGCCTCGGTGATACTGGCGTTTCACTTCGACAAACCGACTATACCTGTCGATACCCACGTCTACCGTCTTTCAAAGAGACTGGGTCTCGTCCCCGAAAACGTTTCGCGGGAGAAGGCGCATGAGATACTGGAGGAGAAAGTTCCGGATGATATCAAGTACGAGTTCCACAGACTTCTCATAAAACATGGACGCGAGACCTGTACCGCCCGTGTGGATGGATGTGAGCTCTGTCAAGAGTTAGTGCCTGGGAATCATTCGGAAAAGTAGAGTTCTATAAGGAATAAAAGCGGGTCGAGGATTAGAAACCGGGAGGTTTCGACACCCCAGATTTAATGCAGATCGACTGTTTTACTCGTCGTCTTCAAGCTCGTCCTGCAGTCCTTCCTGCATCTGAGCCTGCTGCTCCTGCATCTCTTCGACAATCTCCTGAGCCTTCTCGTTGATGCGCTCCTGGTCAATCATGTCTTCTTCATCCATAACTGATAGAAGGGCGTGAACTGTTAGCTCTAGGTTGCCGATTTTCTGCTGAAGTACTTGCATGATCTGCTGTGAATCCATCTGCTGTGGTTGATCTGGCATAAAATACACCTTGAAAGAGAACAACAGGTAATCAACCTGCCATCCCTACACCTATCCTACCGTTTACCCTTAACTCTTTTAAATGAACTCATATATGGGTTTGAAGAGCGGGAAAAACGGAGGTTTAAAGCGGGTTCCTTGCCCCGCATGCCTGGCACTTCAGGATCTCGACACCTTTCTCCTTGATTATCTTTGTGTCAGGCCTGTTGCACTCTGGACAGTAGACATAGTCCTCGGCGTACTGCTCTATCTTCCTCTGAACATTCCCTCGCCTAAATTCCCCGTTAAGGACAAGTTCTTTACCTTCGATGTGTCCCGCTGTTCCAAGCTCGTTCTGGATGTACTTCGAGAAATGCTTCTCATCTCTTCCAAACTTGTCAGCTATGCTTCCGAAGTTCGTGATTATAGTTTTCGAACCTTCCTTCCTTGTATCTACATCCGGTACCTCAAAACGCTCCGAGGAATCCTCTATATCCGGTTTCTCCTCCTGCGCTTTATCCAGTAGATCATCGTAATCGCTCATTTTTAACACCTTACAAACAGAGAAACGTGCTGAAGATTCTTAACTTGGAGGGTATCTACTTCCACTTGCCAGTATCCTCAAGGAACTCGGCGAAGTCTTTCCAGTCAGGTCTCTCAAAAGCCCCTTTCATCGAGCTCACCGGTAGAATACGGTTCTTCCCGCTCAACTTGATGGTACCTCTATCATAGTTCAGTTTGACCTTCACCCTGTCAGAAAGTATGTAGGTCTGCTCCACCGCACTTTTATGGTCATGCTCTGAAAGAATAACATCAACATTGTGCGGATACATCGACCCGTTAACCCGGTACTCTGGCTCGCCTGGAATTCTTTCAAGCACTTCAACCGCTTTACTCGGGCCTTGAATGTCTTTGTAGCAGTGTAAGACATCTTATATCACAGCTTCTTGATCTTGCCGGGCTGCGGCTCGTAGAACGTTCCCTCGCTTAGAAGCGAGTTGATGGTGTCCTCAAGCTGGTCCTCAGGTGCATCTACTTCATCTGCGATATCCGCATAGTCAGCTCCGTCGCCTTCATCCAGCTTCTCGACAGCATCGATGACATCTCTCTCCAGGTTCTCTCTTTCCTCTGTCTGGATGTCGAACTGCTCGCCGAACGACTGGAGAAGTGAATCAACTTCATCCTCGTCAAGCTTTCCAGCCATCTCCTTCTCGATCTCTTCCTGGTCTTTGCCAGAATCTTCAAGCTGCTTAACTGTCTCCCTTATCTGGTTCCACTCCTCGATAGCCTTCTTGTGCTTCAGCTCGTGAAGAAGCTCTTTCTCGACATCTCTCTTGACCATGATCTCAGCGTTCATGTAGATCTGGCCCTGGTACTCTCTTACCTTTCCGACCGCCTCAACGATATCTCCTGTCTCGAAATCCTCCATCATCTCCAGCTCGTTGAAGAACTTTAGCTGTACAGTGTCTGTTCCATCATCCAGAGTTATCGATCCATATGTTTCGTCCTCGTTGATGAACGTATCAACAACGGTTCCGATTATCCTTGCCCTTGAGAACCTTCGTCCTCTCGGGGTGAGAAGGTAGTTGGGTGTGAAACCTTCTTTCTGAAAGTATTTTCCTGAATGAAGTTCTTCAGCTGTTGTCAGCTTTGCTGTCTGTCTTTTCTGTTGAGGCATAGTATTCACGTTAAGGTTGATTCTTTTGTATTTTTAGTAGGCCGAACTTTTTTCTTCTAGATCCTCTGGATGAAGCCCTGCTTCGGCTCGAACAGTTCACCATCTCTCTTCAGTCTCTCGATGACCTCCTCAGCTCTGTCCTCGGAGATACCCTGGGAATCTGCTTCCTCCAGGACCTTCTCTATCTCAGCCGAGTCATCATCGCCTGCCAGGGATTTGATTATCTGCTTGACCGTCTGGACGCGGTTCCTCTCACTTGAAGTCACTCCTGACTCTATCCTGTCGATATCGAAATCTCCTGTCTCCGGATCTACTCCGACCTGCTTGAGGCAGTAGGTCAGTATCTCGATCGCTCTCTGTGCATCGCTAACTTCAACTTTCTCCTTCAGTTCCGAACGGGCTGAAGCCTCTGCGACTCGGATAAGTGCCTCAAGCTGTCGAGCAGTTATAGGAACACCGTCTCCCTCCTCGCCACTGCCTTTCTTACGCATGTTGACGTAGAACTCCTGTATCTCATCGGCAGCGCCCTGGGTTAGCTGGGGCCGGTAATGCTTCTTGGCATGTGCCACGTACTTCCTCAGGGTTTCCTGCTCTATCTCTGCTTCAGTCTCCTCAGGCTCTATATGGTTCATCAAGACCTGGGAGGAAAGCTTCTCGTCCTTGTCCTCATCCGGCTCGTCCTTCACCGGGAAGATGAAGTCGAACCTGGAGAGGAGTGTATCCCCGATGTTGATCTGCTGCGGGATCGGCTCGTAAGGATCGAATCTTCCGAGCTTCGGGTTACCAGCAGCAAGGATAGAGGTCTGCGCATTAAGAGTTGCCTGGATGTTCGCCTTCGAGACAGATATCTGCTGCTGCTCCATGGCCTCGTGAAGACTGGAACGGTCTTCTGCGTCCATCTTGTCTATCTCGTCGATAGCTGCCAGACCCTTGTTCGCAAGTACAACAGCTCCAGCCTCCAGTGAGAACTCTCCCGTCTGCTCGTCTCTTACAACTGCAGCTGTCAGACCGGCTCCTGTAGAGGATTTACCTACGACGTAACGTCCTTTAGGTGAGAGCTGACCGGTGAACTTAAGCATCTGTGATTTACCGGTTCCTGGCTCTCCGATAAGCAGTATGTGCAGGTCTCCCCTGCTTTTAACACCGTCTTCACGGCCTTTCTTCACTCCACCGAAAAGCTGGAGTGCGATAGCCTTCTTTATCTGGTGATGCCCGTAGATCGATGGTGCGATCGAACGGGCGATCTTGTCAAATATCCCATCGTCCTTCGCCATCTCCTCAAGCTCCTCGACCTCTTCATCATCCAGCTGGAGCTCCTCGAACTCCTGCTGTGTTGGCTCGAGGTAGTTGGCATCCATGTAGATATCATATTTCTTCGAGTTCTTCTTCAGCGGTCTCTCCCGTACTATACCGGTTATCTCAGCTATATTACCCGGGACGACCTTCTTCTGGAAATCTGGGTCAACCAGGTCGCCTTCAAGTCTTACCTGTAGCGTGGAAGGCTGCTCTGAACCTGAACGGTTCTCCGGGTTCTCTTCTACGATTATGTTCTGCGTGTCGGTCATCTTCTTCTCGACGACCTCGAACTTTCTTGACCCGCAGTCGCATTTGTAAGGGCTCTTTAACTGTGAGGAATCCTGCTCTTTCTCGTATCTATCACCGCACTGCGAGCACTCGAAAACCGCTGAAACGACCTCTGGTTTAACCTGTGAAGCTCTCTTTATCATACCTTCAACAGGTATGTACCGGCTGATATGCTTTGATCTTAGGTTCTTCAGCAGAACAAAATCCTCTTCCGGCATATGTGTGAAACGTATCTTGAATGTCTCATCTGAAACGATATCGACTCCTAGAACACCTTCTTCAGCAGCGTTTATAGCGCTCTCTGGATCCTCTCTAAGGTACTCTGTGAGCTCAGGATTGAATATATCCAGTTCCTGGAAGTCAACTACAATAGATTCCTCTCCCTCCTGTACGGCGTTAGCGACCTTCTTGTAGCTCTTCTGAGAGAAAAACTCCTCGAACTCGCTGACAGCCTCCCCGAACTCCATGTAATTTAATTGGGTGGTAAAAGTGAAAAACCCTTACCGGTGTTGAGTATATATGTCCGATACTCTCGATGAAGATGAAATAGATGAAAGGCTTGAAGAACTGCAGATCTGGGGCCTGGAGTTCGGTAATCTTGTTACAAGAGTGGAGTTCGACGGTTACAGGGACGCAGTATTCTTCGCCAACATGGTGTTCTCACTTGCAGAGGAGGAGTTCCACCACCCCACTGTAAGGGTCGAATACGGCGCAGTAGAGATCGATCTGTACAGTCACGAGGAAGACGGTATAACTGAGAAAGATCTCGAGATGGCCAGGAAGATCGAGGATAAAGTCGGAGACGTGGAGTGGAGCTGATATGGAGATACCAGAGGACGCCAGAAGAGATTTTGTGGCAGGATGCCTTATACTGAAAGATAAACGGATTTTACTTATAGACCACGATAAATACGGCATCTGGCTCCCACCGGGAGGTCACGTCGAGGAAGGCGAGACACCGGATACGACAGCGGTCAGAGAGACAAGAGAGGAAACCGGATTTGTAGTGGATATAATGGATGAGGAGAACGATATATCAGAGGAAGGTTATTATGGGCTTCCAAGACCTTTCAACGCCAATCTTCACAGGATAGAGGATGGTCACTGGCACTGCGATTTCCTGTACCGGGGAAGGATAGTCGAGGAAAAAGAGCCCACGCATCCTCATGAGCACAACGGCATGAAATGGTTCGCCTATAAAGAGCTTCAGGATGAGGGGTATGATATACCTGAATACGTCAGAAAAGCAGCTTCATCAGCGCTAAGATCTGAGTAAGACAAGACTTGTTGAATAAGATAAAAGAAAAGTTGAAAGGGGATTAAAGAGCCCCTATCTCTTTAAGGTTCTCTTTAAGCTTCTCGATCCCCTGTCTGACATCTTCGTAGGTCCTTCCTCCTGTGCAGACTATTCTGCCTGAGGAGAAAAGCAGGAACACTACGTTAGGCTCGTCTATCCTGTAGACAAGTCCTGGGAACTGTTCTGGCTCGTACTCTGTACCAACTAGTTCGAACGCTATCCTGTTCAGGTTGAGTGTGTGTCCCAGCTCGGATGAGGCCACCATGTTCTGGACCTCGATATCCGGCTTTGTTCCGATCTCGACATCTGCTTCTCTCAACTCGTCGATAATCTTGTGGACTGCCTCCTTTGCCTGTTCAGGGCTCTGCGTTCCTGTGCATACGACCTTTCCGGATCCGAACAGCAGCGCTGCTGCCTTTGGTTCTTTAAGTCGGTAAACGAGTCCTGGGAACTGTTCTGGTTCATATTCAGTGTTCTCAAGGTAGATCGCTATCCTGTCGAGCGGCATGCGTCGGTCGAGTGTTGTAGAAGCTACAACGTTCTCGATTTTGATGTTTTCGTCTTCTCCAAATCCTTCTTCTTCAGTCATTAGTAAATCACCTATTGGACCGCCCCTGAAATCGGGGTTTTAAAGGGCTTAAATAGTCCTTTATAAATAAACTCTTTTAAAAGGTGGGTTTATAAACGGGCCCAACTACTATAAAAGAAACAGGCTATTCTTTGAGTATGAACTCCGAGCAGCGCCAGCTTGTACTTCTTATATCATTTATGGCTTTACTGGTCGTGATAACGCTTTTTCTATTCGTTTACGCTCCTGAACCGATGAAGCCGATCGATATAGGCTTCCACACGCCAAAAGTCCTTGGAGGAGTTATTAAACCGATAACGGCTCTTGTAAAACTGATAATCGATGGATTCAATCTTTTCGTCTAGATCCCAGCGACTTCATGCTACCTGAGACACCGGTTATCTCGATGAAGCCATCTGTGCCGGAAAGATGCTTCTGCGTGACCAGTGCGGCTCTCACGTCCTCGACATAATCTCTTCTCACACGGATGACTCCTTCCTGACTTTCTTCATCGAACTTGTTGCCGATGACCCAGAAGTTCGATTCTCCTGCGCCCTTCGTGCCCATGTACCTGAGAACCGAGCTCCAGACTGCTTCAACGATATCTCCTATCTCAAGATCATCTTCCGAGTGGATCCTGAAACCCAGGTACCGCTGCTTCTCACGCTGTGACGGCGGTAGGCGCTTCATTCTTCCACCTCTCCTGGCCTCACAAAGCCTTCTGAGCTCACTCTTTCAGCTCTTTCAAGTACCTGTTCCGGATAGTCTGAGACCGCCTTCATGCCTTCCCCTCCCAGAGATTCAATGAGGGAGGCCAGGTCTCTTGGAGCTCTAAGGTCGTATACCTTTTCTGCTCCGGATGTTATGATGTATGGTGTGTCGTACTTCTCACAGAGCTCGATGTTTCTCATCCAGTGCTTCAGAATGTGGCTCTGATGCTTGTCCGGGCTGAAAAGCTGTTTTAGATCGAAACCTATCGCAACCCTGTTTTCCGCAGCTATCTCTGCTATAACATGGTTTATGCCGGAGTCCTTCCTCCCTTTTTCAGGGCGAAGTATGATATCGATCCTTGAATCGGATGCAGCCTTTCTATTAAGTTCCTCGTCGCCGCCTCTGAAGACGAGTACGTCTGCGTTCTTCCTCTCGGACTTGATCTTCCGTTTCAGTTCGCCCCAGTCGTCGGCTTCAAGAAAAACTGTGTCGAAATCTCTGTTTGTCGCTTTCCACCCGATATCACGGGCTTTATCGCCTATCTCTTCAGAAGTCTCTTCCAAACAAAGATCGTAGAAATCTGGCATAGAATAAAGATTAGAGGGAAATAAGAAAAATGTTTTACTTCCCACGGTTGTTGTTCGCAGCCTGGGAAGGTCTGACCTTCTCTGCACCTGTTCCCCTGTTCTGTAGTCCACGGGACTCTCTTCCTGCAGGTGTCAGTCCTTTCTCGGCCCTGTTCTCCTGGTCGCAGATCCAGTTGATATCGTCATCTTTCTGGATCGATGGCTCTTCAGGGTCAACCAGAAGGACTTCGAACCATTTGTATGTTCCGTCTTCAGCCACCCAGTAGCTGTCAAGAACTTCCATGTTCCCGAACTTCTTGTTGACTCTTTCTTCTGCGATAAGTCTCTTCGACTTCTTTGGAGAGTAGCGGTTCTGACCCATCCTTTTCGGTCTTCTACCGCCTGAAGGGCGCTGTCTCTTGGTGCCTCCCTTTTTGACCCTTATCCTTACAACATTGAAACCTTTCTTTGCCTTGTAACCTTTCTGACGTGCCTTCGGAAGCCTTGTCGGATTGTCTTCCTTGACTACGGCGTCTTCCTGTCTCCATTTGACAAGTCTCTGCTGCCATAGCTCGTCTAGATTGTCCTTAGGCTGCTCGTACTGATCCCGAGCGTATTCGTAATATCCCATCTTTTTGACTACCTCGTGTGTTTTGTTCAATCGGAAAACTATTATAAACCCTACCGAATCTACCATTGAATTCCCGCTGACGTGGCGAAACACATAAAACAACGATGTGTTATTACATCGATGTGATACCATGCATCCAGCAATTAAAGTTTTGATTGGAGCACTGATGGTGGTAATCGGTGTATACTCAACAGTAACCTTCTGGCAGGAGCTATACCTGTTCATCAAGGCAGGCATCGGACCACTGCTGATCCTCGTCGGAGCATTCATCGTATGGCTTGAAAGTGATGAGTGGAAGATGAGAAGAGAGCAGGGCGCCGACAGAGGTCTCCAGCAGCAGTTCGAATCCGCTGCACAGGAGACAAGGACTTCCGCACAGGACGTCAAGGAAGAGGTCACAACGCAGGATAACATGCAGGAAGGAACAGAGGGCTACACATGCCCAGAATGCGGTAAGACCTTCGACACCGAGCGCGGAATGCACATCCACCAGGCACAGAAGCACGAGTAGAAACCCTTCGCCATTTTTTCCCCACTTTTTATTTCTCTTTATTATCTCTGAGGTTAAGGCCGGTCCAACATCTGTATTATAAATGTATTACAATTTGTACTTATATAGCGAAAAAGCCGGTTTACGTATTACAAATCTGTATCACTGGCTGTCGTACAGGTTCTCTACCTTCTCCAGTTCGTCCGGGTTCTGCTTGTCGTCCCTGAACTGTTTCATCCTCGGGAACCTTAACGCATAGCCGGAGGTGTAGTTCGGACTCTTCTGTATCTCCTCGTACTCAGCCTCGACAATAACTTCGGGCTTCACCTTAACGTCACGGCCATCCTCCTCGACTATCAAGGGCTCCAGTTTTTCGGTTATCTCCTCTAGCTGCTCATCGGTAAGACCTGTGGCCATCTTTCCGACCTCCAGGTACTCATCGCTCTTCGGGTCATAACAGCCCAGCTTTAATCTTGAAAGCCATCCTGAACGGCGGCCTTCGCCCCATTTAGCGCCGATTATAGCGAGGTCAAGGGTCTCCATTACCGGCTTTAATTTTACCATGTAGCCTACTCTCGAGCCGGGCTTGTAGATAGCGTCGGTCGACTTCATCATGATTCCTTCCTGGCCTTCGCTAAGAGATTTCTGCTGCATTTGCTGGACCTCCTGTTTTTCAGAGGTTTCGCCGTGGTCAACCAGTCTTAGCTCGTGTTTCTCGTCGTTGCAGATCTTGCCTAGCTTCTTCCATCTCTTACTGTAGGGAGTGTCAAGCATAGATTCATCGAGATACATGATGTCGAACGGCCGGACCTCTACAGGTATCTTCTTGACCAGTTGCTCAATGTCGTACTTCCGCTTCACACGTTTCGACAGCTTCTGGAAAGGCACCATCGAGCCATCCTCCGGACTGTAAGCGACTATCTCTGAGTCGATTATGCAGTTGTCAGCGTTGATGTTGTTCTTCACAGCCTCGACAGCGTCCGGGAACTGCTTCGTGATATCTTCAAGCCGCCGGGTGAAAAGTCTGACATTATTGTTTTGGACGTGGATTTGACAGTTATGCAGGGCTACAGTTGTAGTGCAGTAGCTTTCATCGTCTTCAACCTGTAAGTTGTATACTTTCTGCCGTGGATCAACTTCTCTAGGCGAATTTCTTGATAACTTATTTTTCTTAAGAATACGGACTTTCATTTTCCCGTTTTCTATAAATGCATTTCTTTTAGAGACTGTGAAAATAAGCCTATAGTATGTTTTATCGTCAATCCTGAGTTTTCTTATACCAGAAACAATACCGTGTTTAGCAGCTATGAGTTGAGCTGTAGTTGCTAAAGATCTTTCTTTCGTGGTAACATTTTTTATACGGCCTTTTTCATCTCTCTGACCGTCTGCGTCTACCCAGCCCTCCAAAAATTTCTTGAATTCTTTTTTCTTGAGATTCCAGAACCATTTAGGTATTTTTTTATCTTTCCAGCCACTTTGATCTTGTTTTCGGAAGTTTTGCGAAAGCCAGTTTAGCAGAGGAGGATCAGTCCAATAGAGTGTTTTTCCACCATTGTGAGTATGTGTTGAAAACTCCTCTTCGGGAACTTCAAGGATTTCTTTCAAGAGAGTAGAGTACTCTTCAAATTTCTTCACTTCTATTTCGTTAAAAACTAGACCTATCCGCTGATTACCATTAGCTTGATTGGAGTAGCCATCGCCCACCCAGAATCCTATGAATTTCCAGAAATCAGGGTTGACGTTTATCTCTTTCTTGTATCCGCCTTTCCTTTCAAGCGTAAGTTTTTCAGGTACTTCTTCTCCCGCTTCTATGTTAGGGATCGGAAATACTACGTGTTCTTCTTGGTCGATTTCTTCGACATTTTTCCAGCCACTTTCGGTTAAAATTTCGTGTCCTTCAGTGATTTTGAAGTCGTTACCTAGGTATGTTGAAAATTCGAAAATCTGTTCATCGCTTTTTATAGTTCTCTTATTCTTTGCAGTGACCTCTTTGAAGTTTCCTCTATGAGTCAAAACTTTATCTCCGATTTTGACATC
Source organism: Candidatus Nanohaloarchaea archaeon (assembly GCA_042217505.1). GTDB lineage: Archaea > Nanohalarchaeota > Nanosalinia > Nanosalinales > Nanosalinaceae > JBDGSN01. Next base: position 19,395 of record JBDGSN010000007.1, read on the forward strand.
TCTAACAGAGATAATTCCTTTATTCTGTACATAAATAGGAGTATAACCTGAAATGCATCTCACGCCGTCGTACTTGTAATCGATAGCTGCCGGTTTTCCAACGGTCTCGAATCCTTCCTCTATAGTATCTACTTTCTTCGCCAGCATTGAGTTGATCGGCCGGAAAAGCTCCATTTCCATTTCTTTCAGGGCCTCGACTCCTTCTGTACAGGCTTCGGCTACTTCACTAAAATCGTTTCTCAGGTCGTAAGCTCTCTGTATGATTTCCGTGTTCTCTCCGTCGAAAAAGGCTTCTGACAGGGCGTCCCTGACAATTCCTTCTCCCACTCCAAGACGCAGGTTTTCAATAAATGTTCTGGCTATCCAGCGGGCTTCCTCCGGTTCAGCGTCTGAAAGTAGTGATGCGACCTCCTTCTTTTTCTTGTCCATGTTAACGGAACCAAGCGATTTTTTCCCCATCCTGGCCACTTTATCGAGTTTCTCCACCACTCTTTCCACTGTGAGATCCTTTGAGATCAACCTCTGCTGGGTCTTCTTCTCCACCATCTTCTCCGCTGCGTAGCCGAGGTCGCCTTCGTCCTTCCAGACTTCCTCGATCTCTTTCTCGTTTCTTCCAGTGGCCTCTGCGATTATATCGACCATGGTCTTGCTTGAGATACCGAGGTCCAGTTTCTTCCAGGTCGGGAACGGTCTTCCCATGGACAGTAAAACGATACTGCCTAGCTCGTCCTCATCGACTCTCTGGTAGAAATCTGCGAGTATGGATGTCTTCTCCAGGGTTGACTGCGTTGCCTCCAGTTCTTCGTAGACCTCGACGAGTTCGGCGTAGTCCATGTTAACAGAGTTTTTCCTGAAAGGTTTAAACTGTGGTTATCAAATTTAACTGTAGATGACATCCTTTGACTCCATACGAGAGCTTTCCTCTTTCAGGAACGCCAAAGACGAGATGATCTCAAGGAAAACAGTCGGCAAGATACTGGAAGCAGGCAGGCAGACTCCATCGCCGGGAAACGTTCAGAGCCTGGAGTTCATCGTGGTCGAGGATGAACACAAGAAACACATGTTCGCAGATGCCTCAGGCGATGAAAGAGTGGAGCACGCCCCGACACTTGTCATAGTGCTTGCTGATATCGACAGGATGGCCCGGCGTGTCGGCGATGGCAGAGCAAGAGAGTTCTCGGCAGCTGAAGCTGCCAGTGCGATCCAGAACATGCGTCTGACTGCATGGGAGGAAGATATCGCATCCTGCTGGATATCTGGTTTCGACGAACAGCAGGTCGCTGGACAGTTCAATATACCAAGTGGAAAGGTCCCTATGGGGGCGGTGGCGTTTGCGTATACCGATACACCTGTCGAGAAGCCTTCAAGATTCGGTATGAACAGTGTTGCTTTCTACGATGAGTACGACAACCAGATAGGAAGCGTCTTTGATGGCGTGGAATGGAAAGGTTTAGAGGAGAACAAGAGGATCTACGGTAAGAAAGCTTCAGGTCTGACTCACAAGTTGCGGAGAAAACTAAGAAAGTTTTTATAAAGTTTCAATATAATCAATTATTACCGGTCAATGATAAACGATTAACTGGTGCGAGACAAAACACCGGATAAGGTTTATAACTGGCCGTACAGAAAGGTTTCCATAGAACCTGGTGTATCAAGTTATGGTTGCAAGTCAAGAGACTCTGGATAAGTTGGAAGACATAGGACTAAACATGTACGAGAGAAAAATATATTCTGCACTTCTCGGAAGAGGAGTTTCAACTGCAGGAGAGCTCTCGGAGATGACTAATGTCCCGAGATCTAGGGCTTACGATGTTCTGGAATCTCTGGCAGAGAAAGGTTTTGCAGTAATCAAGTCAAGCAAGCCTATGGAGTACGTTGCAATACCACCTAACCAGGCTATAGAGAATATTAAGAAGCAGCACAGGCAGGAGCTTGAGGACAAGCTGAACAAGCTTGACGATTTCAAGACTTCTGAAGCTGTTGAGGAACTTGAGAACCTTTACGATCAGGGTCTTGAACTTGTGGAGCCGGAGGAGATGTCCGGTTCTCTGAAAGGAGAACACCAGATCAACCAGCACATGGGAACCATGTTCCAGGATGCTTCTGAAAGCATCAAGGTAGTTACTTCTGAAAAAGGGCTTAACGACCTGTATGAGAACCACGCCGACCTTCTGAGAGAGGCGAAAGAGCAGGGTGTCAACGTGAAAGTTCTAGCACCTGTAACCGACTCCAACCGTGAATCCTTCAAAGGATTAAGAGAGTTCTCCGAGGTAAGACATCTTGAAGGAGAGGGCGAGTTCGATATACCTAACGGACGCTTCGCCATAATCGATGGAGATGCTTTAACCATGTCCATGACCCACGACGATGTCCACTCTACACAGGACACAGCTTTCTGGACAAAGTCAGATCATATGGCCCAGGAGACGATGGGCCCTGTCTTCGACATGCTGTGGCATCACTCAAAGGATCCTTCGGAAGAAGGTCCAGAAGGTCCGAAGAGGGAGTAATCCTCTGAAGACTTCCTCATTTTGATATATGGCCCACTACTTAGCCCGGATCTATCGTGCCGAATTTTCTAAGAGACAGTTATTAACCGGGTGAAATTTTTAATTTGCAAGTATCCCGAGTTCCCGGGAGATGCTTCTCAGGTGTGTCATATCTGTTCCTCTCTTCGGATCTTTTCCATCCAGTTTCTTGCGTGGGATGGCCTTTGATTCAACGCCTGCCAGTCCCTTGTCCTGGTTTCTCTTGAGATGTATCTTCTTGCGCTCTGTATCCAGTATAACGTCCCCGTTCTTCAACTGTTCAAGCTCTGTCTCATTCAGTCTATTCCTGTCTATAACCAGGCCGATGATCTTCCGGTGGATGCTGTCAGCCCGGTTTTCCAGTAGCCTGATCTCTTTCTTTGTAGAATTCCTGTAGGATAGCTCCAGTCCTCTGTAACGTGGAGAGTAGACATTGATGTACTTTGACCTGAATCCTGTGAAGAAACCTTCTATGACCGTATAAGGGCTGTTAGAGTTCTGGCTCTGGTAAAGCGCCAGATCGGTTGAGCGACCGTCTGTACCGTGTGCAGCGGCAGCACCACCTATCAAAAGCAGAATTGCTGCCGTTAAAGCCAGTTTCCTCATAACCGTGAAAGAGGGTGCTGTTCTTTTTAACCTTTAACATATATCACGACTGTATGTCCAAGCTGAAGAAGATCTCCCGCAGTATAATCGAAGAGATAGAGTCGGGAGAGCTGGAGTCGAAGGAAGAGATCGAGCAGAGAAAGAAAGATCTGTGTAGGGAAACTTCTCTCGATGGGATGCCGAAGAACTCAGACATGCTTAACTTCGCTGAGGAGGATGAGAAGAAGGCCCAGCAGCTTCTGAAGACGAAGCCTATGAGAACCATCTCGGGCATAGCTAACGTGGCTATAATGGCAAGGCCTGCACCCTGTGGAGGTGGATGTATTTACTGTCCTAAAGGGAAGAACGCTCCACAGAGCTACACGGGTAAGGAGCCAGCGACACGTAGAGCTATCAGGAACAACTATGACCCGTTCGACCAGGTCCATGACAGGCTTGGACAGTACAAGAAAAACGGTCACCCTGTGGACAAATCCAAACTGATCGTTATGGGAGGAACGTTCCCGTTCCAGGACCCGGATTACCAAAAAGAGTTCGTTAAAAGAGCTTTCGACGGTTTCAACACTTTCCAGGACGAAGAAGGGGCAGAATCCGAGACACTGGAGGAAGCCCAACTGCAGAACGAGACCGCAGAGGTCAGGAACGTCGGTATAACGTTCGAGACACGACCGGATATAGCCGAGACAAAACACATAGACCGGATACTGGAGATGGGAGGAACCCGTGTAGAGATGGGAGTCCAGACAGTCTTCGATGGTACACATGAGTTAACGAATAGAGGTCACGGCATGGAACCGGTCATAGAAGCCACTAAAAGGCTGAAAAACGCAGGTTTCAAGGTCGCATACCACCTGATGCTTGGTTTACCCGGTGAGGATTATGAAGACGATATACAGAAGTTCAAAGAAGTCTTCAACAACCAGGATTACCAGCCGGATGAGGTCAAGATATATCCGTGCGAGGTCATACAGGGAACAGAGCTGTACCGTAGATACGAGGAAGGAGAGTTCGAGCCTATAACAGATGAGGAGGCCAAAGAACGTCTGAAGTACGTTCAAGAACATATCATGCCTCCGCACGTTCGTGTGAAAAGGGTTATGAGGGATATACCATCGACAGAGGTCGATGCCGGACCGCAGTTGACCAACATGAGGCAGATGGCATTACAGGAACTGCATGAAGAAGGCAAAAGATGCCGTTGTATAAGATGTAGAGAGGTCGGGCACGTCAGGCGTACACACGATCTTGAGCCTGAAGACGTCGAGATGGTTGGAAGAAGCTATGAGGCATCGGGCGGTGAGGAGTATTTCATAAGCTTTGAGGATGTTGATCAGGATATAATACTTGGATTTGTCCGGCTAAGGGCGCCACCTGAAAGCCACCGTGAAGAGATAGACGGGAATACTCTACTGGTCAGACAGTTGAAAGTACTTGGATCCGCTACAGCTATAGGAAGTGAGGGAGAAGACACCCAGCACAAAGGATATGGTAAGAAACTGATGCAGGCAGCAGAAGAGAAGGCCGAAGAACTCGGTAAGAACAAGGTAGTCGTTATCGCAGCTGTCGGCACACGTGAATATTACAGAAAATTAGGTTACGAGAAGGAAGGGCCGTACATGGTCAAGTACCTTGATTAACTGGTTTTCAGTTCTTCGCTCATAGAGTTTAAGTTCTCGTAACCGTCTTCTGTCACCAGCACCATATCTTCTATCCGAACACCGCCTTTGTCCCTGTAGTAAAGACCTGGTTCAATTGTCAGTATCTCACCTGCCTCCAGCTCGTGTTCACTATCCTCGGCTATACGAGGACCTTCATGCAGGTCAAGACCTACTCCGTGACCGGTAGAGTGGATAAAACCCTCTGATTCTGTCGTCTCGAAACCGTGTTCTTCAAGTGTCCGTACCACGGTTCTGTGAACTTTCGAGGCAGCTACTCCGGCTTTTATCTCATCCAGGCCGTTTCTCTTGGCTTCTTTGACCGCTTCATGCATCTCTTCGATATCCTCGTTGTCTTCTTTCAGGAAAGTTCTTGTCATATCTCCGAAGTACATCTCTTTTCGAGGGAAGATATCTATCACGACCGGTTCATCTTTCTTTATAGGACCGGATCCGAGCACGTGAGGGTCAGCTGACCCGGAACCACTTGATGTGATAGGCTCCATCACGTTCTGGCAGTTTGCTTCCAGCAGATGCTTCTGTATCTCCTGTTTCAGTCTCTCGGAGGTCAGTTTCTCATCTTTCCAGACCAGTTCATCGCCCTCTATATCAGAGTCTTTGATGACAGATTTTGCGTGTTTCATGGCGTTCTCAGTCGCTTTCTGGGCCGAAATTATCTTTTCTATCTCCTGTTCTGATTTCACCATCCGTTCTTCGGTTAGAGGGGACTTCCTCACCTCTACATCGAAACTTCTCTCCAGCTCTTTCAGGAGCCCGGAAGGGTACTCCTCGGGCACCGCTACTTTCGATACTTTTTCGTCTTTGAGCATCTCTTTCATGTCCTCAAAGTTTCCAGTCTTTACCTCATCTGCTGTGGATTCTTTGATCGCTCTTGATCTCTCCATAGATGAGACGAATAGAACGGTGCCGCTTCCAAGCGTCGCTGCTTCAACTGCATCTGATGTGGTGAACCCTACTGTGTAGAATAGATCTGCGTTCTCCGAGCTACCGTGCTGTAGGTAGGCATCGATACTGCTTTCCTGAAGCCAGGTGCGTAATCCGGCCATGCAGAAGTTTTACTGAGTAAAAATAAAAAGAGGTGATCTCCCCTCCCCTGGGAAGCTCACCGATGCTAGTTGGAATGACTCTCCTTGAGTGTCTGCCACTTTTCCGAAAACTCGTCCTTCATCTGTCTGAGCGCTACTTTCTCCTCGTCGCTCAGTTCGTTGGACTCAACAATCCGCCTGTATATTTTGTATGGGTGTGTTGGTACGTCGTTGCTCATGTTTTTCTCGAATTTGTCCTCGAATTTGTGCCGATGTTCCTCGACCATCTCTTCGTACTGGTCGTTGTCCTTCCATTCATCGGCGAGCTTCTCCTCAGAACTCTTCCCTATGTCCCAAAGGCTCGCCATATAGTAGATTCATCGCATGTAACTCTTTTTAACGTTATGCTCAAATCGGGGTTAGAAGGCCGTTCAAACCGTTTTTTTCTGTATTTAGCGAGCAGTGACAACATTATTCTGGAAATAAAGCCCGGAGAGAGGTCAACCGGACTTGATCCAATCATGTTTTCAGATTATAATTAAAGCTGGAGATACAAGGCTATAACATGACAGGTTTCAGAAAAGTGCTTGTGGACAGCTTCAGGATGCTTTACAGGCGTCCGAAGATATTTGCGCCGAAGATCGTATCGATGGCCATGAGCTCCACGCTGCTGATACTTTTCCTTTCAAGCAGGATAGACTACTTCACGATGCTTGTTTTACTTCCGATACTCGGGATGGTAGGACTTTTCGCATCGGTGATGGTTGCCTACATGGTGAAAGAGGAGGGACAGGACAACATACTGAAGAACTCATTCTACGCCGCTCTTTCCCGCTGGAAACCTGCGGCAGCTGTATCTATCGTTATACTCGTTATAGGTTTTGTCACAGCGATACCGCTCACATTCGCACTTTTCTACTATGCGGAAACAGGGTCTGTGCTTGCTGTCACTGTAGGCGTAGTTATCGCCGTTGCAGCTGTATTGCTGGCCGGTTTTGCTTCGTATTTCCTCCCGATAACTCTACTTGAAGAGAACAGTCTGAAAGGAAGTATACTTGACTCTTTCAGGACGTCACGGGAAAACTCGAAGGAGGTCACTCTTCTCCTCTTGGTTTCACTGATACTCTTGGGGGTAGCATTCGCTTCCGACAGCTATCTTCAAGTGCTTGGCTACGCCGGGTTTATAGTCGGGAGGGTGATATCAACGGTTGTCAATACCTACCTCTTCGTTGTCTCCCCGACATTCTACCTGGAGAACTAGCCTCTAAGTGTGTTGATAAGTTCTTCAGCAGCCTTCTCGGCTCTTCCTTCCTCGTTCTCGATAACTTTCAGATAGGCTCCTGTCTGGACTGCACCTGCTGCTGCCATCTCTCTTGCTACATCCAGGTATTCCTGTACATCTTCGACTGATTCGTGCTCTCTTGATCTGTCGCCATCACCCTGGCTCCTGTTGAATATATCCTTCGCCTCGGCTGTCAGCATGATTATCTTGCTCGGCTCCAGGTTCTCAAGCGTCCATTTTGGAAGCCCTGGGATGTACCCGAAAGGTGATTTGATCGCAGCATGAGTGTCTACGATAACATCTTTTTCCTCAGATTCTTCGACTATCCTTTCAGCCGCATTCATCTGGATCCTCTTGTACGTCTTTGTATCGAGTTCCTTCATCTCGTCCCTGTTGTCGACAAGTCCCTCGTCCTTCGCTGTCTCGACCATCTTGTCACCGTAGTTGATGACCTTGTAGTCTTTATCGGAAAGCATCATAGCTTCCTTAAGGACTGTGGATTTTCCTACTCCTGAAAGACCGACTAGGATGTTAACTTCGCTCATTTTAGCGTCACCATGTGGTTTTCTGCGTCAAGCAGATTTTTAACTTGATTTGTTTTTATCATCGTTCGTCTCTATGTGAAGTTTCTCGCCCAGGTAGTTCAACCAGTTTTCATCGTTCTGGACCGGATCGATAAAACGGTAATCTTCGATCCTTTCGGCAACGTTTTCCGGGATGCCTTTATCGACAAGATCATCTTCCAGGAAATTCTGGAGGAACTTTTTTGCATCAGGGTACTCTCTTTTGATCTTTGCTGTCAGTCTATCCCCGCATACGAAAGTGTTATCGTACTTTGAGCTGAACTTCTTGATGTGGTTTATCCCATGGAAGACGCTTGGTCCTTTCTGTTCGGTTGAATCTGGAAGATTTCTATCCATCTCGAAAAGTATCCTCGTCTTTTCCCCGACGTGGAATCCTGAGGTGAATATCCTGAAATCTCTCTTCCTCAGCTCCGACTCCAGCCTCGAAAGGGTTTTTCTCATCTGCGGGTAGACGATATCATCCACTTCATCGATGTTCTTGAACTCCAGTACAAGGAAGTCGGCTCTGGAGTCTATCTCCTGCTCTACCTCGAACTCCGTGTAATCGATCTCTTCCTCCCGGAAACTGTCGACTCCAGGTTTCTCGAGGAACTCCCAGCTGTAGTATATGAACTTTGCCAGGTTCTCCTTTGAAAGGACAGATGCAACATTTCTTTCCTGGTCGACAGGATCGATGACTACGAGCGGTTCGTCCCTGAATTTTTTCTTCAACTCCGTCGGTAGCTCTTCATGATGTTCTTCCGGATCTATTAACTCATTCTCCTTCCATTCGTCAGCAGCCTCGAGGAGGTTCTTGAAGCTGCCGTACTCCTCTATAAGTATCTCGCAAAGGTAACCGGAGAAACCCTCTATCTTCAGCGAGCTTCCGTAGATCCCGTGGACTGACAGGAATTTTTTGAGAAGGACGACATCCTTTCTCTGCTGTCTATCAAGATTCTCATCGACCCATCTGGAATGGTGAGGCGTCCTGTCCACGCTGCTCTTGATATCCTCCGGGTCAGTGTCGAAACATGGGACTATCTCCACTTCGTGACTCTCTATAACTCCCTTCGTGTAGGGATGCTCCGCATAGTCGATCTCGAACTCGCCATCAAACCTTTTGAACACTGATTTACCGATCTCAAGCCCTTTTCTTTCCAGTTCCTGTCTTTCGGTATCTTCAGGGAATAGAACGAAAAGGTCTATATCTTTGTCTCCAGCCATACAGGTCTCTCTTGAGACAGATCCTGCGAAGTGGGTGTCCAGTCCGTGCTCTTTGTTGATGTATTCTGAGAGCTTTCTGTACATCTTCTTCGTCTCTTTAAGTTCTTCTTCGCTGGGGTAGACTTCTTCCAGAACTTTTTCTCTTACTCTTTCCCATTCCATGTTTAGTAAGAAGGCCTGCGTCCGTATTAATCCTTTTGTCTGACAGGTACTCTTTTATTAAATAAGATCTACCGGTTATCTATGAGACTTGATAGGAAAGGAATCTCGCCTTTGATCGCTTCTGTACTTCTTCTGGCGTTCGCCCTTACCATCGCAGGCATGTTCAGCGAGTGGGGTAACGGGCTTTTCATGAATGCCAAGGATAGGAACACGAAGCAGCAGAAGCAGCTTCTTAACTGCAACAACATGCGTATAGAGATCACATCTGTGAAGGAGAACTACGGCAGCAATAACCTACAGGTAGTTCTCAAGGATCACGGTGGAAAGATCGGTAATGTAACCGTTATCGCTTACCCTTCGATCAAGAGAGGCTATGTTTCGAACAATCTTACAGAGGATAACCAGGTCGAGACCGTGAACATACCGGTCGGGACACAGCAGGACAAGATCACGGCTGCATCGCTTGACTGCTCTCTTTCATCGACTGAGAAACTTAACTGATCAAAAACGGGATGTATGTTTTAGAGAAAAAGTTAAGTGAAGGGAAATGGAAAGGGGAGTTTACTTCTTTACTCCCTTGACAAGCTTCCTGTCATCGAAGACCTGGAACTCGATCTCCTGACCCTCTGAAACGTCCAGATCTTCTGGAAGCTGCATCTCTTCGGTCTCGTAGGACTCCATGTCCATGACCTGTGCGATGTCTCCTTCCTTGGAGACTACCTGTCCTATCTTCTTGTTGACGTCAGGACTCATCATCATGGAGTCTCCTGGCTTCGTGATGTGTCTATCCTTGTCGTCGAATACTCCTCGAGCCTTGATCTTTACCTTGGCGGAACCGTGCTTTCCTGGTGAGGACTTTGAAGTACCTCTTACTTCACATGGCTCTCCGTCGATTATAACGTAGCTTCCCTTCCTGAGGCTTGACGCTTCTACTTGGTGCGGCATTTCTGGCACCTACTGGGAGGCCATCTGGATATCTTCTTTCTTAACTGTTTTTCTTCCAGCGTGGTCTGCAAGCTCCATCGCTTCCATCGCAATTTCCTCTCCTGCTTCCTCGACTGCGTCTCTAAGTTCTTCTACTGCATCGTCTGAAACTCTTTCAGCGCCTGCATTCCTGATTATTCTTTCGATTGGTGCGTTAGGTAAACTCATTGTTAGATCACATTTCAGGAATGACAGAGCAATTTTTAATATAGATTGGGTGGTCTGATAAAGATATGGGCGCTGTAGTCGATGCAAACGTGTTCCTTCACGGTAGAGGACGATACCGGTTCGATAAAGCTTTCACCGTTCCAGAGGTTGTGGAAGAGGTAAGAAGCGGTAAAGGCAGGAACAACCTGAGGAACCTCGACTACAGTACAGGGAAGCCATCTCAAAGCTCTCTGGAGGAAGTTCGGAAGAAGTCGGATGAGATCAACTCTCCTACCTCAGATGTCGACGAAAAGCTCCTGGCGCTTGCCAGGGATATCCAGGGAACGCTTGTAACCGATGATAAAGCTCTCCAGAACCTTGCAATACACCTTGATATTGATTTTGAAGGATACCTGGAAGACAGGGTTGAGGAAAAGTTCGAGTGGGAGATGATATGTGAGAACTGTGGCAGGAATGTTTCAGGAGAACGATGTTCGAGCTGTGGTTCTACTCTTCTTCGGAGGAGACTAGTTCGGAATAGTTGAGGATGAATTCTTTTGACAGGATCAGCATTATAGGTCCCAGCACCAGTCCCTTTACTCCCAGGGTAAGCGGTCCTGCGATGAATCCTGTGAAGATGATCAGCGGGTGCTCGTTCATCTGTTTTGAACCCACCCATGGTCTCAGCAATATCTCGGGCAGTATGTTGAGCACGATGGTTCCGAAAAGCAGTATCAAAGTCCCCTTTATCGGTTCTCCGAATAACAGGTAGTATAGTCCGATCGGACCGTATATCATGAACGCTGCGAAAAGAGGCATCAGTGCTGCGATCGCTATAAGAAGAGACCAGAGAAGTATGAACGGTATGCCTGTGGTGGAGAGAGCTATAAGGTAGAAGCCGACGAAAGCTGTGATACCAAGTATCAGTGCGACCGTGAACTGCGTCAGAAATACGCCACGGAAGATGTTGTCGATCGACCTTATCAGACTTCTAAGTATCTTCTCCTCGTTTTCAGGCATGCTTTCGATGACCTCGAAGACTTTCTTCTCTATATACGCTCCGTCTCTGTACAGGTAGATCGATGTCACGAGGAATATACCGAGGTCGATGAATAGTCGTGGTATAGATGCCAGTGTCGACTTCAGCCACACCTGCAATCCGTTGGACATCGAGGTTATGAACTGCATCATCTCCGTCCTGAAGGTGTTCGGGAAGTGCAGCACATCAAGTAGATGGCTGACATTGGTCTGTAGATCCAGTGCGAAAACGTTGACTGCGAATATTATGTCATAGAAGTTGTTGATGAAGAAGAACACTCCTAGTGCAAATATGCCGATCACTGAGGTCGTTACGACAAGTGATGACAGAAAATCGTTTTCCAGGTAGCTGTTAAGCCGTCTGTGTGCGAATCTTAGAAGGTATGATGTAGCAACTGCGAGTATTATCGCATCCAGGAAAGGATAGACGATGAGAAGGCTACCAAGTATAAGTATTATAGCGACCCCGAGGATTTCTCTCTTGAAACGGAGGTTCTCCTGCTCCATAAGCCTAGGTGATTGAAGAAGCCATTTATTACCACTGGTGACCCTAACGCCGTGATTAGTTGTCACTGATCGATGACTACTCCACCAAAACCTATTTAAAGATTCGGGTCGCTTATCTTAATCTACAAGTTCAATAGATTTGAACTTTTTGCTAAATCGACAAGATTAATTTCGAACAACAATTCCCGGAGTAAGAATACTATGTCAGACCAAGCGCATAACGTTCCAAGACGAGAATTCGATGATTATCAAATTCCCGAAGAATGGGAAGAAGATGAGGATCAAAAGGCAGAGAAAGCCCAGGAGGCTGAAGAGAAGCCGGAATCTGAAGATGGTGCCGTAGCTGAAGGAAAAGGTTACGAAGTAAGACGTGAAGAAGCATCTGAAGGAGATACCGTCCTTACCTGTCCAGAGTGTGGATCCCAGAGGTTCGAGGAGAACTCGGCCCAGGGAGAGCTCGCATGTGTAGAATGTGGACTCATCATCGACGAAGACCGTATCGATGAATCCGCAGAGTGGAGAGCTTTCAACGAAGAAGAAAGAGAGAAGAAGGCAAGAGCAGGCCAGCCACTAACATACACCAAGCACGACATGGGAGTATCCACAGAGATCGGTAAAGGATCCGGAGAGCTCTACAAGGTTTCAGGTAACAAGCGTGCCCAGTACTACAGACTAAGGAAGTGGCACAAGAGGCTTACAAAGTCGAAAGACCGTAACCTTGGATTCGCTCTATCCGAGCTGAACTCCATGGTTTCCAATCTCAACCTTCCGGAGTCAGTCCACGAAGAAGTCGCACGACTCTACGAGAAGGCGGTCGATCAGGGACTGGTCAGAGGAAGAAGCATGGAGTCCATAATCTCTGCACTTCTCTACATCGTTGCAAGGAAGCAGGGAACACCAAGAACTCTTGACGAGATCTCGGAAGCATCAGGTATCGAGAAAAGAGAGATTGGACGTGCATACAGGTACGTCGCAAGAGAACTTGGATTGAGGATCCTACCGGCAAAGCCACAGGATTACGTACCGAGGTTCGCTGGAAAACTCCAGCTTTCTGGAGAGGTCCAGGCAAGAGCACGTAACATCCTCAAAGAAGCAAGAGAAAGAGATCTTCTATCCGGTAAAGGACCGACAGGTCTTGCGGCAGCAGCGCTCTACATCGCTGCAGTCCTTGAAGGCGAGAAGAGGACACAGAGAGAGGTAGCCGATGTAGTCGGTGTAACCGAAGTAACGATCAGGAACCGTTACAAAGAACTCGCAGAGAAACTCGAGCTCGAGGAAGAGCTTGAAGAGAAGTCCAGCTAGGGTAATACCTGGCACCACTTTTTCATTTCCCTATATTACTTCTGGATGATGTAAATGGAGATAAACCCCGATATACCAAGTTCGCAGAGAGTAGTGGATGTTGGTCTTCACAACCTCGAGATGATGGGTGTGGAGTATGACGAGCCAAACCGTGTCGTTGTGGGATATACCCCTTATGGTGCTGCAGCATGTGACCATATAGCGGATACGATATTCATAGGCTCTGAAACCATGCTCAACCGTGATTCTTCCGTGATAGATTTCGAACACGAAACAGTCCATTATACCCAGCACGGCTACCTCTGGCCGGATGTGGAGGAAGGATTTCATGATGCCCGTCAGAGGGTGGAGCAGAGGGCACTGGGCAACAGCGTTTCATCTCTAGGAGACAGCGACTATGTCGAAAGCCTTGTTGGTGAAGGGCATCTGACATACGACAACTTCGAAGTCATGCTTGCCCTGGCATCGGGTAAAGAAGGTATACTTGAAGATATAGTCCAGATGAAGGACGGCCGTGAAAGATATCTTAACTGGCTGAGGGAGGAACATGAATCCCGGGAGGAACAGTTGATGGATGATGACTCCGGTTTAACCCGGCAGGAGTACAGCGAACTCGCACAGAGCCATTCAGCGTGGAAAGCGCAGGAGGCAAGGACAGAGTTCGATTTTGTAGAGGAGGTATTGGAGTACGTCGAGCACCGCTGGGATGAGATCCTGGCTTTGGAGGCCACGGATTTCGCTGAACCTGTCATCGATCGATACGAGTCAGATATTGAAAAACCAGACGATATGATGGAGGCCCAGGCACAGTTCTGGAGTCTTTTCCGGGCTGGTGCTTTCGAAGATATAGCTGAAGACGGTTCGGATTTCTACTCTGATCCTCTTGAAGAACGTCTCAGCGATATAGATGAGTACTACACAGATCACCGCTGGTACGATCACGGCGATAACGTCCGTAACGAACTCGAGGATCGTATCGAAAGATTCAGGGAAAGGGTCAGTGATGGAGCTGAACCCGGTGTTACAGCTGTCGATATAGTTAACCAGGATTACAGGGCTCTTGCAGACTGAAAGACTTTTCAGGGAAAGATGTCGTGAGCGTTCTCGGTGACTGCTCCACTGTAACTCTCGAACTCTCTGCCGTCAACGACCAGAGTGGCATCGTAGTTCGCAGTGACCTCGTCATTGAACATCAGGTAGTCTGAAAAACATTCTCCTCTGTACTGATGGAATAAGGTGACCTCATTATCGAGATAAACTTCATCGCCTTGGCTCTCAGCTCTTGAGAGCACTTCTTCGGGGTCTTCATCGGTTAACTTTTCAAGTACGTCTATTATGCGTTCTTTATCCGTCATAGGGGCGTTATCAGGCGATTTCGCATCTGAGTCGTGTGTTCTAGCAGCCATTCCTTTAGAAATTCGGCCGACGGATTTAAAAAAGTTTCCTGGCTGAAAGGATTGTTCCTAAACCCACTCACTCTCCGGAGACCTCTCTGAGGATATCCTGGATGTCCTCATGAGGTGCGTCGGTCCTGAAACCTGTCGGGGAGAGGTGTGTTTTTGAGACCGGGTATCCACGCTCTCTTATGGCTTCTATAACCTCTTTACTCTTTGGAACCTGAATTCCAAGGTCGGAAGACATGCTGTGAATGTCGTAAAACGGCTTCAATATCTCCGCTTCGCTATCGATCTTCTTTAGGAGCTTGTAGCTGTTTTCCCAGTCCTCTGGCATTTCTTCAAGCATATAACTGGTGAAACGCTGGTCTGAAATTTTTCCTGTCCATAGGGGCCCTGCTATATCAGTTTCAGATCCACATACCGGGCATTCTTCGATCCTATCAAGTTTACGCCAGCGGCAGTCTGGACAAAACGATAGATGGCCTATATTGTCCAGTGTCCTGTTGGTCCTCTTCTTTGACTCGGTGACACGTCCCATGATCCGGGAGTAATGCCTTTCCTGGAATGATATCCTGGGTTCGAAGCATTTGTCGTACCTTGCGAAATTTTCGAACGCTTCCTTGATGTATATCCTTAATGCTGTTTCATGCATGAAGCTGTTTTTCAGCGGTCTGGAGCCGTATCTTCTTCTGCAAACGGTCGGATAGCTTCCAGAGGCTGCGGAGTTATCCGTTGCGGTAAGTCCGACAAAGCTCTGGTAGTTCGCTGCTCTCGCAGTGGAGTCAAGGAAGTTGACGAACGGTCCGAATGGGTCGATATCTATCAGGTTGAGATGGTTCCTGTGCTCGCTGAGGAATACGTTCGCATCCTCGTTGCTCACCTTCCCCTGTATATTATTGTGTTCAAGCCCTTTTTTGATGCTCTTCACTGCTTTCGGATTGGCATCGTTGAGGTAGAGCTCATCCGCTATCTCTGCGTAACGAAAACCTCTGATACCTGAACCGGAAAGAGGGTCAGCTGCAGTAAATATCTCTGTATCTATCTTCTGTCGGAACACTTTCCCGGCTATAGCTGAAAGATCTCTGTTGTGCAGCATCTTGTCGTTGAAGAAGACTTCTGAGTCCTTGGTGGGTTCATCTTCTTCCGGGGCGAAAAGCTGGTATCCTCTTTCTTCCATACTGTGAAATAGTTCCCGAAATTTTTTTAAAGAAAGCAAGTTGTCATCACCGCAATAATTCTTATAAACGTAACTTGGAGAGACCCTGGAAGTAGGGTTTATAAACTTCCCGAGTGGTGACGTTAATGTCGGTGAATTATAGGTGTCTAACGTAGTTGAAGAAGTCAAGAAAGCCGAGAAAGATGCTCAGTCGATAGTAGAAGAAGCACATGAAAAGGCTGAGGAGATTCTCGAAAATGCGAGAGAAGAGGCAAACAGTAAAGTAGAGGACGCAGAGTCCGAGGCGAGCCAGGAGAAAGAAAGAAAGATGTCCAGGTTCAAGGATGCGGTCGCTGAAGAGAAGGAAGAGATAGTCGAAGAAGGACATGACTCAGCGCAGGATATCAGGAAAAAAGCCGAAGAAAACATGGATGACGCCACCGACTTTCTAGCGGATAAGTTCGAGTCAGAGTTCCTATAGGTGATCAAAGATTAAGCCGGCAGAGATGACCAAGATATCAGTAACAGGTTCCAAGCGAGACATGGAGCAGGTGATAGAAGAACTTTACCGGCTTCAGGTCCTTGACCTCGATGATTACGAGGGAGAGTTCGACCTCGAAAAAGGTTCTCCTCTTGAAGAGGCAGAAGATCTTTCCGAGTTCCTTATCGATGTTCGTTCCCTTATCTCCAAGTTACCAGATGTAGAGGAGACCAGAGAGAGGACTATGAACATCTCCGATGTCCAGGACAAACTGCCTGAACTGACGGAGGAGATCGAATCCATAAACAACGAAAAAGCTCAGATCGAGAGCAAGATCAACTCAGTCAAGGAGCAGAGAAAGTTCTTCAGAAAGCTCCAGGGAACAGGACTTAGAGCAGAAGATCTTGAAGGAACAGGTACACTTGAATCATTCATCGGGGAGTTCGATCAGGAAAGATTCGAGGAACTCATACCGAATGATAGATACGATATAT
Organism: Candidatus Nanohaloarchaea archaeon; assembly: GCA_042217505.1. Lineage (GTDB taxonomy): Archaea > Nanohalarchaeota > Nanosalinia > Nanosalinales > Nanosalinaceae > JBDGSN01. The sequence goes on from JBDGSN010000007.1 coordinate 35,967, forward strand.
TCAAGGGAGAAGGAGCAAAAGTTGTCTTCTACCCCAGTGATTACAGCGAAGAGTTCAGATATGCGATCGATGAATCCAGGACAGAGGAGCTTACCCTGGTTGATACAGATATGGAGGGTGCTGTTGAAAGCATCAACCATAGGTTGAAGACAAGACGATCGGAACTCGAAAGTGAGGTCGAGGATCTCGAAAGAGACCTTGAAAGCATCTCGGAGAAATGGAGAGGTACACTTGAAGACACTGAAGAATTCCTCACTGAGAGAGTCGAGAAGGCAGAAGCACCTCTAAGTTTTGCGACCACTTATAATGCATTTATTGGGCAGGGATGGATACCGTCCCAGAAATTCCAGGAGGTTGAGGAAAAGCTTGCTGATGTAACAGATGGAAGGATCCATGTCCAGAGAGAGGAGGGAGAGAATCCTCCTGTCAAGCATGAGAACAACCGTTTTGTCCAGCCGTTCGAATCATTGACTGATCTCAGAGCGGTTCCTAAGTACAACGAGATCGATCCTTCATTAATAATATTCCTGACCTACCCACTGTTCTTCGGTTTCATGATCGGGGACGCTGGATACGGTCTGACAACACTGGCCATATTTTATCTAGGCTACAGGCTGTTTGATGCGAACGATCTGTTCAAGTCACTGATGTACGGTTCGATCGCTACTATAATCTTCGGACTGGCATTCGGTGACGCCTTCGGATTCGTCTTATTCGGCGAGCATTCTGTCCTGGCACAGCAGTTTGGTTTAAGCGCTTTCAGCCAGGTACCGATACTGTTCCACAGGGCGGAAAACCTGGACATGGTGTTCCAGATATCGGCGCTGATCGGACTGGCACATGTCAATCTGGGCTACCTGCTCGGCGCATACAACGAGTACAGGAACCATGGATACAGGCAGGCACTGCTTGAGAAAGGTTCCTGGATAGCGCTCGAGATGGGTGCAGCACTATGGTACTTCGAAGGTATGACAGCCGGTCTACCGGTGATATTGCTCTCGATAATCACTCTCTACATGGGAGAGGGTATCGCAGGAGTGGTGGAGATACCATCACTGCTTTCAAACGTGCTTTCCTACCTCCGGATATTCGGTGTTTCGGTAGCAGCAGTTGCACTGGCAGCAGTAGTGAACTCGTTGGCACAGCCGTTCTTCCAGATGGGGAGCGTAGTAGGCATCGCACTGGGAGTTATGGTGCTTATATTCGGACACACGTTCAACTCGTTTATCAAAATCATCGAGGGCTTCCTTCAGGGAATCCGACTCCACTACGTGGAGATGTTCACAAAGTTCTTTGAAGGCGGCGGAAGAAGATACGCTCCATTCGGAGCAGAGGGTTCAGCATGAACCCGCTTAACAGGAAATCTTCAGGATTTTCAAAAACCCAATATTTGAGGTGAAAACCACACAATGGCAGCAGAAACAGCAGCAGTCGGCGGACTACAGGCAATCGGAGCAGGCCTAGCTATAGGTCTATCCGCACTTGCTACAGGAATCGCACAGGCAAAAATCGGATCAGCTGGAGTTGGAGCTCTAGCAGAAGATGAAAGCCTGTTCGGTCAGGTTCTTATCCTACTAGTTATCCCGGAAACAGCAGTAATTTTCGGACTGGTAGTTGCGCTGATCGCAGCAGGATTCATTTAGAAAAACCCAACAGGGGGCCAAGCGCCCCTCCCTATTAATTATTTACCAAACAAGATAACGAGGCGAAAACAATACTATGAAACAAGAAATAAAAACAAGCTCGGAATCCGCTGAAGGCGGGTTAACGGGTAACTTAGGGTGATAACCCAGTGGGACTACAAGAAGTCAAATCAGACATCCTTGAGGATGCAGAATCCAGGGCCGACGATATAGTCAAAGAGGCCGAGGAACAGGCACAGGAGATACTGGATGAAGCAGAAGAGGAAGCTGAAGAAATCAGGGAAAAGTACGAGAAACAGCTAGAAGATGAAAAAGAGGCCTACAGGAAAAAAGAGATCTCGAACGCCAACATGAAGGCGAGAGAGAAAGAGCTCCAGGCCAAGCAGGAAAAGATGGAGCAGGTCTTTCAGGAGTTCAGGGAAGAGCTGAAAGATCTTTCTGACGATGAAAGAGAGAACTACATCAAGAACTGCATGGACTCAGTCGACTTCGAGGTCGGAAAGGTACTCGGCGGTTCAGAGTTCGAGGCGTTTGTCGACACCGATTTCGAGGAAGAAGACATCGACGGCATCATCGTCGTCTCGAAAGATGGAAACAGGAGACAGAACTTCACGTTCAGCAAAATCGTTGACCAGTTCGAGGACGAGTACAGGAAGAACGTGGCTGAAAAGCTGTTCGAGGATTGATACAAGTGATAATTGAGCGCGACTACCCCTACATGTACGCCCGTGTAAGTGCCAAGAAGGCCAAGCTGCTTGAGAAGAACGACTACGAGAACCTTCTCAAGATGGAGCCTAACGAGATAGCAAGGCAGCTCCAGGAAGGCGAGTACAATGACGATATCGACGACCTCGGTGCAAAACATGACGGCGTTGAACTGGTGGAGCTTGCGCTCATGAGAAACGTTTCCAGGACGATGAGCGAACTCATAGAGATGTCGCCTGAATCCCTTAAATCGGTGCTACAGGCATACCTGAGAAGGTACGACCTCATGAGCTTCAAGAGGCTTCTAAGATGGAAGAAAGGAGGAGAGATGAACGGTATAGAAAGCTTCCTTGTACCGGTGGGAAGATACGATCTGGAGGATCTGAGAGAGCTATCTGAGAGGAGCTTCGACGAGATAAAAGACGCTATCAGGTTTCCTGAATCAGAGGTCGACTACCATGAAGCAGCGATGAACGCTGATACCCTCAAGGATATAGAAAGGGATCTTGACAGGAAGTACTACGAGGAGATGAAGAAGCTTCAGAGAGAGATCAATAGCAACTGGTTCAGCAAGTTCATCAATGATGAGATAAGGTACGAAAACCTGAAGATCGCTCTGAGACTGAAGAAGTACGAGATGGAGGAGTCTGATATCCAGAGCTGGCTTGTAACAGATGATAAAGACGATATAAAGGAAGTGCTTAACGCCAAAGATCTTGGAAGCGCTTTAGATGCGGCCAAGTCCTCAGGACTCATCGACTCAGATGCCGGTGAAACACTTGAGGAAGTGGAGCACAGCATCGAGGTAAGCCGTCTTAACCGTGCCCTGAAGACGCTTCACGTCGAACCGCTTGGAGTCACATCTATACTTGGTTACATAGTGGCGAAGCTTATCGAGGTCAAGAACCTCAGGATGCTTATCAGGGCGAAGGAGACGGGCATACAAAACCTGGAGACTATCAGGGGCAACCTTGTGCTTTCGTAGGTGAAGAAGAGTGGATATGGAAGAAAAAACAAAGAAGTCGATTGCGGTAATAGGTAGAGACGAGTTCACGCTCGGTTTCAGGCTTGCCGGAATCCAGAAGATATTCAACCCTGAGAACTATGCGGAAAAGATCCAGGAGCTCGTTAAGAGGGATGATATAGGAATCCTTGTCGCAGAGCAGAGAGATGTCGAGGAACTACCTAACCGTGTGAAGAACAGGGTAGAGGAATCGGTCGATCCTGTAGTTGTTCAGCTATCAGAGGAAGGAGAGTCAATGAATCTAGGAGAGAAAATCCAGAAGGTAATCGGAGTGGACATCACTCAGTAAAATTCTATATTATAAGGTGAAACAATAAAATGGCAGACGCAAATGGCGAAATTTACAAGGTCACAGGACCTGTCGTCGTTGCGACCGGGATGAACCCTCAGATGTACGACGTTGTACACGTCGGCGACGAGGGACTGATGGGCGAAGTTATCCAGATAGAAGGAGACAAAGCCTACATCCAGGTCTACGAGGACACAACAGGCATCAAACCAGGAGAACCAGTAGAGAACACAGGAGAACCTCTATCCGTAGAGCTCGGACCAGGACTACTTGGCTCGATCTACGACGGACTTCAGAGACCTCTTCCAGTACTCCAGGACAAGACCGGAGACTTCATCGAGAGAGGAGAGGCAGCACCAGGAATCGATCTAGAGGAAGAATACGAGTTCGAACCAGTGGTTGAGGAAGGCGACAACGTGGAGCCGGGACACCAGCTTGGTAAGACAGAGGTCAAGTTCGGAGAGCACAAAGTCATGCTACCTCCACACTTCGAAGGCGGAGAAGTGGATGAGATCAAGGAAGGCAGCTTCAACGTTGAGGAGACGATCGCCGTAGTAGATGGCCAGGAAGTCTCCATGAGACAGGACTGGCCTATCAGGGAGCCAAGACCGGTCGGAGAAGATCTTAAACCGGAAGTGCCTCTGATCACAGGACAGAGAGTTCTCGACGGACTGTTCCCTATCGCAAAGGGAGGGACAGCAGCTATCCCAGGACCGTTCGGTTCAGGGAAAACTGTTACGCAGCAGTCTCTTGCCAAGTTCTCCGACGCCGATATAATCGTATACATCGGTTGTGGAGAGCGTGGGAACGAGATGACAGAAGTTCTGGAAGAGTTCCCGGAACTGGAAGATCCACAGACAGGAGACAAAATCATAAACAGAACAGTTCTCATCGCGAACACATCCAACATGCCTGTAGCAGCTCGTGAAGCATCGATCTACACTGGAGTAACGATCGCAGAGTACTTCAGGGACATGGGACTGGATGTCGCACTGATGGCAGACTCAACAAGCCGTTGGGCAGAAGCAATGCGTGAAGTATCCGCAAGACTGGAAGAGATGCCTGGTGAAAGAGGTTACCCGGCATACCTTGCTTCAAGACTTGCAGAGTTCTACGAAAGAGCAGGAAGAGTAGAGCCTATGGGACCAGAAAACCCTGGTTCCGTATCGATCATCGGAGCTGTTTCTCCTCCGGGAGGAGACTTCTCCGAGCCTGTAACCCAGAACACGCTGAGAGTTGTCAAAAACTTCTGGGCACTGGATGCAGATCTTGCAGAGAAAAGACACTTCCCGTCCATCAACTGGGATGAGTCGTACTCCGGTTACTCCGAGATGCTTTCCAAGTACTTCGAGGATAAAGTCGAGGATGACTGGCAGGAAAACGTCCAGAGGATGAAAGATCTTCTCCAGAAGGACGGAGAGCTCCAGGAGACAGTGCAGCTCGTCGGTAAGGACGCACTTCCTGACAGGGAAAGACTTACACTGGAGATCGCAAACCTGATCAAAAGGTTCTATCTCCAGCAGAACGCTTTCCACGATGTCGACCAGTACTGTGGACCAGAGAAAACCTACGACATACTCGATCTGATCCTTGAATGGGGAGACAGGGCCTACGACGCACTTGAAGAAGGTGCGATGGTAGAGGACATAGTTTCCCTTGACTCGAGGAGCAGGATCTCTGAGATGAAGTTCGAGGCGGACTACAGACCGCTTAAGGAAGAGCTTCAGGACCAGATGGAGAAAGAGTTTGAAGAGGTCGTAGAGGAGTAGAGGTGATCAAAATGCAAGAAGAATACCAGACGATCAACGAGGTCAGAGGACCTCTAGTATTTGTTGAGAAAACCGAGAACATCGCCTACGGAGACATCGTAGAGGTAGAGACTCCTGATGGAGAAGTCAAGCAGGGAGAAGTACTCGAGACCAGCAAGGACGTTGTAGTTGTCCAGGTCTACGAGGAAACACAGGGAATCGGTCAGGATGCTCACGTAAGGTTCCTCAACCAGAACGTACAGATGCCGGTCACAGATGACCTTCTGGGAAGAGTTCTGGACGGTAGAGGAAACCCTATCGACGGCGGACCAGAGATAATCCCGGATGAGGAGAGAGATATCATCGGGGAAGCCATCAACCCTTACTCAAGAGAGCTTCCAGAGGACTTCATCCAGACAGGAGTCTCATCGATCGATGTCATGAACACACTGGTTCGTGGACAGAAGCTACCGATCTTCTCAGGATCTGGTCTTCCACACAACGAACTGGCGATGCAGATCGCTCGACAGGCGGATGTAAAGTCTGATGATGGCGATGAGGATTTCGCTGTAGTCTTCGCAGGTATGGGAATCACCGAGGAAGAATCCCAGGACTTCATCGACGAGTTCAGGGAGACCGGAGCACTAGAACGCTCAGTAGTATTCCTGAACAAGGCAGATGACCCTGCCCCAGAACGTATCATCACACCAAGGATGGCACTGACGACAGCAGAGTACCTTGCCTACGAGAAAGGCATGGAAGTACTGGTCATCATGACGGACATGACCAACTACTGTAACGCACTGAGAGAGGTCTCAGCAGCAAGAGAGGAAGTGCCTGGTAGAAGAGGTTATCCGGGATACATGTACACGGACCTCGCTAACCTGTACGAAAGAGCAGGTATCATCGAGGGAAGAGAAGGTTCGGTCACACAGCTTCCGATCCTTACTATGGTCGGAGACGACATGACACACCCGATCCCAGACCTCACAGGTTACATCACAGAGGGACAGATCGTTGTTGACAGAGACCTAGACAACCAGGGATACCAGCCACCTATCGATGTCCTGCCAAGCCTTTCCAGGCTGATGGACAACGGTATCGGAGAAGGATTCACAAGAGCTGATCACGGAGATGTTTCCGACCAGCTCTATGCGCTCTACGCGGAAGGCCAGTCCCTCAGAGACCTTGTTGCGATCGTCGGTGAAGACGCTCTCTCCGACAAGGACGAGAAGATCCTTGACTTCACAAGACAGTTCGAGAAGAGGTTCGTCGACCAGGGTGATAGGACCAACAGGGATATCATCGAGTCACTTGACCTGGCATGGAGGCTACTTGACATAGTTCCGGAGTCAGAGCTGACAAGGATCGATCCAGAAACCATAGAGAAATACCTTTCAAGCAAACAGGAGGGAAACGAGTAAACCTTTAAAGGCCGTGCTCTGCACGGTCTAACGGTAACTTAAGGTGATAACTAGATGGCACAGGACGTAAAACCGACGCGCAGCGAAGAACTTCGCCTGAAGGAAAGGATAGACCTGGCCGAGAACGGCCACGATATCCTTGAGAAGAAGAGAGATGGCCTTATCCATGAGTTCATGGAGATAGCCGGCGATGCGAGAGAGGTCAGTGAAGAACTGGCAGATCTCTACTCAAAGGCAAGGCTCAAGCTTCTCATGGCAAAGGTCTACGACGGGGAGGACTCCATAAGGGCGAACGCATTCCCTGTAACGACAGAGCCTATGATCTCAACCACGACGCAGAACATCATGGGCGTAGTGGTACCGGAGATCGAGTCCGAGCAGATAAGAAGGGATATCTTCGACAAGGAGTACGGTATCACATCCGCATCCTCAAGGATCGACTCGGTAGCGGACAACTACGAGAAACTTCTCGAACAGATAGTCCAGGCAGCAGAGACCCAGACCAAGATCCTCAAACTTCTCAACGAGATAGAGAAGACCAAGAGAAGGGTTAACGCGCTCGAGCACAAAGTCATCCCAGAACTATCGAACAACTTGGACAAGGTATCTCAGATGCTGGAAGAACGTGAGAGAGAAGAGACCTTCCGCATGAAGAAGATCAAAGAGATGCAGGAAGAGGAGGCATAACTGCCTCACCACTTTTACTCTTGTTATTATTCTTCGAGTAGTTCTTAGTTAGTCTAGCGGAACTGTCGGAACTATCTTCGCTTGTTTATAAACTGAGCGTCGGTAATCAAAGGATACCGATGAGTGGTGGAAAGCTGAGAGAAGTTTACAGTCCAGATGAGAAAGCTGCAAACGAGGAAGGGGAATGCTTCAGGGAGGAGGGGCATGCCTGGGTCGGAGACGACAAGGTGGAGATCTGCATCCACTGCGGTGCCGAGATCAGGCTGGACTGAGCCACTCCTCTCATTTTTCTATATTATTCTTTTTACTAGCTACCCTGTCGAAGATTAACATGAAACTGCTGCAAAGCCCCAGACAAAGAATACTGTGACTGCTAAGGCGATGGCATCAATTTTGCCGAGAAAGTATGCATAGACTGAGGCGCCTGCTACACCGCCAAATAAGCTTATGCCAAAGTCTTTAGCTGCACTGGCAATTTTATCGTTCATATCATCCTTTCTTCTTCCATGTAGTCTTTTACTATGTCTTTCAGCAGTTCGTGGCCTTCTGCGTTAGGGTGAAGTCCGTCTTCCAGCAGTTCGGCGTAGTCGCGGTCGATGAAGTTGTCATAGATCTCGATGAAGTGGACGTCGTATCTTACACAGAGCTCGTATATCGCATCCTCGTATCTTCTGATCTCCTTGTACCGGTAGGCTTTCCTGCTGTTCCAGGGAAGAGGATCGACGTCTCCCTCGACTACCGGTGTTAGTCCAAGAATGAGCACTTCATCCGCTAGATCAAGAGCTCTGAGTATGATCTTCTCCATGTTCTGTTGTGTCTCCTGTATGTTGACCTGGTTCTCACGGTCGTTGACCAGTAGTACCAGGCTATCATTGATGCCGACCTGAAAGATAAGGACTGTCTCAGAGCTTTCATCTACTACTCTACGACTTTCCAGCTCATCTTCAAACCGTCTGAGGGTATCCCGGGTGGTGTCTCCTGACACTCCAAGATTGTAGATAAAATAGTCTTCGTCTATATCAAGTTCTTTCCTGAATCTTTCAGTCCATCCACCTTCGGGATCTTTCTCTCCCATCGCTATGCTGTCGCCGAAGACGAGAACGTTCTTCATACTCTAGAATTGGCGTAACCGATTGACATCATTAATGGAAAGAAAAAAACGGTTGAAATATGTGGCCGTGTTTTTCCGTGGGTTTCTAATCCTTCTCTTCCTTTTCCTTATCGCTCTCGGCCTTCTTCGCAGCCTTTTTCTCAAGGTTAGGCACCATTTCTTCCGTGTCCGCTGCCTTGGCGATGCTGGAGGTATCCATTTCTGGAGCCATCTTTTCTGCCTCCTGGCTTTCCTCTTTCATCTTCTGGATATCTCTACCGACTTCGGAGACGAACTCTCTTGTATCGTTCTTGAGTTCGTAGACCTCCTTCTCGTTGACCTCGTCCATCTTCTTGTCCTTGACCTTCGATATCACGTCTTCCCACTTGTCGAACATCTCGATGTGGTGTTCGTCGACGTCAAGGTTCTCTGCAACTACATCAGGTAGATCCTCCCTTTCCTCTGGCGGCTCTATATCCTGGGCTCGTAGAGCAGCGACGTTGGCTTTGAGGAATTTCTTGTAGTCGTCCACTATCCCTTTTACCTTCTTCCTTGCTCCTAGCTGTGATACCAGCTGATGCATCCTCTTGACGAAATCATCGGCTTTCTCCAGGTGGTCCTCTACCTCCTGACCGGTGACATCTTCAGGATGCTTCTCTCCTTTGTTACCGAAGTCATGAAGTTCTCTCGCTATCTCGATGTACTCTGGTTCAAGCATATCCTTCTCGACGAACATCTCTTCAAGGACATCTGCGGTCTTCTCCTTCGGTGGAGGATTTCGGCCTACAAGCATTATAGGTGCCTGGCCTGCGTTCGCCATGACCTGCTCCAGCTTGTGAGGTATCGATGACCGGAGATTTTTCTCGGCCTTCTTGTATCCTGCTGCAGCGAGTTTAAGTCTTTTCTTCACAGACTCCCGTGTAGCTGAAATCTTTCCTCTCTGAAGCAGTCTTTTGGCTGGCATGAAGATACCGGTATCGTATACCGGTTCACCGTTTCTCACCGCTTCGATAGCTAGAGGTTCTCCTTTTCTAAGTGAGTCCCAGAACTCTGTCAGGAACGGGAAGTACTGTATAGTTATCCTGTCGTCGGTCTCTTTAGCGAGATCAGTAACCTTTTTCCTGATCTTCTGCCTTGCATCCTTTGGAACATCGTTCTGCAGCTTTGTGTCGTCCAGGATCACAAGTGTATCTATATCGCTTTCATAACCGTGCTCTCCTTTCGAGACACTTCCCCAGACAGCGACTACTTTTACCTTGTCGCCGAGCTTATCCTTCAGCTTTTCGGCGAACTCTTCTGCTGCCTGCATCCTTCTTTCCTTTGATTTCTCCCGCATTTCTTTCATCTTGTCTTTGGAGCTCATAGGATCACAGTTAAGGTTCTCGGTGTTCAACCTTAAAAGCTTTCAAAGTCAATTTGTTACCTTATGGTGAATGAAGAGCTTGTCGGTAGGTCAGTTAACTCCCAGGAATATTTTTCCAGTGATGACTACAGGAGCATAGGCGAGGATTTCCTGACATATGAGTGGGAAAACCCTGTACTTGTGCTTCACGGAGACGGAAACCTGGATGCAAAAGCAGAGGTAGGTGACTCAGTTATGAGTTACCTGAAGGAAGCTGATGCATTAGTAAGCAGAGATTATGCCGGTCTGCTCGATGAAAACGAGCTTTCCGAAAGAAACTGGAACGTGCTACGAAGACCTGGACTGTCCAGAGAGTCGATCGATTCTATCGACCAGGTGGATATAAAGAATACTATGATACACGTGGTCGATGAAGAACAGGTAGACGAACTTGAATCATACATCGAACCGATACCACAGGACTATGCTATACTTGGAGTGCCGGAGAGCTAGCGGTACTGTTCTTCCTGCCATTCCTGAGGTCTTTTACCGCCCTCTTCCATCGCTGCTCTACCTGAGTAGGTGTAGTCGAAATCCTCTGCCTCAAGAAGACCTTTCAGTGGGTCGAAGGCATGCTCCTCTATCTTCGCCCATTCACGGTTGTAGTTAGGCTTGTCAAGCCCGAAGAACCTCGCTACTAAGGCCTGTTTCTCGTTCTCGTACTTCTCTCCAGGATTGATCTCGGAAAGTATCTCGTCCAGATCCTGGGGTCTTATCCCAAGTTCTATCATGTTCAGCGCAACTCTTATGGTGTACATCTCCTCATGGTACTCTCCTCCTACCTCGAACATGACGATGCCAGGATCACTTGGATCCCTCGTGAAACCTGCCTCGACTAAAGTGTAAAGCCAGCGGTAAAGAGTCTTGTCACCTCTTGAGAAAGGTCCGTGTCTATGTCCCTGGGACTGCTCCCATCCCGGTTTGGTGAGGTGGTAGGTCTTCACTATGTGGGAGAGCGGCTTGTTCTTTTTGATCCCGAGTTCGTCTCCATGATCGTCTACGAGCTTCTTCTCCTGGTCGATAAGATGGTTTATCTCGTTTACAGGGTCTACGCCGTAACTGGAGGTGTGCTCCATATCTATTGTGAACTTCACCATAGTGTTTTCGTAACCATCTCCAAGCTGTTTTTTCGCAGTCATATCGATGGCGTGACAGAGTATCGCTATATCCTTCGGTCGCCAGACCCGTCTTAACTCGCCTGGACTGCCGTACATAGCTTCGATGTTTACTTTCAGACCGAACTCGTTCATCCACTGGATCCAGGTCCGGCTCACCGATTCCTTCCCTTCCAGATGTTCGGGGACGAAACCTTTTCTATCGTTGAAAGCCTCAACGTTGAAGTTACCAGGGTTCTGGGTGAAATGACCCCATATGTAGCACGCACCTACCGCTGCGATGACATCGAGCTGGTTCTCACGGTCCTCCTGGATGAAATTGTTGAACTCATCGTAATCTCTGAAGTCGCTTCTACCCACTATCTGATTCCATATGAACTGTGGTGCTTTGAAACCCTGTTCTTCAGCAGCCATCATCCATGCCGGCATTATATGGAAAAAGATCGAGGATTCCTTGTTGAACTCATCTGACAGTCTTCCCTCGGATAACTGCTGCAGTATACTTACGTAGGATGGCGGCATATCATCCCGGTTTCTCATTCTCTCATCGGCGTAATCTCCTGAACCAGAGAAAGCGTTCGGAGCTGCTTCGTCTATTATGGCTGGATCGCTCTCCGCTTCCTCGAATATCTCGGATCTCTGTATATCCAGGTTCCTGGAGAGGGCGTTCACCTTTGCCTCGGAACTGGACTGCTCCCAGATTCTGTGAAGTATGTCTTCAACTCTATCCTGGATCTCCTCGAAACTATCCATTATTCTCTGCTTCAGCAAATCGTTCATCTGCCGTATCAACTGGTCTCCACCTCTGCTGGGTATCTCGAAGTTACCTTTCTCGAGGTCGTATATGTCCCGTGAGATCGATCTTGGGTTGTTAAGAAGTCTTCTACCGCCCGAGCTGAGATCCTGTAGATCGCTGAGTTTCTCGTACCGGAATGAATCTGAAAGAAAAATATCCTCTAAGGTCTCCTTCGCATTGCTTCTAAGGTCGCTGGCTGAATCATCTCCTTGTTTCTCTTCCGCCCTGGCCTCGAAATCAATATCATCTAGGAGAGATTCGATATCAGAGTCTTCTATCTTTATCGTGTTATCCAGATCAGCATCGTTTATCATGTCGAGGAAAGTCCTGTCCAGTCCCTGGTCAACGCTTGAAACTGTCTGGACCACGCCCTCATAGTCTCTTATACTGGGTTCATATGCCTCGAATCTCTTCTTGGCAGCTTCTTCTTTAGCCTCTTTCCATGCCTCGTTGAACTCAGGCGATAGATCGGAGAACACATTTTCATAGAACTGCCATGGCCTGTCAACCTTCTCAAGGAACCAGAAGTAGAAAAGCTTTCTCAGGAACTTCGAGTTATCATATATATTGGTCTTTTTCCCGCTACTGTCGATATCAGTGATGAAGTAGCCGAAAGGGTCGACTGAGACATCGCTGGCAAGTCTTTCCTCCAGTGCGGGAATCATCTCGTTTGATGCGTGGACGTTGACGTAACCGACCTCAAAGCTGAGTTCGTCTTTCTCACGCCTTTCATCCACCTCGTACTTGAAAGCAGCCATCTGCTCCAGGTAACGTTTGAAGTACCTGTGGACGATATTGTATCCCGTTACTCTACCCCCTGTCGCATAGGCTGCGGTGAAACCGATATTCGGGTCGCCGTGGAGGGTCATGTCAAGGTCGAGTCGGTCGACAACGTTGATTATCTCAGGTCGATCGATCTGGAAGGTCGCTGGATTCGTTATCTGCACCTCCATGATGCTTCCACCGAGCTGTGCCATCCTACCGATCCTCTGGTCAAGAGGAGAGGGAACATTTCCGACATCCATCCCCGAGGTGTTTCCTACGATATAGGACATATCAGGGAAGCCGTCCTCATCGTATTTGTAGCCGTCTTCGCCACCGAAGTTCTCTTTCAACTTGTTGAGTATGTAGCTCGTGGTTTCCATCTTACTTCATAGTGTTCAGTCCAAGACCGATCTTCATATCAAAGTAATACTTGAACTTGAGATCGTTGTTAAGATCTTTCAGCAGACCGCCAACGTCTTCCATGTGGTACTGGTCGTACTGTCCTGTGAACTCTCTCAGGGTTTTCTCGAAACCATCATACTGATCCTCTGTAGAACCTGAATCGCTGCTGAAGTCTACGTCAAGTATGTCTTTTAGAGCATCCATGACGTCTGAACCGTACTCTTCTTCGACCTCGTCAGGCGAGTCAAGACCGTCTTCCAGCCTTCTGATCGCTGAAGAAAACTCCACTGGCAGATCTTGATCGACATCATCGTGCTCTGATATCTTCTCCCTGAGCTCCCTGACCGAGAGATCTTCTTCGTTCCGGGCCTTCCTGATCTTGGAGCCTGTTTCAGTGTCGAAATCTCCTGTATAATCATCGATCAGCTGCTGTAGCCTGTGACTGCTGCGCTCTATCTTGTCCTTGAATATATTGTTGAAAACATGACGACATACGATAGCCGGGAAGATGAATGCGACCCCCACAGTCGGTCCTTCTGTGGAACTGGTAGGGTTGCCTGCTCCTGCTATGTTGACATGCACGGCGTGTATATAGACGACTTTGAAATGCGTGGCTTCATCGTCACCTACCTCTTCGAGATCTCCGTGGTGCTTGGCAAAGCCCTGGTGTGCGATGAACTCGAACTCCTTTTTCTGGCTGGAATGCCCCTTGAAAGTCCAGTAGTTGGTCATATCCGAGTCATCACGTGAGTGGTCGTGTATCATCAGCAGATCTCTTGCATAAGGTTCAAGCCAGTCCTCTGTCTCCTCTATAGATCGTTCTATGCTTCTTAACTGTGATTTCAGATCATTGAGCTTCCTCTGGATCTCGCTTCCGTAAAGATCCTTCCATTTCTCGTACATCGTGTACTTCTTCTTCAGTATAGCTTTCTCATTCGCCGGTAGCTCAGAAAGGCTTCCATCTTCTTCCAGGTCCTCAAGACCGCTCATCTCGTTGAAGTCTGCTACTATGGAGGGGTAGAAGTTGTTATCCCTGTAAAACTTTAGTGAGGCCTCATCTCCTCCCTGGCCTGAAGCACCTGCTCCATCCACAAGTTCGATGAAGTCGCCTTTGATACGATCCTCTTTACCCTGTCTGATAGCTTCTGCTCTCGATCTAAGCTTCCTTATATCGTGCTCCAGCATATGCTTCTGTTTCTTCAGCTGGGACAGGTTCTGCATAGTGTTCTTTATGTTCTGCTCTGCCTGCTGCTTTCTCTGCATGAATTCGGCGTGGAGGTTGGATTGCGGTGAGACGAATATACGGTCCATCGTCTTGTTGACGGTCCATCCCCAGGAATCGTCGAACCTGTCAGCAGCATCAAGTATGAACATGTGCGGCAGGCCCTGTGACCCAGCTGCTACCTCAAGATGCTTGAACGGGTGACCCATTATAGGTCTTAAAAGGTCTGTGTCGGTCGTATTCTCCAGGTCTTCGACACTTGTTATCTCTTCCTCCAGTATCGCATCTCGAAGATCTCCGCCGGGCGCTCCCGTACCATCTCTGTCGAATACCTCGAAGATGTGGCCGAACTTGCAGGTGTCTCCGTCTTCTGGACCGTGTGAACTCACGATAAAGCATTGTCTTAACTTCTACTTAAAATCTCGATTTTCCGTAACCTTAATCAACGAGTCCGGTGCAAAGTAAAGCATGAGCGTCATTGATGACCTGAAAGAGACTTTTAACAGGTCTTCAAACAATTCCTCCGGCTCCAGTTCTAGCTTTGGAGGAGACGATGATTTTAAAGGCGGAGGCTTCGATGACTCCTTCTCAGATGGTGATTCCGGGGGCAGTTTCGACTCCGGTCCACCAGGACAGGGTTCACAGAGCAGTCCTGGACAGCCGCAGAAAGGTAATTCTCCAGGAGGGCCATCCCAGGGAGGCCAACCCTATAGAGGAGGGTCTCCGGGCAACCAGGGTTCGTCACAGAATTCTCAGAATATGAACCAGGGAGGTCCAGGTAACTCTATCGGACAGAACAGCGGTCAGAGACCCCAGAACCAGGGAAACCGTTCTCGGGGACAACAGATTCAGGGCCAGAATGATCCGGATCCAGCTCGATCCCATAACAGTGGATCCCAGAACTCGGGAGGAGGCGGCTTCAACGATTCGCCTAACGCACAGGCAGGACGTCCCAGCAGGGGAAGCGCTCAGCCACAGTTAAGCTCACGGACCGAGAAGAAGCTTGAAAACGCAGGTTTCACCGGTAGAAGCAGCAACACAGACGGTAAAAGGAGAGGTGGGTCGATGGAGCAGGATATCCAGGAGCTGAGGCAGCAGAACGATCAGATAATCGATCTCCTTGAACAGATAGTTGACTCTCTTAACAATCAGCGTTGAATGCATGTTATGAATATAGAATCCGAACTGCCGGAAAACTTCGACCAGCTTTCAGACGATGAGAAGGTCAGGGAACTTGAATCGCTTCTTGAAAAGATAGATGACGGTTCAGGTTCAGGAGCTTTGAAGAAGAGGATGGTCGAGGAGCTTATACGAGAATACCGTTCATAGACGCATCATACCGCTCAGGCTCCAGATGCCTTTCAGGAGCATGACTCCAGCTATGATTATCTTATAATCCGCCAGTATCGGCGGGTGACCCGTGAAAAGTATGGCTGACGACATTATATCGGCTGCACCTCCAATTATGTAGAGCGGTATAAGTCCTGAAAGACCTCCCAGCTGTGGGAAGAATCCTAAAGAACCTTTTACCAGCAGAAATGTTGCATGGACTGTCGCCACTATAGCAGGTAGAGGCGAGACAGTGTTGAAAAGCATCAAGGCAGCTGCGATATCAATCCATCCGAGAACGTTGAAGTTGAGTGTCGGCATTTAGTCCAGCTCGATGACGTTGTCAGCAGCGTTTTGAAGTGCTGTTGAGAACCCTGGATCCATGCCGATTATGACTGTCTCCTTTCCATGCTCCTTGGCCTTCTGGATGACTGGCAGGAAGTCTGCGTCTCTTGTCACGAGAACTATGACATCTATGTTCTCGTTGTGGACAGCCTCCATCGCATTGACTGCCATGTAGACATCGACGTCACTTTCCTTCTTCTTTTCGCCGCCCAGACCGAGAGCCGCCTCGAAACCCTGGGATACGATGGCCTCGATAAGTTTCTGGGACGCATACTGGTTCAGGAACACCTTGCCGACTTTTATACGGCCGAAATCCTGTATGTCTTCTCTTAGGGCGTCCAGATCAAGTTCGAACTCCTTTCTGATGACGTTCGGTCCGTCGACGAACACTGCGACGTTAGGTTCCTTGCTAACCTTGTCCTTGAATTTTTCTAGTACCATGCACATGATTTGAATCCAAGAATATAAAGACCTAATCACTCAGGAAGATAGACAGTTAAAGAGATATCTTTATCGCCGAGTATCACAGGAAAAGCCGCTGAGCGTTCTTGGTTGTGGCCTCAACGACTTTTTCAACCTCCAGATCTTTGATCTCTCCGATCTTTTCCGCACTCTCCTTCACGTTCCCCGGCTCATTTCTCTCGCCCCGGTAGAGGAAAGGTGAGTCTGTCTCAAGTAGCATGTTTTCAACAGGGATCTGTTGAACGATATTATTTACACGTGTAGAGTAGAGAACCTGTGTCGTCACACCTATCAGCATACCCTCTTCTACAGCCTCTTCAGCCAGTTCCGGTCTGCCGTTGAAACAGTGTAGCATGACTCCGGGTAGATCATACTCCTTCAGTATCTTGAACGCCTTTCTCTCTGCATCACGTGAATGAACGACTACAGGTTTCCCAAGTTCCTCAGCTAGCTCAACCATCTCTCTGAACACTTCGGTCTGTCTTTCACGCATATCCTCATCTTCCACGTGGTGGTTGTCAAGCCCTATCTCTCCGACTGCGGCAGGGTCCTCTTTTCTGACCTGATCCTTGATCTTATCCAGGTCATCGAAATCATCTGTGTATGTGGGGTGGATACCAAGGTTAGGGATTATGAAGCCTCGGTGATTTTCTGCCAGTTCGAGTACTTCTTTATTGTTCTCGTAGCTGCTTCCTGCATCGACGATGAACTCCAGTTCATCTGCCGCTCTTTCTATTATCTCATCTCTATCATCATCGTACTGCCTGAAATCGACGTGGCAGTGGGCGTCAACGGGCTTCATAGAGAATCTTTTGGACATCACGTTTTAACAGGTTGACGTGTTCGACAAGAGCAAACATGTTTTCTGAATTGTAATGGTTGTTTTATACAGTCCGTGAGAAACTTTTCAACGGGAGGGGAAAATAATTCCAACTGTTGTGAAACAGCTTGGTTTCTGTAGGGTCTGCGGTAACTCTGTACTTGCGGACCAGGAGTTCACAGAGACCGATGACGGCTTTATCCACGAGAGCTGCCTTTAAACGGCATGCCAGCTTCTTTTTCCCTTTTTATTTTATCCTAGATCTCTCTATCGATGAGGAATAGATAGGTCTTATCCTTGTGTATATGTGCTCTGGAGCCACTGTAATCATCATCGCTATGATATGTTCCGAGCTCCATGTTACGTGCCTTTATCCATGAGAAACCTGCATCTGAAAGCCGGTCTTTCACGTAATCCGTGTCGGACTGGCTGACATACATCTCATCTTTTTCATCGACATCTGTTTCCTCCCATTCAACCCCGAAGAACTCTGGCATCCCGGACTGTTATTAACACGTGAAAGTTAAATCGTTGACGCTAGAACGTGTCCAGTTCACCTTTGACAACGAGATCTGTGACCCGTGTCACATCCTTTAGGTTCTCTAGGACGACTTCTTCTATAGAGTCTCTTCCAGCTTCAGAGCTTACGTGGACGACAAGAGGCTCATCTATAGGCGATCCGATCTGGGAAAGGATCTTCACCTGTGCGAACTCTCCTGACTCCTGATTAATCTCCCTTGCTATCTTGCTTGATAGAAGGTTGTAGATCTTTCCGACGTGGGTTACTGGATTCTTCCCTGAAGCAGCCTCCATGCTCATCGACCTGTTAGGAGTTATTAACCCGTTGACACGGTTGCCTCTTCCAACGCTTCCATCGTCCCCCATCTCAGCTGAGGTGCCTGTAACGGTTATGTAGACCGAACCGTGATCGATATCGTCAGCAGTGTTGACGTTGACCTCGACTTCAAGATCGGTATGTTCTCTAGCTTTTTCAAGAGCTGCTTCTTCCACATCCTTCTTGAACTGGATATACTCCTCGATATCGGCTATCCGGGAGTCAATCGCTGCCACAGCGATGGTAAGTATCATCTTATCGCCTCTTCTAAGCCCCATCACTTTGATATCCTCTCCCCCTGCAGGTATCTGTTTTATCCTTTTCTCCATATTTCTGACGATCCTCTCAGTGTCAGAAAGCGGTGCGTGACCTACCCCGAAGCTTGTATCGTTAGACTTGGGAACCCCTTCTCTTGTGAAAACATCTTTCAGGTCTGTCGAGGTCTCGCCTATCTTCGATTCGAACTCGATATCGTCGCTGCTCAGGACCTTGAAGTTGTTATCGATATAGTCTTTTGCGGCTTCAAGCGCTATCCTGTCCACAGGGATCTTTTCTCCATCGAACTCTTTCGTTGCTCTGCCTGTCAGAAGTATGTATATCGGGTCGACTATCTCTCCGCCTCCGAAATCAGGATCTGACTCTCCTGCGACCAGCTGGACTTCATCCGTGTTATGGTGCAGTATCTTGCCGAATCTTTTCCTGTACTCTCTGCAGAGCGCTCTTGAAACCGACTCCGCTATACCGTCGGATATAGAATCTGGGTGTCCTGTGCCCTTTCTCTCCACCAGTTCTGTGGAATCCTTCTTGATCGGATCCCCGGACTCATCTATCTCAATGTTATTCATATTATTTCACCGCTTCTCGTTGCCGAGCCTTGAACCTGTGGCGCCTGTCTGCCCCATGTATTTTGAGTCTTTCTTGTCTCCGTAAGGCTTCTCTGCCTCGCTCGTCATGGTTTCGAAGACCACCTGGCAGATCCTGTCTTCGGGGTAAAGTTTGACAGGTGCGTTTCCAAGGTTCTGTATCTCGAGCGTTATCTCGCCTTCAAAGCCGGGGTCGATATAGCCAGCGGTGGCATGTACTATTATACCAAGTCTTCCGTAACTGCTTCTTCCTTCAACTCTTGCGACCAGATCGTTAGGGACGTTTATGTTTTCCAGAGTGCTTCCAAGTATGAACTCTCCTGGATGGATGACGACTCCTTCATCCGACTCATGCCTCTCCTTGTTCACGTAGTTGCTGTACTTCTTCATGTCCCTGGTGTCGACCATCTCCACCTTTCTGGTATTGAGGACGCCGAATTCGTATCCCAGTCTCAGATCCATTGAAGAAGGGCCAAGCTGGAGATCGAAATCGATCTCAGGTCCTTCTTCGACTGTAACTGCGTTTTCCTTTTTTACTAGCCCTCTAATATCTTGGTCGGAGAGTATAGCCATGTATTCATTTAGGGACGGCATTTCTTTTATTCATTCACCACGCATAACATCTCCATGAAACGACTTTTCATCGTACTGCTTCTTGCACTAGTTATCCTGGCACCTACAGCCGCTGCAAAAACGACTGTTCAGGAGGTCCAGTATGCGATGAATATAAACCTGCACGACGCCTATGTCAACACTTCGATTGTTGTCAACTGTGATATCTACTGCAGCGGGATCCAGTGGCAGCTACCGGATAACAGCAACGTGCTTTTCGTGAATGACAGTGGAGGAAAAGCAGACTACAGTGTTAAAGGTGATATGTTGAGTATCTCCGGTCACTCTGCTGCAGGGATGGATTCGGAAACCTACAGGATAGGTACACATATCGACAGTAACCCGGAGGAGGTTGAGAAAGGGCTCTACAAGTGGAGGATATCTATTCCGTCGTTCTCGGATGTGAAGACAACCGGTTTCATACATGCCGACAACCTCATATCTGGTTGGATAGGATTCGGTTTCGACTACAGCTTCAATGGAGATGAGATGAAGTTCAAAGGCACGGGTCCAACAACGGTGAGAGTTAACTTTGGAAAGGGTGAACAGAAAGAGTACTACACGGTTTTCGGTAACACGATGGAAGACCTGAAACAGCCTTATGAGATACCAGTGGGCACTCTTGGAGTCGTCCAGGATTTCCGACGTTTCCCGGTTGCGGTCATGGATTCTGGCAAGTATGATCGAACGGTTAACAAGTGGAGCGCCGGCGAGTACATAGCGGGAAGCATCCGGGTCAGAGATAACCTGGATGAGGACTTTGTACCCATACTTGCACACGAGACAGTTCACGGATTGAATGATAGACGACTGAGATGGGATGGCACTAACTCTGCTTACTTCGATGAGGGTACAGCGACCTACTTTGAATACCTGATGAAGAACAAGCTGTACAGTGACAGGGAGATCGATGTAGGTCCAGCAGCGTTATTCGGCAAGGACCGGACTTATAAAGTGAAGAAAGGCCACCAGCTCTACACGTACACTGTCCCTTCTAGAGGGGATAGAGATGAGTTATGGAACTATTACCAGGACAACAGAGATTTCATGAAAAAATGGAATGCATACGATTATCCCCAGGTAAGGGATTTCGGTTACGCATACTCCCAGCTCATAATCCGGAACTATGTAGCCAACCGGAACGGTTCTTTAAGAGAGGTTTACCGGGATATGGACTTCGATCACAAGATCACAGATCCTGATGTAAAATGGCGGTTCTTCAGTAACCATATGGATATGACTCCGTGTGACTACAGTTCAAGGGACCGGTTCGATGCCTGTCTTGACAGGATAAACAGTTACGACTACCCGGTTTACTCCGCAGCACCTAATTCTGCCCAGAGAGAGCTGGATATCAAGAAGGTTGAGATACCGAACAGGACGAGAACAGACTACGGCAGCAGCTTCAACACTCGGAGTATCGTGGATTCGATAAACGGTTTCATCGACTGGTTGGTCAGTTTCTTCAATTCTCTAGGTCGATGAGTTTTTCCTTCAGTTCAGGGTACTGGTACCCGCCCAGTCCGTCGCTGGCGACTATGCGGTGACATGGGATGATTATGGGAACTGGATTTCTACCGCCTCCCTGTCCGATCGCTACAGGAGAACTGTCGATCTTTTTCGCAAGTTCTCCATAGGTCATGGTCTCGCCGTAGCCTATTCGGGACATCGCTTTCATAACTTCCCCGGTGAAGCTATCCGGGTACTCTATATCAAGATCGAAAATCTTTCTTTCACCTTTCAGGTACTCCCTTAGCTGTCTACGTATCTCCTTTTCCTCACCGTCTATGAGTGATTCTTTGAATCGGACTTCTGCGCCCAGGATCTTGGCTTCCATAGTTTTACATAGTTGAGGAAGCTGAGATCATTCATGGTTCTTGAAACAGCTGTACAGCAGATACTCGCACTTATCGCCCAGCACGGAGTAATAGCCGTTATGGCGGGGATGGTTATAGAAGAGGTCATAGTGCCAATACCGTCGCCGGTGATACCGATGGCGGCCGGTTTCATGCTGATAAACGCCACTACTATCCCGGCAGCGCTTGTACAGGTGCTTTTCATGATCGCACTTCCAGCTTCGATAGCATCTGTTGTAAGCTCCTACTTTGTATACGGTATAGCATACTTCGGCGGTAAACCTGTTCTTGAGAAGTACGGTAGATACATCGATGTTTCATGGGAGGAAGTCAGGCATCTGGAAGGATATTTTGACTCCGGAAAGGAGAAATACTACGTCGCCGGTTTCCGTGCAGTTCCTATCGTACCCCTTTCCCTGATATCCGGTAGTGCTGGACTGTTCAGGATGGACTGGAAGACCTACGGCATCTGGAGTTTCATAGGTATGATGCCGAGGAACTTTGTGCTCGGCTTCATCGGCTGGTACGTCAAGGATGACTTCATGGCCCTGGCATCCAAGATAGATACTGTTTCAACTGCTATAGCCGTTGCAGTTGCAGGTATTATCGCCGCATGGGTGATCTACAGGAACGTGAAGGATCTCTACAGGAAGTTCCTTATCGAGGATTCAGTACTTTGATTCCCGTTTTCTCGCTTCTTCCAGAGACTGCTTTATCTGGTCGTTGACGTTCTTCTTCGCTGCTTCTTCGTGGCCGCAGTACATCTCTTTCACATCAAGATCTGCTATCTTTTCTATCGACTCTATGAGCTCATTTCTGTCACCTTCGTCTAAATCAGTTCTCCCAAAACTTCCGTCAGGGAAGATCAGGTCGCCGGTGAATAGTATACCTGAATCGCTGTAGAGGCATATGGAATCGTTTTTGTGTCCCGGAGTGTGTAAGATCCTGAACTCTTCGCCGGCCAGTTCAAGTGCATCGTCTTCAGAGATCTTTTCGGCATCGACAGGAAGATTTCCTGGTTCGTAGGCGTATATCTCGGCGTCGAACATGTTCATTATCTTCGGCAGGTTGTCGACGTGATCATAATGAGAATGGGTTATAACGACTTTTTCCACATTCTCCAGTTTGAGTATCCTTTCCCAGCAGGTATCGGTGCCAGTATCGATAAGAACGTTTTCAGAGTTTTCCATCAGCCAGACGTTGCCTGTGAATCCTTCAGTGTCCTCGGCGAGATTGGTTACCTTCATGTATCAGGTTGTTAATGCATAATAGAAAAAATGGAGGGGGAAAGTTATCTGTTAAGCAGTCCGGAAACTGAGCCGGCTTCATGCAGCGGGGCCTGGAGATCTTCCACGCCTCCTGTTTCGACTCTACCATGGTATGCGTCATCTGTGCTTCCGACCAAGGTACCTCTTTCTTCATCATAGTCTATCATCTCCAGCTCCTGCTTCCGGTCATCTTCTTCTCGATAATGTCTGCCGCTGTCAAAAATATTTACTATCTAGTGACAACAATTTATATCTGTTCTGGTCTCTCATCTTTGACACCAACAGAGATCTGTTCTAGTTGCCTTCAAGAGCGTCTATCGCTATTGAGGCAGCGACCAGGGATTCCTTTGGTATATCTTCTGGATCGTCTATCTCTATGCTGTATGCATCCCTGATACTGAACTTTCCTTTTATCCGTCCGATCTCTCTATCATCAGGATTCTTTATGACATACGAGTGTGGTATGAACGCAAATATATTCGGTAATACAGGTATGAAACCGCCGAGAACTCTGAGAACGGCTACCGCTTCATTGGCACTTTCCACGTTGGCGAGAAGTCTTTCGTCGCTGTCTCCTGATTTGATCTTCCAGTGATGGGTGAATATTGTGTAGTTTCTTTTGAGCACTGCCACTTTGTCCCCGGACTCCTCGTCTACGACTGCGTAATCTCCAGCTACATCGATTATCTTCTGGCCCTTGACCCTGAATACCACGTCGCCGTCGGCGTTGTAAAATGGTACCTTCTCCTTCAACCTGAACAGTTTCTGCTTCGCCCTGAGAATAAGTTCGTCATCGTCGTCCCAGACCTTGTACCGGTTAAGGATGAAGTTCTGCCTTACTCTGTAGACATCCCCGGATAGGTCGACACCGCCGATAACGTCTTTATCTGTCTGAGAGACCGTTTCGACCTGTTCATCCCCTGTCTCACCGGTGGGTTTACTGGGGTCCTGTCCCTGTTCAAGCTTTCTTCTCAGATCATGGACTGCCTGTTGTATCCTTTTCTGATCGACTCCTTCGTCCTGGAGAGTCCTGTTTATCTCGTCTATAGAATAACCGTCCTGAAATGCGTTTTCTATCCAGTTCTCAAGCTCTTGCTGCTCCATCAACCACAACTTGGAGAAACTCGCTTTTTAGATTTACCTGATTCTGTAGCGCAGAATCGCAGCGATTCCTCCCATGTTAAGAAGTCTCTGACCTTCCTCGTGGTCGTCGGAAATGATCTCGACATCGCTGGACATCTCCTCTGCCTTCTCCGCCATCACATCGACTATATCCTGGAACTCCTCAAGGTCCATCTCCTCACCGCATTCATCACAGGTCTTCAAACCGGAGATCTCTGGATCTTCCTCGAAAACCTTTTTCTCATGGCCGTTCGGACATATATAAGTGGCTTCAAACATATCGTAGCTCTCCGAGATCAGTACTGTGTCAACAGCCCCCATCTCCATAGCTTTCAGAACATGCTCAAGACCGTACTCTGACTTCCCGTTCTCCTCCTTCAGGTTGGTGAAGAACTCGGTAACAAGGTTCTTTTCCCGCACTACCTGGGAATCCTCGATAGCGTCTTCCGCCTTCTGCACAAGCTCGCTTAAAGCATCCTCTCCCGAGTAGTTGGTAGATTCCCGAGCAACGATCCTTTCCTTCAGTTCGTTGTGAAGATAGTTGTCATCGATAAGCTTGTCCTTCGTGAAACCTGGACCTCCAACGATTATACCGAGAAGCTTATCCTCCCTCGCTTTTTCAAGGAAAGCGGTCTTCGCCTTGTCCGCTATATCGGAAAGGAATGTTTCATACATCGATTTCCTGATTCGCTCGAATCTCTGGGCTGAGTTATGTACTATTAGTCCGTTAGCGACAAAGTTTTTGGCTTCTACAGAGATATCTATAGTCCTGTTCTCGCCAATTTCTTCTATCGAATCTATTTTCGCTGGAAGTATTTCCGGTTGAGATATTGCTTCTAAATCATTCTTGAGGTTTCCAGAGGAGTTTTGTACGAAGTTTTTGTTAAATGCTTTCTTACTTATCTCTCTATCTCCCTGTAGATAGGTATTCGCAGATTTGAAGTCTTCCATAGTTCTCCCGTGCTCTTCCAACTTCTTTCTGACTTCAGGACCCTGAGTTAATATTTGCCGGTTATTGTTCCTTGAGTTTAGGTTCTGGACTATTTTTTCTAGTTCAACTGTTTTTCTTTCTGCGGTAAAGCCTATTTTCTCCGCAAATTTTTCAGCCGATAGCTGGTCTGAGATACTGATTGTGTAGCGGAGATTGTCTGAGTAAGGATTTTTAGAGTTATCGTAAGTTCTTAGAGAAGAGATTACTCCATATCTCATTAATTGCTGTTGAAGTTGCTGCATGAATTTCTTGTTATTTGCAGATATCCCTATTCTGCCTCTTGATTCAGAACAATATCCTTCAGCATCATAGAACCCTTTAATGAATCCTGAAACGATTTTATCGCCTGATATCATTATTTTTTCAGGTATCTCAGTGTTATGAGATTTCTTGATTTCAGGAAACTCTTTTTCAAATAGTTTTACTAGGGGTTTTCCAAATGCTCTTAGGTTGTAGTAATTCTTTTCTTCCCTGAATCTGATTGAGGTGTTGCAGCCAAACTTTTTCTCAAGTAATTCTCTATATTTTTCTGCTACTTCCTTGTCTTGTTCGTGGAAATTGAGCCTCTTCGGGTCAAAGCTTCCATCGCCAGCGAAGTATCCTATTATCTGGGCGAGCTCATGGTCTATTTCTGTTGGCAGACTGTAGTCTTTCCCTCTACAGTTTTCTCTTACAAAGCTTTCTCCAAGATCAAGCTCTTCAATTAGATCTTCTAAGAACTTCCTTTTGATGTCTCGTTCTCCTTTCTCAATTTTTGATATTGCTGTCTGTGTTTTACCTAGTTTCTCTCCAAGTTCTTTCTGGCAAAGATCTTTTTCCTTTCTTGTCTCCTTGATTTTTTGTCTCCCTTTCTCAGAAATCTTGAATGAATTGTATAGCCTTTCTACATTTAGACTAGGTTTATGACGGCTTGTCTCGTATTTTTCAGGTAGCAGAAGCTTTTCTCCCTCTGTCAGATCTTCTACATTCCTTGTTTCAACGGTTTTATTGGTTACAAATACTTCATGGTCTCCGCTGGCTCTAATAGTCATTTTCGGATACTTGGTTTCAATCTTGTACAACTTCTTCTTGTTCTCCCATTTGTCGGTCACTTTGGAGTCTTTCATCCTCATAGAGTTGAAATCAGCGGATTTGACTCTATCGCCGACTTCTATATCTTGAATCTCTTTTACTTCTCCGTTGGATAGCTGTACAACTGTTTCTGGATGAAGACACTGTCCTCCGGCTCTTGTCTTCCCGGGAACGTTAGATTCAAGGGTGTAGGCAGTCTTTATACTGTTGCCTTGAAGATAACCTATCGCAGCATCTTGTTTATCTGCCACTATAAGACCGTAGACCCTGTCATCCACAATCATTTGCCGTAGAGGCTCTAAGACGAATTCTTTATCGCATCTGTAACGACGTGATTCGATTGGCTCCGGTGGTACGACCTCCCATATCTGGATGTCCGGCCGACCCTCTGTATCGGAAACATTGCCTGAGAAAAACACGACCCCGTTCTCAGGGGTCACAGGCTCTTCTTTGACTCTTCTACCTATCTTGTCAAGAGCTGCCTTGACATTCTTCCGGGTCTGCTTCGACTTGATGTTCTCCGCTTCGGAAGCTTCCGATGTTATGAACTCCGAGATTTTTCCCATATCATAACCTGCCGGGATGTAAAGAGAGACCAGCTCAGTGTTCCGTCCGCGGATATCTTCAAGCTTCTTGATCAGCTTCTTCAGCTGGTACTTCGACATCTCTGAATGTTTTTCGTTGCTCATATGTAGAAAAGAAGGATGAACACTTTTAACCCTCCTCTATCGGATGGCAGGATACACTTTTCCATCGACATCTTGTTCGATGCCTGTCTCCGGGAACCGTTTTCCATGCTCTAAACTGTGCCATCCATCGTTCAGTTCGGGTATCTCTGCCAGCATATCCTCCACCTGGCTGTAGCACAGACCGTTCAACTCGCCTGCGACATATACCGTAGATCCTTTTTCTAAAATCGAGAGTGCATCAGCCAGGTTTTCTCTGCCTTCTCCACCCGGCCATCCTGAGCCATCGACTGTTGTGATGTGAAAATCTGCTTCTCCGAAAAGATCTCCAAGATATTTTTCTGCATCACCGGTTTTCCTTTCCTCCATGAATGCGATCTTTGTACCTGATTCTGATTGAGAGTCAAGCTCTACTCTCAAATCATCGGTGTATTCCTGGTAGTCCTGTTCGGAAAGACCTACCCTCTTCTACAGATCGTTGTTGAGGGAGTGTCCGGGATAGACCAGTATGTAAAGCTCATTGTACCCGCCTTCCTTCTCTATGAAAGAATCGACGGCATGTGCCTGTATCTTCGGTTTCAAACTCGGCAAAGTATGTTGCCTCCTTCACTGACCGAATTGTTCTTCGACCTTCCTCTTCGAAAGCAGTATGTAATCACGGCTCTCCGTGAATATCTCCATACATGCAGTACCCTCGAACTCTCCAAGTGCGTCTGAGACGCCTTCGAAATCGATCTCTGAGCTCCCGATCGGCAGGTGAAGGTCTTTGCCTTCACGGGTATCCTGAAGATGAAGGTGTGATATGTTGTGACCAAACTCTTTGAGGAAAAGCTCCATATCCTCCTTTCCCATACTGGAGAAGCCGTGTCCTGTATCGAAACACATCGAAATATTGAGTTCTTCAAGCATCTCCGCCAGTTCAAAGTTGTTGATGAAAGTCGGTACCGGATCAGGCATGTTCTCGACACACAGCTCGATATCTCTTTCATCGCAAGCTCTATCAAGATGGCTTAACTGCTTTTTCAAGTCCTCTGTCATATCAGTTTCTTCCCCGTAACGGATGTTAGGGTGCAGAACAACTTTTTCGGCGTCGAACTCTACAGCTTTCTCCACTATACGGGTCAAATAATCTATCTCAGCCTGGTTGAACTCTTTTACCGTGGTGACGATCGGCTGTCTGAAAGGAAGATGTACTGTTACATCAAGATCCTTCTCCTCCAAGATCTTGTTGATAGCTTCGACATCGATCTCTCCGGGAGGGTTCTCCATCTCCCCCAGAGGGAACTCGATGAAGTCGAGCTCATCAGGTATCTCCTCGAAATCTTTTACTTCAAGACTTTTTCCGAGCGATCCACCGATCCTCATCGGTCCTTCACCACGATGATAGCGTTCTCGGTTTCGATCATCTCTCCTTCACCCGTGAAGGTCCTCTCTTCTCTTACCTCGAACATCTCAGGTTCAAGATGTTCTCCAGCCACTTCAAGGTGTCCGGCATCGATGTTCCACTCGTTGTTCTCAAGAGATTCCTCGATCTCGGAGATCCTGTTGCCGTACTCTGGACCGGCCTTTGAGTAGTCGAGCTTGATCTCGACGATCTTGTCCTCAGTCTCAGGTTCTCCATCACGGGAGGAGAGATCGTAGACATGCATTGCATCCTTGATTGCGCTTTCAAAGCCTTCGATGTTTCCAAAGACTTTGACCTCTTCAAGCTCTTCGTTTAAAGCCATACGGTTCTGATTCTTGTAAGTCCTAAGAGCTGAGATGACTTCCATCGCTGTCTCACCGGCTTCAAGATCGGCCTCGACTCCTGTCGCTTCAGGCCATCTGCTGGTGTGGATAGAGTTCTCGCCGTACATCTGGTCCCAGAGCTCCTCAGTTATGTGGACGAGGAAAGGAGCGAACAGTTTCAAGAATCTTTTATGAACCTCCTTCAATGCGTACTTCGCCGAGTTGTTGTCCTCCGAGTCAAGCCTCTGCTTCGTTATCTCAAGATAGTTGTCGCAGAACGTGTTCCAGAACCTGTGTCGAAGCTCGTCTCTAGCCTTCGAGAACTCGTATTCGCTCATCTTCTCTGTCATGAACTCTGTAAGATCGTCGACTTCGGCGAGCATCCATCGGTCGATCTCTTCGAGTTCATCCTCATCGATATCAGGTTTTTCCTCTGCCAGCATATCAACTAGCTTGGAAGCGTTCCACAGCTTTCTCAACAGCTTCTCTCCTGCGACCAGTTCTTTCTCCTTGAACGGGAAGTCATCTCCTACGCTTGAACCGGCGGCCCAGTAACGTGCCGCGTCAACCGGGAACTTTTCGAGTACTTCTGCCGGTGCGACGACGTTGCCTTTCGACTTGGACATCTTCTGCCTGTTCTCATCCAGGACGTGACCGTGGTTCATAACTGTCTTGAAAGGAGCCTCTCCGGTGTGTTCGACCGATTTGACAACGGTGTGGAACAGCCAGAAAGTGATTATATCGTGGCCCTCCGGTCTCAGGTTGAATGGATAGAGCTCCTCTCGGTCCATAGTGAACTCTTCCTCATCCTGATCCCAGTCCCAGCCGGCGTTGACCAGCGGTGTAAGGGAGGAGGTCGCCCATGTATCGAATACATCCTCTTCTGGTTCCAACTCTGTGTGTCCACATTCAGGGCATTCATTTACAGGAGGCTTATCCTCGATCGGATCCACTGGAAGCGATTCCTTCTCAGCTATGATCTCCTCACCACATTCTTCACAGTACCAGACAGGGAACGGTATCCCGGAGTCTCTCTGACGTGAGATACACCAGTCCCACTGGAGTCCTTCTATCCAGTTCTTGTAAC
This sequence comes from Candidatus Nanohaloarchaea archaeon, assembly GCA_042217505.1. Taxonomy (GTDB): domain Archaea; phylum Nanohalarchaeota; class Nanosalinia; order Nanosalinales; family Nanosalinaceae; genus JBDGSN01. Next base: position 65,354 of record JBDGSN010000007.1, read on the forward strand.
GTGTAAACATCTTCTCCGGCTGCCAGTCCATCTGTCTACCGGCTTCCAGGTATTTTCCCTTGTGGTCGAGTACTTCGACGTACCACTGCTTTGTGACCATGAACTCGATATCGGTTCCACATCTCTCGTGGACCTGAACGGTGTGAGTGATATCTCTCCTTTCGACCAGGTAATCGTTTGATTCAAGGTCCTCTACTATCTTTTCACGTGCTTCCTTGGTGGAAAGTCCTTCGTATCCTTCTGCGAGATCTGTCATGGTGCCGTCCTCGCTGATAGCTATCCGTAGATCGAGGTCGTATGCCTGGTACCACTCGATATCTGTCTGGTCACCGAAGGTACAGGTCATGACGACTCCGGTACCGGTCTCAGGATCGACTCTCTCGTCCTCTATTATAGGGACCTCGTAGTCGAAGAGAGGCACTCTGACTTCTTCACCTGCGAGAGGAGCGTTAGCCTCGTCATCAGGATGAACGATTATACCGACACACGCCGGTAGAAGCTCTGGTCTTGTCGTCGAGATGGTGATGGAGCCGTTTCCGGACGCCAGTGGAAAATCGATATCGTTGAAGTGCGACGGTCTTTCAGCGTCCTCTGTTTCAACCTGGCTGATAGCTGTCTCACATTCCGGACACCAGATAGCCGGTGCTTTCTGACGGTACTCCCGTCCTTTCTCGTATAGATCTATGAACGATAGCTGGCTGATCCGCTGTACACGAGGCTCGATCGTCTTGTAAGTATTTGTCCAGTCATGGCTTATCCCCAGTGACTGCATGTTCTCCGTGAACTGCTCCTCGTAGTCCTTGCAGACTTTCCGGCACTTCTCCTGGAAATCTCTGCGGGAGAAATCCTGGTGTCGGATATCCAGTTCTTTTTCAGTAAGTCTTTCGGAGGCGATACCGTTGTCATCGTATCCGAACGGCATGAAAACTTTTTTGCCGCTCATCCTCTGGAACCGTGCCATGAAGTCCTGAAGTGTCTGGCCGTATAGATGGCCCATGTGGAGGCTGCCTGACACGGTTGGAGGAGGTGTATCTATAGAGAATACCTCGTCACTGTCGTCCGTGCCGTGGTATTTGTAGGTCTGGTTGTCAACCCATTTTTCCTGCCATTTTGATTCAACTTCTTCCGGTGAGTAATCGCCTTCCATCGTTTTATTCAGCCTCCTGCAAAAACAGTCTCTTGGTACTCTTAAATTCCTTTTTCAGCTTTCGATTTGGTTTTAACAGATATACATGGATATGGCTGGCTGTTTTTTTGATGTCAATGTTTTAACACGGGGTGTACTTCTGATGGAGTTTGTCCGGCTTAGAAGGGCGAATAAGGCATTATATGCGGGAGGGTGCATCAGTTGTTTAAAATACACTGAGCTATCTATAGCTGTGGCAGACATCCCTGATTTTTACGAGCAAGTACAGTTAGAGGATGAAATCGTCGATATCGAGTATAATCGTAACAGGGATGGTTTGACAGGAGAAGATTTCTTTGAGGTACGTTACAGGTTCTCCAGTGAGGTAGCTTCTGAGATGCGAGAGTTTCGAGAAAACGAATCTATGAGACCTGAGTTCTATGGTGTCTGCCCGTTTGTTGATGAGAGTTCTAGCCCGACCGAGGTATGGCTGTCTGTCCCTATAGGTTATGATAACCATCAAACTCCTTTAGAAGAGGTTCAAAGAGTAGCACATGGTTTAGCAGACCTGGCTGAGAACTATCTCTGATCCATAATCAGAAATCGCCTAGACTGCGGTTTCCCGGGAACTCCATGTTATCCTCGGCAAAAACTACCTTGCAGTCTGTATTCTCGCTGAGCCATTCTTGCTGCTCTTCCAGGTCGGAGTCAAGCAGTGCGTAGCCGAAATGCGTTATTATGACGGTTGACAAATCCAGTTTCTCTGTAATCTTCGGGACATCGTCGATCGCGGTGTGGCCCTTGATCTGTTTTCCTCTCGGCCGGGTGCAGTAAACAACCAGTGTGTCACAGTCGCTGTAGAAATCCACTAGGCTTTTATCGTACTCGGAGTCGGTCCAGAAACCTATGGTCTTCTCACCGCTGCTTATCCTGAAACCTGCTGTGTTCGGATCGCCGTGTTTCATGAACTGCGTCTTGATCTCCAAACCCTTGAAAAGTATCCTGTTGCCCGGTTCGAGCACCTCTTTTTTGACACAGAGGCCCTGGTGATAGTCGGAAATCCGTTTCTCTATATCCGGGCTTCCTTCAAAGCAAGTCTCATTGGCGAAGACCGCACCAGGTTTGCTGTACGCCTGTGTCATCATCTCGATCATCGGTTCGGCATCGTTTGAGTGGTCGGGATGCGCATGGGAGATAAGTACTGCTTCAGTCTTCTCCGAGTCGACCTCTCTGTGAGAATAGACAAGTGCGCCGGGACCAGGATCTATGTGTATCTGTGTCTCATCCGATTCAAGTATTATGCCAGCGGTTCTTCGCCTCTGGAGCCCGGTAACGAATCTTCCGCCACCGGTTCCAAGGAATTTGAGCTTCATGTAAAAGGTTTAGCTCTTAAAGTTTAGAATAGATGGGATAGATTGTCATGCCAGGATACGATATAGATATCAGTGAAGAAGATGTAGCAAGAAATCGCAGGAACCAGGTGAACGAGGCAGATTTCAGTTACTCGACAGGTTTCGGCGATTCATATGATGTGATAGTCACCTTCCTGAGAGATCTGGGAGGGACCACGGGCGACCGCCAGTACATCGTTTCACACATTGATTTCAGGGATGAAAGCCCGTTCAGCAGAGAGTCTGAAAGAGCTGATGATAACGTTACTCTGGACTACGATGAGTCAAGCCAGGAGGCTGAGGATTTCGCCCGCAGCATCCTTGAATCTCTCGAATAATCACTCTTTCCGGTGAAGGTAGTAGAGCGCAAGGAATGCTGCTGTAAATATTATATTCAGCCAGGTCTTGTAGTTCAGCCTGATCGATTCATCGACTATCTTCGCTGTTGAAGGATCAGGAAGGTTGCCGGTGTACAGGAACATGAAATGCATCAACGTTCCGATCACTACAGCTGCGATTAATATCATGATGGAAAGCACTGCGGCGAACTTCTTTCCGTAGTACTCTCTGTACGCATCGATTATAGGCGGCACTATTAGATCAGCGTAGATGTAGCTCAGGATCGATCCGAACGGGAAGCCTTTAGTCCAGAGAACTGCTCCGAAAGGCACGTTTCCGACCGAGCAGACAAACGTGGCTACGCCGATAACAGTCCCGATTATGGCGGACCAGAGGATGAAGAGCGGTAAGCCGAGGAACTGTCCTCCAAGCAATGAAGTCCAGATGGACTGCGGTACGAACGCACCGATGACGCCGGCGAGTATGAATCCTACTATTATATCCTCGTAGAGCATGCCCCACTCCTTCCACTGCTTGTCAGCCAGTTTCTTCCAGCCCTCTATAGACGTGATGTTCTGCTTTACACCGACCTTGACAGAGTCAGGGTTGAAGCTTTCATGGCAGCTTTTGGAGCAGAAGTAGAACTTTTCGCCTTTAACCTCCGTAGAGTATTCAGCCTCTTCTGGATCTACCTCCATGCCGCAGACAGGGTCGACGACTTTTTCCTTCCCTGATCTGACGTTTTTCCGTGCCTCTTCGATTATCTTTCCAGGTACGAAGTATCTGAAACCCAGAGCCATGAATGCGATAAGGAAGAATCCGCCGAGGAAGTCAGCGACCAGGAACTGCCATCCCAGGAGTATGTAGATGACGAATCCTATCTCGATGACAAGATTCGTGGATGCGAACATGAACGCTCCGAGCGAGGCGCCTGCCGAACCCCCTTTCTTGAAAAGATTCTTTGCGGTGGCGATCGCACTGTATGAGCATGATGATGATACGAAGCCGAAGAAAGCTGCTGTCCCCAGCGACTTCAGGCTGTCCGTTTCAAGCCTTTCAGATATCTTTCCTTTCGGCACCCATGCCTCTACTCCGCCAGCTATCGCAAATCCTAGGACGAGAGCCCACCATGTTATCCACGTCATGTAGATGGCTATGTGGCCTGCTTCCAGCCCTGTCGAGTAGAGGTACTGTAGCACTGGTTCTGTTGTAGTCAATACTCCGGATATAACGGCCAGGAATCCTATGATGACTATAGTCAGGTACTCGTACCGTTCCACTGTTTTAATCCTCCTTTTCTACATTTCCAGTCTCTGCTTCCCTGTTTTCTGTTATTTTCTGGTAGAGGAAGATCATCCCCAGGATCACTAGTATCCAGGACAGTATGCCAGGTATAAATCCGAACCAGCCCATACCCCACATGTTGTATCCCATCATGTGGGCTCCATTATACATCCATGAGCCTCCATCGCTCCACATCATACCGGGGCCATAATGAGTATCATTTGCTTCTGTATGCGCCATAGCCTCTGCGAGGAGAGCCACTATCGGTGTTATAGCTGCAAGCATTTTTTGAAATATGTCCATCACCTATCAGATGTTGATAGGTCATTACTCTTTATATTGTTTTGTCCTATCAGTTAAACATGAGTGAAGTCAAACTCACTCATGTATACAGGCTTTACACACTTCTGATACTGAAGTCTGGTCCGGCACACGGTTACAAGATCATCTCGAAGATAGAGGAGATGACCGGAGAGAAGCCAAGTACCTCTCATATATACCCGTTCCTTTCAGAACTGGAGGAAGAGGGCTACCTGGAATCTGAGACCGGTAGCAGGGGGAAAAAGATCTACAGTCTTACTGTGGAAGGAAAATCTTTCGTAGCTGGGCAGCTTGATTCCTTTGGAGAGATGCTATACGCCGCTCTGAAGGACAGGGTGCAGGAGTGCCACCACTGTGACTGCAAGATATATGGGGATGGCTATGAGAAGGCTGGAAATGTTTACTGCTGCAAGCACTGTGCGGATGATGAGTGAACACTATTAACCGTTCGATGGATGAATAACTTTACAGGAGGAGACCGGACATGAAAGAATGGCTATCTGGCGGAGAACAGGGTAGCAGTGCGTTCCGTATCTTGATCTTCTCGCTTCTAGCAGTTGGAACCGTCCTCCTTCTTGTATATCTGACCTCGATAGTCATTCTTCACTACGGATACGATCCTACCGGTCTCAAGCAGTCGGTCCAGACTGCGAGAGGAGTGACTGGTTTCATGTTGGTGTTCATCTACTCCTTCCTGGTAGCCGTTATACTACCTCTTCCAAGCGAGATAGTGCTGGCAGCCCCGATCGGATTAGGGATGACTGAGATGCAGAGACTTGTCGCATTGATGGTGGTCAGCGGTCTCGGAAAAGCACTTGGAAGCCTGGTCGCTCTACAGGCCGGTATGACAGCCAAGAAGGCAGGAAAGAAATCCGGTCTAGCAGAAAAAACAGGTTTCGACCTGGTGGCCTGGTCCCAGAGCAAGACATTTCAGGCGGTAAGAAAGTACGGTTATATCGGTATGGCTATGGCTCTTTCAGTACCGTTCTTCCCGGACACTATCTCAATCTATGCCTTCTCAGTCCTGGAAAACGACTGGTTAAGGTTCACAGCTGCGGCATTCGTCGGCAGCGTTGGAAGACTGTTCGTCACAGTATTGCTGATAAAGGGTATCATCAGCTTCTAGATGGAGTTTGACTCTGACCTTTTGCTAAGAACAAAGCCAGAAAAACCGG
>JBDGSN010000008.1:0-6107 GCA_042217505.1 Candidatus Nanohaloarchaea archaeon
AGACCCCTCTCCCCCTTGTACCGCGTTTCGGGGAGCCTGTATAAAAAGGTTCGTGATTTCCCGGGGTCCAAGATGTATAAACAGGGCGCGGCAATACGTTACACAGTGATGAGAAAGCTTCTGGCCATAACTCTCCTGGTCGCTGTTGTGCCGCTTGCGGCCAGCCAGTCTATCGGTATGGCGCCCAGCAGTTATCAGGTTAGCGGGGTAGAGCCGGGAGAAAGCATTGATTTCACAGTCTACTTGACTCTGAGCGGGACCGACCGAAACGTGACAGTACAACCCAAAGTTCTGCCGGCCAAGGAATCTGCGATATTTAACGGCGACGATGTGATAGACGAGGACGCTTATTCAGAGCAAGAGGTCAACGACTGGGTTCAGTGGGATAGCCAGAGCTACGAGCTCTCACCCGGAAGCCAGGAGACATACCAGTTGCCAAACGGCGATACTGTAGTCGCGAACGGACGGATGTCCGGGACGCTACAGGTTCCTGATAACGCGGAGCCAGGTTACCACGCCTTCCAGCTCGGGGTCAACCCGCAGTTCTCTCAGGCCTCGGGATTCGGCGCAACCGTCTACGGGGTAACGCGCACGAGGTACGTGTTCCGTGTATCGGGCGATGCCACCCGAAAGATAGAGGTAAGCGGTGTTTCGGCTCGGCGGGTAGGTGAGCAGGAAGTGCAGTTCGTTTTTGAGCTGGAGAATACCGGGACGGTCACTACCAGCGTTACCGGAGGAGGCTTCTCGATTATAGGTTCCGACGGCAACAAGGTTGGAGCGTCTCGTGTCGGCGCCACTCAAATCCCGCCAGGTTCAACCCGAGAAGTCGAGACACGCTGGGTCAAAAACAATCTTGAGGGAGGAAACTACCGGCTGAGAGGCTCCGCCGACTATCGAACTGGCGAGGCGTTCTTCGATGAGACGGTTACTATAACCCAGGCGCCGCGGGACCCCATCCAGGTCGACAACCCTGACCAGCAGGAAGGAAGTTCTGGTCCGCAGCAGGCGTCGGCGCCGCTGCTACTGATACTGGTCGCGGTGCTGGGAACCGGCTCGGTACTGTACGCCTTCGGTCTTGACATGCTGTGGGCGCTCCTGCTCGCCGGATTCGCAGGAATCGCCATATTTATAATAACAAGCGGGCTACCTGTCTATGTGCTCGCGCTCATGTTGATGGGTGCGGGCGCGGTAGTGTATCTTAACTGGTGATAAGAATCGAGAGAACAACACTGATGGCGGGCGTTATCATCCTTGTCAGCGCAGCCATCGGTATCGCACCGCTCGCCTTGAAGGAAGCGTCACTCGAAAGCGTAAAGGTGAACTTCAACTCTTCTGTTACTGTCAACGAGGCTGGTTCTGTCAATATGACGGACCTTGGCATCAACGCGGGCCAGCATCTCAGGTTCGGACGCATCGAACAGAATGCGAACTACACCAAGTGGGTAAACGTCGGCGTCAATGAGCGCAGTCGTGTAAAGCTTGAATCGAAAGGGAACATCTCGGAACTCCTTCGACATGAAGAAGTCATGTACATCAAGGGGCAGTCACGCATCCCGATCGAACTTGTTCCGCAGGAGGCTGGCTACTACGAGGGCGAGGTAGTTCTCAGGGTCTGGAGGCCGAAGAACCGGCTCGGCGAGCTGTACATCGACTACTGGCATTGGAAGGACCGCAACTTCTGACAAATCTTGTTTAAACCTGGCGCGGCTTTAGCTACTTATGCGCGGACGCCTTTTCATCCTGGTATCCATCTTTCTGGTGCTGGTCTCAGGTGCCGCTGCGCGGCCAACCGGTGCGTTCTTCCACAATGGATCGCTGGAGCTCTCCGATATCAATAACTTAGTGAAGGTGGAGCCTGGCGAGCCGAAGGACTTCAACTCGACGAACGGCACTGTGAAGGTTTTCGACCGTGAGCACGGCCTTAACCTGCCGACCGGCTACATAGTGCTCATCCTGGCTTTCCTGCTTATCGTTGTTTACGCAGTCGACATCGACCCGTTCTGGATAGCGATACTGCTGTTCTTTCTCGCAGTCACCGCCATCGTTTATTACCTCCGGCTTCCAAAGTACATCGTACCGCTCTTGGCGGTGCTCGTGCTCGTGGTGAAACACTTCAGATGAAAAAAGCGATAACGTGCGTACTGGTTGCTGCTCTTCTGGTCTCACCGGCTGCGGCGCTGACTTTCGACGTCTCGATAGGCGTCCTTGCCGACATGGATGCCAGCTTTCCGCAGTACGAGTCGAACACCTCTGCGGTCCAGACCGTCAATGTAACGGTCAAGAACACGGGCTCCATCGGCTGTGTCTACCGCCTCAAGGCAGAGTTCAGGTACCGCAACCAGACGCAGATCCGGTACTCGCAGCCCTACCCGCTCTTCCCGAACGAGCTCGCGAACGCCCGGCTCCGCTTCATACCCGAGAACTACACCGGGCCGGTGGAGGCATCGCTCTACTCAACCTACTGCGGCCAGCAGAAATCCGTGGAGAACATAACTTTCAGGTCCCTGAGGTCCAACACTGCTGAAAACAGTATCGAGTCCCGCGTGGTATCCGCGGACGAGGACTCCGCAACTGTAGAACTTGAAGAATCGGGCGGGCTGCTTGTCCCGCGCCAGACACCTCCTTACTGGAAGGCCTCATCGGCAAGGATAAGGGAAGGCCGTGCGACCATCCATTACAGCCCTCCGATCTACAGCAGGGAGGAGAAGCTTAACTACACGGTCGTCAGGAACGGCTCGATAGCGGGCTACACCACGGTTGACCTCGATGTGGAGAAGACCTACTGGGAACGGCTGCGGCAGAGGCTTCCCCGCATCCTCGCGATACTCCTGGGGTTCTCGCTGCTTCTCAACGTGAGACTGCTGCGGGACCGGTTCTCCGGGAAATAAAGCTTTAAAGCATCAGCGCGTTATTTCTATTAGATGACAGCGATGTCCGACTTTCTCGGCAAGTCAGCAATCGCCCTCGCCGCCCTCATGTTAATCGGCGGCGCATCCGCTGCATCTCTGAGCCTGGAGGAGAACGACCGTGTTATATGGAACAGCTCCGACAGCTCGTCGGAGAGAACGCTTAACGTCGGGCTAGCTTCCTGTGAGACCACGGGAACTATCTCTGTCGTACAGGGCGATAAAGTGCTCGTCGATAATGCTACGGCTCCTGTATCTGAGAACATCGCACCGGGCGAGGTCAAGGCTCTTGGAGAGTATACCATCAACGGCTACTGCAACGGCACGAAGGTATCGTCAGAAAGTACTGACACGCCCAGCGTCTTCCTCGCCGAGATGAACCCGGAGATTATTCAGCCAACGTATAACCAGGTAGCCTATCGCCGGTATTTCATGGGCAGTCAGGATAATGGCGGGCTGTATAAAGGAAAGTCTGTGAAACTTAACCTCTCAATCGAGGGGCTATCCGGTTTCAAGGGGGAGGGCTGGGAGGCTCTAAATATTGATGATAGGGATCTGGGATTTAGCCCTAAAAAAGGAGGTTCTATCGTTATCCCCTCATATGGCGGGGGGCATCTAGGACCTGAGCCTGTTCCTATACAGATGGATAGAAACGCACGAGGAGAGCTGGAGAGCCAGATTGTCAAAGTTCATCCTGAGATTCCTTCGAGCATTAAGAGAGGGTACAAAGGAATCAGAGTTTCCATGAAGTATTGGGGTGAGGAGGATAGTGAATACGGTTCTCTATCTGAGACCGCTGAAACCGGTGGAGAGGCGATTTATCTAACAGGTGTGACCACCGAGAGCATGCAAGATAGCAAGATTGTATCGGTACCAGAGAGAAACATGGCCAAGCCTAATATAGGCGGTATAAAACTGCGAATCTTTGTCGAAAATGGTTTCCGGAAGTATGTATCAGCTGAGAGGTTCGACCTGACTGTATCAGGTAAAACTGTAGATGCGGAGTTTAAGGAACTGGAACCCGTTGAGGGCCAAAAGGGGCTATATACTCTCAGGCTGAAAAAGACACCGTCTGATTTGCCTGATGATAGAAAATTCGATATCGGTGTTGTTTATGATGATCCTCTTTACTCTGGAAATGAACCGATAGAAATAGCCTCGTATACGGTATTCTCTGATTCTGCGCTCTTTCGAGGCTACTCTTGGGATTCGAAAAGACAACCGGTGAAAACGGTTTTCAGGTCCGATGGTAGGGAGTTCAAGACTGATAGCGAAGGATGGTTCTTCCAGAGATTCGACCCGGGTGACTATGACTTCAATATCACATTATCTAAAAACGGGCAGGCTACACTGAACCTCAACGACGTACAGATTACTCCTGAGACAACCAAGGGCCGGACAAAGATAGGCTATGAATACGTGAACAATCCATCGGAAGTCTCACCGCCGGGTATACGACCTATAGATTTGGTTTCCTTTAGGTTCCTTGAGAGCTTCAAAGAAAGAGGGAGCACTGTAACCATTAATTATGATGTAACTGATTTCGACCCAACCACAGTCACAGTGCTGGCATGTGACAACTGGAATGGAGGCTGGAACACTCAATCCAGTCCGGAATGTCTCTCGTCTTGGGAGAAGATAGAGGATACTACCTTCTCTCCCGGCTGGTCGGTAACCGTACCGGTGGTTTCATACGAGTCATCCGCTCTCAGCCAAGAGAGAGTGATGCGGTCAGCCTATGTTATCGGCACCAGAAGCGGCCTCCGGCTCAACGGGCCTCTAACGGTCAAGGCAGGAGCGACCGGCCGGGTGAAGTCAGGTGGAGAGATAACTTTCCAGGGCCAGCTAGTCGCTGGAGGCTCGACAGGTGTGGGAGGAGCGAACATCACGGTATCCATGCTGGAGGATGGCAGCGCCGTCAAAAAGTTTACAGGCAAGACCGACGGCTCAGGCTCGTTCGAGATATCCGGGAACGTTCCAGAGGAGCCAGGCAACTACACGCTCAAGCTGACCGCGAACAAGCCGCCGTATGACAGCTTCTCCACTACCCAGGACGATGAGGTCTGGGTCTTCAGGGAACGAGCTATCGAGCTCACGAAGAAGGACTCCGGCCGGTGGAAGCTTGAACCGGGCAAGGAGACGAGGAAAACGGTAGTTGTAGAAAATACAGGCCAGACCGCTATAGAGGATATCACGCTTGAAATCGCTGACTCCGAGAACTTCAATACTGCCTACCTGTCTCTCGTCACCACGGATCTCGGAACTATCGAGCCTGGAGAAAAGAAGGAGGCTGTCCTGGTCTTCGACATCCCGTCTAGCTGCCCGGGCAGCGGCTGCTCGGAGTTCTCCTCCAGCATCGACCTGGAGGCATCGGGGACCGGCGCGTCCTCCGAGCTGAACGTGGGGCCGCAGATAAGCAGCGGTGAGGACACCGGGACGAAAGACAGCGACCAGGAGAACAAGACCGGTGACGGTATGAGCTTCTCCGCCTCGGATGTGCCGGGCGCCAGTGCGACAGGACAGTTCCTCGCCGCGCAGTCCACGCTCAACATCGCGCTTGGACTGATGTTCGTCTTCCTGATGGTTCTCGCGGGAGCTCTCAAGAACAAGGACGGTGACGACCGCAACGTCAGGCGGAACGTCGTAAGAGGTAGCTCAGGTGGGAGTTCAAGGCCGGGAGTCCAGCCACCGCGCGTCTCGCCGGCGCACGAGGACTCCGAGCAGCTGGACAGCCCGAAGACCGTCGACACCAACGGCGGCCACCAGGATGAAAGCGAGGAGGAGTCGCGGGAAGAGCCCGGCGAAGAAGAAAGCGACGATGACAGGGGTAAGGTCGAGAAGCTGGCCGACTCGCTGACAGGATCCGGAGACAATTCCGGAGATGAAGAGACGGAACAGGGATCAGGTGAGGAAGAATCCGGCGACGAGGGTGGGAAAGCTGAATGCGATGTCTGCGGTGAGACGTTCGATACAGAGGCGGGAGTCGAGCTGCACAAACAAACCGCTCACTGAGAGAAAAAGGAAAATGTTTTTACCGAGTGATGTTCTGCTTGAACTTCTTGAAGCCGCGCTTCAGCTTCGGGAACTTCGGCTCCTCGAACGGGACGCCTTCCAGGTCATGCGCCAGCCGTTCTATCTCAAGCGAGGCGGGCGACAGCGGTTCGCGCTGGATGAGCGGTGTTCCCTCGAACAGCGAGCGCT
>JBDGSN010000009.1:0-21669 GCA_042217505.1 Candidatus Nanohaloarchaea archaeon
AAAGCGGTCAAGTTCGTAAGCAGAAAAGTGGAACCAACTTTTATAAATAGGGTGTGCAGGAAGAAAGTCTAATCGACTATTTTTCTAACAACCTTCTTCTCTGAGAAAAAATCCATAGCTTCATCTAATTGTTCTCTTGGAGACTTCTTAGTTCCGAATATCCGGTATTCAATTTCGTTCAGCTTTGATTCAGCCATAGTAGTCTACTCCTTATCATCATTTTTGGTTCGATGATATTTAATAATATGATTGTTGTCAGCTGCTTCAAAATAGGACTGCAACCATGTTCGCATCACATTCATCCCTACCTGATGGTTCTCTTCAACACATATCATTGATGAGGGAAGTATATTTGCAGCCTCATTCTTAGTTATGCAGTACTCGTGAGTAGGGTATTCGGTCACTAGTTCATGCAGTATTTCATCTGCCTGATCTTCGTTTAAGAAATCATGTCGCAGTAGGATGTCTCTAGCGTGTTCTCGCATCATTTTGGCGGAATCGATTTTTTCTTGAAGATCTACAGGGTCTATTTTATCGACGAGAGCCTTCATTGGGTAGGGTGCATCTTGTTCGTGCGTGTCACCGAACTGCTCTTGTAATTTTTCAAACATCCTGATTAAGGCATTGACAGAATATTGTTTCCCATTCTCTGTGTATTGCGGATCTAAAGGGCTTAACTGGCTCATTTGCCCCATCACTATTTTTTCGCCGGTTAGAGATATGAGTGTTCCGCCTGACAAGGCTAGGTGAGGTACATACACCTCTATCTGGTCGAAATTTTCAATTAGTGCCTGCGCTATCTTAAAGGAAGAGGTAACTCTGCCACCGTAGGAGTGCAGTAGTAGTTTAATTTTATCAACATCTTCTAGTTCCTTTAGAGCGTATTCAAGTCTTAACTCCTCGACTAACCCGATCTGCGCCATTTCTGCTCGAGCAGGAGAGATTTTTGCGGGGCTATAAGGAGCAATCATCGCTAGAGCCGCTTCCTCTTCGCTTAGAATCTGCTCCAGCATTTCCTGGATAGCTCTATCTGTTTCTTGTAGTGTATCCTGCTCTCCCTCAGTCATAAGTAGTTCTTATGCGTAAAATGTTAAATTTATGATTTCTACTCAACATACTCCCATTTGTCGGGCAGTTTCATCTTGACCCTTTCTTCAGGTCTCTTGGCGATCAAACGTCCGTCCAGTTTTACTTTCTGTCCATCAGGCAACGTGAATCTAAATATGCAGTTCTTTTTCTCTACTTTTTTGTCGCCGATTCTTAGCATGTCCTTGGTCTCGTCCATGACTTCGCCTTCTATTCCTGCCTGGTTTTCATCGGTACTTTCGACTACTTCGCAGTGGAGCCCGATTAATTCGTGTTTCGGCAGGTTTTCCGGTGTGATCGGCATAGGACTATGTTTGAGGTAGGTTTTCTTATTCCTGCTGGAACGCGTTCTCCTGGAAGTAGTGTAGTGTGATACTCTTGTCTATCCTATCTTCTTCCTTGACTTCCAGTTTTTGGAGCAGTTGGGATATGCGCTGTCGTGCTTCGTCTATCATGTCGTCCGTGACTATCTCGATCTCGATTACCTCGGGAAAATCGTTGATGTCTTCGAGATTGACTTCTACACGTCCGTCGGGCGAGACGTATACGGTTCTTTCTTTTTCCAGTGTGCAGAAGTTTTTGAATCCTGTTGCCTCAAGTATTTTCTTTGTTTCTTCTGGTGAGTCTACCTGTGTTTCGTATTCGTGGAACGCGTTATGGTCGCCTTCCCATCTTATTGTTTTGCAGTTGAGTTCTGCCGAGTTACCGTTTTCTCTTATCCTGAGGCCGTAACTCCCTGGTTCGTCCATCTTGATATCGTCGATTGTATTGAATTTCTCCCTGCAGAAGTAGCGGTCGATTAGCTGTACCTTGCGCTCTTTCTTGAAGCCCTGTTCCCTGAGCTTTTGCCTGATTTGGGAGAAAGAATCTACAAATGCACGCTGTTCGATTTCCATTAAGACATACTGCGGTTTGCAGTATAATACAGTTTTTCATCGGTTTCTGAGCAAAACCAGTATCTCTGGGAAATAGCTGTGACTAGAAATAAAGTGGATGAAGAAGCAGCGGTTTTTTACCGCTGGACGTCTATGTTGGACTCGTCAAATCCTTCCTTGACGAGTATATCCTTGATTCGCCTTGTGTGGTTGCCCTGAAGCTCTATGTGGCCGTTCTTTGCAGTTCCACCACATGCGAGCTTGGATTTGAGTGTAGATGCAAGCTCGTCCAGGTCGACTTCATCGGATAGACCTTCGATAACGGTCATCTCCTTGTTGAAAGTCCTGGTATCGATCTTGACAGTGATCTTTTGCTCGTCACGTGCGATGGAGTCACAGACACATAGGTCTTTCGGCATACCGCACTTTGGACAGGTTTCAGCCATTTGGATTAATTACGCTCGTTGAGAACTGTTTTGATTCTGGCAATGGTTTTCTTCATTTCCTTGATCCTTCCAGGGTTATCTGCGAAGCCACCGGTCTCTATCTGACCTCTTTCCTCGACGATCTCTTTCTTCATGTCGCTTAGCTTTTCCTTGAGTTCTGCTTCGTCCATCTCCCTGATTTCCTGTGCTTTGAGGATTGCCATGTTTAATCACTCTCTGAACAGTTTTTATTTCTTCTGGTCCTCTAGCCAGGAAATAAAGGTTTTTCGTGCTTTGCCGTCTTCTTCTGCTTCCAGAAGCGCATCCCAGTCAGGACTGTCGAGATCTCTGATCATATCCTTGGCATCACTGATTGTTCCGCCAATGATCTCGTCGTAGTCTACCTCTTCAGGTTCCTCTATGTCTTCGACTTCTTCAGAGTCGTCTGTCTCCTCGACTTCTTCCTCTTCAGGTGCTTCTTCGGTTTCTGGTTCCTCTGATGTCTCTTCCTCTTCTTCGATCTCTTCGTGTGCACCTGTCTCGAATACTTCTCTGACCTCATCAGTTGTGATGTCTGCGGTCTGGACCTCTTCGAGTTCTTCGATAGCTCTCTCGATCTCGGAAGCTGTCATGTTCTCAGCTTCTTCGATGATCTTGCCTATCCTGCTGACCTTTGGACTGTCATCGTCGACTGTCTCGTGGAGCAGTTCTTCTTCGACTTCCACGTCTCTGTGCAGGAAGTCTGGCATGTCCTTCATGATACGGACTTTGACGCCGATAGTTCCTGGCTTTGTCCTTGCCAGTGCGTATCCGTGATCGACGTTTTTCTTTGAGGTGTTTCCACATCTCTTTACGTATCCGAATGAGAACTTCTCGGTTCTTCCACGGTTTCCGGAAAGCTTTCCGGTGATCTCGATCTCTGCACCGATGACGCCTGCCTCCTTCATCCTTCTCAGGTATGTGTAACCGACTCTCTTTGAACGACCTCCCTTCTCAAGCCAGGATGCCATCGATTTTGCGACTACCTGTGCATCTGCGTCTGGTTCCTCGATTTCGTTTACCTCTATCTGAGGGTTCTCGAAATCGAACTCTTTCTCTGTCTTTTCAGTAAGCTCCTTGATGCGTGAACCTCCACGACCGATCACCAACCCAGGTCTCTGGGCGTAGATAACCATCTTGGTGGAAGTAGGTGTTCTCACTATCTCTGAGTGTGAGTAACCTGCTCCTTCAAGCTCGTCCTGGAGGAACTCGTGAAGTCTTACCTTGCGTGCTCCTTTCTCTATGAACTCTTTTTCTCGCATTAGTATCCCTCTACTTTTCTCCTACGATGATCTTGATGTGTGCTGATTTTATCTTCCGTCCCCGGTGTCTTTTCGGTGTCCTGAACCTTGGTCCCTGGTTGATGATGACGTTCTGTACTTCCAGTGATGCCGTGTTCAGTCCCTCGTTCTCTGCGTTGAACTCTGCGCTTTCAAGCAGCTGAAGCATCTCCTCTGCTGCCTTCACAGGGTATCCTCCTGGTCCGCCACCGGACTTGTGTCCGGCATCGGAGTTGAACTTTGTGTAAGGAACTGAAAGCTCCTTTTCCACAACTCTCTCGAGCTTGTTCTTTGCTTTTTCCACGGAGTCTCCCTTGATGAAGCGTCCGATCTCTGTGCATTCCTTCCACGAAACACGGATGTTCTTGCCGACCGCTTTCGCCTGGTGTGGTTCTGTTTCTAGTGCCATGTTGATCACTTACTTCAGTGGTACGTGCTGTGAAGATCTTGTAGCACCAAGTCCTGGTGCGCTGTGCTCCACTTCTTTCCGGGTTTTTGCGAACTCGCCGAGGTAGTGTCCGAGCATCTCTGCTTCGACATCTACTTCGACAAATCTCTGGCCGTTGTAGACCTCGATGGTCTTGCCGACCATCTTCGGGACAACAATCATGTTTCTCTCGTGAGTCTTGACCCTGTCCTTTTCGTCGAGATCTTTGAGGATCTTCTTCTCGTTATCCTTCAGACCTCTCTGGATTTTGCGTCTTCCTCGGGCGTCCAGTAGCTCTGAGAACTGGTTGAGATTCATCTTCTTCAGTTCATCAAGCTGCTTGCCCCTGAATGTGAAATCTTCGTCTGCCATTATTCGAAAACCTCCATGGTTTTCTCGAATGCCAGAAATTCTGTGAATTTCGTCATTTTATCCCTCTAATCTTTCTTCTTCTTGCCGCTTCTCTTGGCGGCGATGTTTCCAACCTTAGACCCTGGCGATGCATGCCTTGAAACGGTCTTAGGCTGTCCTGGTTTTGCTGATCCACCGAATGGGTGGTCCACGGCGTTCATCGCTACGCCGGAAACTGTTGGGTACTGCTGTCCGCGTGCCTTGGCTGCCTTGTGCTTGTTTCCTGCCTTGACGAACGGCTTCTCCTTTCTTCCACCTGCCGCAACCTTGCCGATAGTGGCCCGGCAGCTGGTATTCAGTTTCTTGAAATCCTTTGATGGTAGTCTGATCCTTGTACCGTCTTTCTCATGTGTTACTACGAAAGCGTATGTTCCGCTTGAACGGACTAGCTTTCCACCATCGTTAGGCTGGAGCTCGATGTTGTGGATCGGAACCCCTTCTGGTATCTCTCCCAGTGGTAGTGTGTTCCCTGGCTTGATCTCTGCTGAAACACCGATCTCTATCTCATCTCCTACCTGGAGGTTTTCTGGTGCAAGGACGTTTCTCTGCTCACCGTCCTCGAACTCGATAACTGCAACAGGTGCAGTTCTCGCCGGATCGTGCTGTAGATCGACAACTGTTCCCGCCGTCTCAGCGTTCTTGGTTTCGACGTCCCCCTTGCCGTGCGCCTGTGAACGGTACTTAGGGGAGCCTTTTCCTCTTCTCTGCTGTCTTAGTGGTGATCCCATTATCGAAACTCACCTGCGGTTAGTTTCTGGTAATCCTGAAAATCTTTGATTTTCATTATTCTTTATTGCACCTCTTACATCATACCCATTTTGGTGGCGACATCCATGGCATCGTCAGACTCTGAGAGTCTTACGTAAGCCTTTTTCTTCGCCTGTGGTGTTATAGATGTGTTTGCCTTTTTAACCGTCACATCGAACAGGGTCTCGATAGCGTCCTTGACCTGGTTCTTGTCAGCGTCAAGGTCGACCATCAGAACCAGCTTGTTCTCCTGGTCTATCTGATCCATCGCCTGTTCGGTCATGTGAGGGTTTTCAATTATGTCCCATGCTCTGTCTGCTTCCATTCTTGTTCACCTTAAATGTAGAGTTCCTCGTCTTCTAGTTTTTCCAGGGCCTTTTCGTCCCATACGATAAGTCTTCCCGCATGTGCTCCTGGTGCGAGCTTCTCAGCGTTAAGCTGGTCGACTCGTGAAACATCTATACCGGGAAGATTGCTTGCTGCCTGGAGGACTCCATTGTCCTCTGCGACTACTACTAGAGGTCCTACCTTTCTCCTGTACTTGCGGCCTCTGTTTGCTCCACGGCCGGCACGAACTGATTTCTGGCTTACTCTTTCAAGCTCGTCTTCAAGTCCAAGATCTTCAAGTGCTTCCTTCAGCTCTGAAGTCTTCTCCACTGAATCGATTCCTTCTGTTGTCAGTGGTAGGTCTCCGTCGTACTCGTGCTTCCCTGAAACAAGTTCAGTATCTGTCGAAGCTGCGAGTGCTGACCGGATAGCCTTTCTTCTCTCCTTGTCGTTGACCTCCTCGGAGAAGTCCTTCTCTGCCTTAGGACCGTGTGCACGTCGTCCGCCTCTTGTGTTAGGGGATTCCGCACCTTCTCCGTAGAGCTGCATTCCTCGTCTTAACATGATTTTGCGTGGGGTTCGTGACATTCCCTTACCTTTCTGGCTTCTGTAAGCGTTGTTACGCTTCTTCCAGTAGGTAACATGCCTGTTTCCTGCCTCTGGGTCGCTTCCGTAAGGCTGTCGCTTCTTCGACTGGATGGATAGGAATGCTCTCTTGATGATGTCTGGTCTTACTCTTTCGTCAAACTGTACGGGTAGATCTGCCATCTCAAAACTCACCTCGGTGAGTTTTTACTTCTTGAAAATCTCTGATTTTCATAGTTTATCACTTGTTGATGTGTGTTATCTCTGGTTTTCCAGGGTTTTCGTCTGTCCTGAGGGCGGTTCTTAGCCTTACAAGTCTCTTTGAAGGTCCTGGAACCGATCCCTTGACTAGTATGTAGTTAGACTTGACCTCACCATAGTTCTTGAACCCTCCATCTCTCTGGACGTCTTCTGGTTCTTCCCCATGTGCTATAAGTCTCTTGTTGTACTCGGTACGGTTGTTGAATCCCTGCTGGCCTGGTAGAGGTACTCTCCAGTCAAGCGTGTCAGGGTGCCATGGTCCAACGTTTCCGGCCTTTCGTCGCTTCTTCTGTGTCTTGTGGCCGAGTTTTCTGATGCCGTATCTCTGGACCGGTCCTTCAACTCCTTTACCCTTTGTAACTGCTATTACATCAGAGAAGTCTCCCTCCTCGAAAACATCTGAGAACTCGATCTGTTTTCCGATCATCTCTTCGGCGTACTCAAGCTTCTCCTCGACCGAACCTCCGATACCTAGCTCGAAGTTAGCCGGCTTGTCGCTTGAAAGTCCGCACTCCTGTGGCTGTGTGTGGACAAGAAGTGTGACATCTGTGACTCGGTCAGAGTTCTTTGCCTTCTTCAGGTTGTCCATGTTCCCGTCCTTCGGGATGTTGACTGCTTCCTGGAGCTCCTTACTTGGTGACTCCGTCCACGCCTCTGTGAATACCTGTTTTCCGTCCTGCATGCTGTGAGTGTAGAACCTTGCTCCGTATACTCTCAGTGGTGGTGCTTCGAGGATGGTAACGGCTTCTGCCTTTTCCTGTCCCTTGGTAGCGCCTTCCGAGTCGTCTATCATGAGGACTCTTGTCATGCCTACCTTGTATCCTGCGAAACCTAGCGGTTTTGTCTCGTCTGTTTCTTCCCATGTGTTTATATCTGGGTAGATTCTGTCTGCTCGGACCTTCGGCTTGTAACCAAGAGATCCTGCACGTGGTCGGTTGATGTTTGCCATTTTTAGGTTGTCACCTTGTTTTTGATCATTCCAGCGATCGCCAGCGTATAGTATAATCTAGCTGAAATCGCTGGCACCAGAGGCCTTCGCCACAAGCAAAGGCGTGTCCCCCAAGAAAAATCTCAAGGGTAAATCAACAGTCGAACTTAACTTTTATAAAGGAGGTTCCCCTGTCCAAAGGATTTGGGAAAAATTTCAGTCCATATCGTTCAGTATCTCCACTACGAGATCCTGGAACTCTTTATCATCTAACTCGGCCAGTCTCTCGAGAACCTCTAACTTGCTTTCATCCTCAAGCAGATCCTCCAGCTCCTCCTGGATCATCTCCTCGATCTGATCCTCTTCCCGGTTCGACCCGGTATAAAGTTTCTCAAGCCTTTCCAGACTCATAGCTACAGTTTCTAGTTCTATCCTTTTATGTTTACCACGGGCTTCATCCGTGCGACCTTCTCTCCAATCCCAAGCATGTCTGAGACCTGGATGACCTCGTCGACGTCCTTGTAGGCTCCAGGTGCTTCCTCGGCAACGGTCGAACCTGACGCAGCCCTGATGTAGATCCCCTCTCTTTCAAGCTCTTTCTGGACTGTCTCTCCCCAGTAGTCCTGTTTGGCCCGGGTACGGGATTTGATACGTCCTGCACCGTGAGCGGTCGACCCGAAGCTGAGATCAAGCGAGTTTTTACCGCCTGAAAGTATGTAGCTCGATGTTCCCATGCTACCAGGGATCAGTACCGGCTGACCTACCTTGGAGTAAACATCAGGTACTTCAGACCTTCCTTTCGGCATCGCACGGGTCGCACCTTTCCTGTGGACAAGAAGGTCTTTCATCTCTCCTTCTACTTCATGTGTTTCCTCCTTTGCGATGTTATGGCACACGTCGTAGACGAGTTCAATATCTACTTCATCGAATATCCTGCCGAAGCAGTCCCTGACGCCCTGGGTTATAGCCTGACGGTTCGCCCATGCGTAGTTGGCGGCGGCATACATGGCGTTCCTGTAGTCTTCTGCCAGTCTGTCGCCTATAGGTGCGTAGATAAGCTCTTTCTCTGGTATTTTCTCGACGATATCTGGGTAATTCTTCTCGAACTTTCTCAGGTAATGGGTGCATGTCTGGTGTCCCAGCCCCCTGGAACCTGAATGGATCATCACCAGCACCTGGTCTTCCTCCAGTCCGTAGGCCTCCGCTTTCTCCTCGTCGTAGATCTCCGAGACCCGCTGGACTTCCAGGAAATGGTTGCCGCTTCCCAGGGAACCGACCTGGCTGATCCCTCTATCTATGGCCTCTTTCGGTACCTTTGAGGCGTCGCCGTCCAGGCGTCCGTTCTCCTCACATCTTTCCAGGTCCTCTTCTTCTGCGTATCCTTTTTCGAGCATCCATTCTGCTCCTTTCTCCAGTATATCTTTCAGGTCTTCCCTGTCCGTCTCGATGTATCCTCCTTTTCCGAGGCCTACAGGGATCTTGTTCTTCAGTATGTTGGCGAGCTGTTCTTCCCGGCCCTTGATATCGCTGTACTCCAGGTTGGTCTTGAGAACTCTTACGCCGCAGTTTCCTACGGCAAACTGGTTCGCTATAAATGCGTGTGCCTCGTGGTTGACACCTATATCGTATACCTTTCTTTCCCCGATTTTTTCTATGTTTCTAATCGTGGTCGGTGTAGTTAGGTTGTCATTCACTACCAGATCTTTAGCATATTCTTCGAAGTCGGGGAATGTATTTCCGGGCCTTGGAACTGTTTTTCTTCCACTATAAATACTTCTTTCGATAAATCGGTTGTTGATTTCGAACTCCTGTTTGATTTCTTTTGGAGCAACTCCGTTGTTGTAGAGTTCTAGACTTTCCTCTGCTATATTTTCTCTCTGCTCTATAGCTTTCTGTTTTGTCTTCAGGTACTGGACAGCCTTGACTGCTTTCTTCTGTTTCTGCTTGTTGTACCTGTAACCTATTTGGGTGAAGAAACTGATCAGGTTCTGTGAATCGTTTTTAACCCCGAGCCTGAATCTTTCTACGGCTCCATCTTGGGTTTCACAGGTTTCAAAACTTTCGATTTCGTTGGTTTGTATTCCCAGTTCCTCCAAGATTTTTTTGATATCTTCCATGAATCTGAGACCAGAATCTGACACGTTCTTGGATTTATTCTGGCTTATCTTGGGACAGTAGAGGTTTTTGTTATGCTGTGCTTTTGGAGAACTCATTTCCGCCCCGAAGAATGCTGATAGGTATAGTGCTTTCTGCCATGACGCAAGATGTTCAAAGTAATCTGGTGTTGAGAAGCGCTGGCGTGTTTTCTTTCCTTCTGGCGCTCCTAATTCAATTAGAAGTTTTCGAAAAGCTCTTGAGTTTGTTCTTATGCTGTGCTCGGTTCTCTCAAAGCTTTCTTTACCTGGGAGTTCATGTATTCTTTCTCTAGAGTAAATCTTTGAAGGAGTCAAACCCAGTTCCTTGATATCTTCTCTTATATTTTCTAGATCCTCTTTGTCGGCGTAAAACCATGTCTGACCTTCTGAACCGAACGATCCGCCTCCAGTATGAAATCCTACCAGCTTAAGCAAGATATTGAATTTGCGGTCAGTGGTCTTTAGAGGAAGTAGATTTTTTTCCTCTAAAAATTCGATGACCTGCGCATCCTCTCCCCCAAAGTCGTTTTCTGTAAGCAAAGTTCTCTCTTCGGGTTCTTCGTCTTCTATGCCTTCAAATGGTCTTACGAGAATTCTTGAGCCTTCATTCAGGTCTTGGACAGTTTTTTTCCCTTCCGGAGTTAGAATTGGATGATCTTTGGATGCCTTGATTGTTTCCCCGGTCTCTGTTTCAATACGATAGACTTCTTTCTTGTTTTCGGTGAATAGGTGGACGTTACCGGTTTCGTTATTTTCTGCAGGCACTTCTACAGTTTCGTCCTCGAAATCAGACTTGAAGTCTTCTATTTTCTTGCTTCTACCAAACTCTGTAAGAACCCTGGAATCGCCTGTTAAGCAGTTGATGTCGTAGCCGATACCCCCTGGGCTTATGACTCCGTCCTCCATATCGACGGCTGCTACCCCGCCTATAGGGAATCCGTAGCCCTGGTGTCCGTCCGGAAGGACTATCGAGAACTTCTGTATACCTGGAAGCGTGGCGACGTTTTTCACCTGTTCGAGTGTCCGGTCGTCCTTCATCTTCTCGAGGATTTCCTCGGATGCATAGACTCTCGCCGGTTTTTTCATGTCTCCTTCTCTTGGGATTTCGTAGATGTTGTCGCTTATTTTGTTTAGCTCCATAGTTTTAGAATGGTTCAGTAAACTTTTACAACTTCAGACTGTCGTATTACAAATACGGTCCATTTGGTTTAAAAACGGTAAATTGTATTACAATTAGATGTCGAGGACTGCTTCGAGCTTCCAGCCCTCGCCTTTTTCGTAGTCTACTTTCATCTCGTTGTAGGTCGGTGCCTTGATGTCGAGAAGTGACATGCTGGGCTCGATGGGGTCTGTCCAGACTGTGGCATCAAGCCGGTAACCTTTCTCGGTCTCCTCTATCTCGATGCTCTTCAGGTGTGTCGCAGCCACGTCCTCTGTATCCTGGATGTAGACAAGCTTGTCCAGGAAGTCGAATAGCAGCGCCTCTGTGTTCTCAGACTCTATCCTGAAGCTGTGTCGAATCTCTCCCGCCTTTGGGTCGGACCCGACTATCTCTGCGAACGCCTTGGTTGCCTCAGAAAATGCGGCTTCCAGGCTGTCGCCTGTTGCGCTGAACTTTGCATCAGCTGTGTGGCTGAGAACTTCGTAGCTCATCCTAACCTCTCCTCGAACTCCTTTTCAAGCACTTTGTCTATCATCTCTTTCTGCTCTTCGATGGTCATCTCCGTGTTATCTATAATCATGTCGTAGATTTCAAGGTTTTCCGTGTCGATGCCGTAATAATCCTGGTATCGACGCCTGTTATCCTCGTCACGCTTCTTGATCCGTTTCTTGACCTCTTCGAGGTCGCTTCCATCTTTTTCCTCCGCAACTCTTTCGCCCCGATCTAGATCGTTGAATACCCTTCTCGCCCGTTCATCAAGATCTGCTGTCACGTATATCCGCAGATCGGAGTGATCTCCCATCACCCATGACGATATCCTTGACTCGATGATGCATGAATTGTTCAGACCGTTTTCCAGGACATGTTCATCGACCTTCTTGTCGGTTTCCAGGTCTGCGTTCTCACTAAGTTCTTCGACAGTCATGCCTTTTTTCTTGGCAAGCTTCCTGAAGAAGTCGCCTGCGGAATAGTTCGGAAGACCAAGCCTTTCGGCGATGTAAGAGGCCATAGTGCCTTTGCCTGCTCCTGAAGGCCCATCGATGGTTATAACTATCTCAGAGTTCTTGGTTTTCCCGTCTTTGAACTCGGGTATGTAACTCTCCATATACAGAACTTCAGGCTAGCAGTTAAATACGTTAAAACAACCTTGGAAAGGATCGGGTTCGCCGGGACTGGGACTCGAAACTCATGGAGTTTCTGTGTCGTGAGAAACTCTTGGGATTTTCGTGATTTGAAAAATCCCAGTTGAAGTATAATTTGGAACGCCGGGACTGGGATTTGAACCCAGGAGAGCATACGCTCACCGGTTTTCAAGACCGGCACCTTTAGCCACTCAGTCATCCCGGCAAATCGTAGATTTGCTTTGGATACAGAAACTCTTGAGAGTTTCGCATCCCGGCATAAGGGTTAAGCTCCTTAACACACGAACATCCGTTCGTGTTTGCGCAGACGCCGTTCGGAGTCTGCAAACGCAAGTTAAGGCTCCGGTAGGTGCCAGAGCTTCGAAGTGGCTTGTCATTTTGACAAGGCGCTCTTGCGTCTAACTAGCGTAACAGTTATAGAAAAACAGCTGTTAGTAGTCTTTAAATTAGAAAGGGTTGGGGAAGATTGAGAGGTTTTAATCCTGGAGCTCGATCTCGATGTCGACGCCCTCAGGTACGTGTACACGCATTACCTGTCGGAGCGCTCTTTCACTGTCCTTGATATCGATCAGACGTGAGTGAATGTGCATCTCGTATCTTTCGATTGTTTCGCTTCCTTCTCCATCCGGTGCCTTTCTTGTCGGTATCCTTAGTTCTCTTGTAGGCATCGGTACGGGACCGGACATGTCTGCGTTGTACTCCTCGCCTATGTTCATTATCTCGTTGGCAAGGTCGTCGATCTTTTCCCTGTCGGTACTCTTGAGTTTTACACGTGCCTTCTGCATATACTCAACTCTCGAAGTTAATTCTTATAAATGGTGTTAGATGAGAGCGGCATCTGAAGGGTTGATCAACTGGGGGATGTTGCGGGTTTCTTTATTCCAGACTGTGTATTTCCTCTTTCCTTTTTTCTATCCGGGATCTTAGTTTTTTGACAAATCTTATGCATTCCTCGGCCGCGTCAACAGGTAGATCGTACTCTTGAGTCAGTTTCCTGAGAGAATCTTTATCTCCTTGACCTTCAAGTGCTTCCAGCATTTTTGTGGCGTTTTTCAGATCTTCTCTTCCGTTTTCCAGAGCCTCCATTCTTTCTTTGAACTCCTCTATGGCCTGTCTGGGGTTGCTGTTGTACTCTTCCAGGCTTTTCTGGGCGATGTAAAGCTGTTCTCTCACGATATCGACTTCGCTGCCTAAAAGAGCATCTCCGGCTAGATTGTCGACATCGCCGTGCAGCGTCTTTAGAAATTTGCGGGCTTTCTCTGTATCGCCGTTCCTTAAATGCTTGAAAAATTTTCTCTCCAGTTCTTGAATCTTTGCCAGGATTCCTCTCTCATGGGGTAAACTTGTTTTCTGCGGGTTAAAAACATTGGTTAGGAGGACTTGGTCCAACGGAACAGGGTTAGAACTCGTAGTCTAGATCTTCAACTAGTTCTTCTATCTCGTCTTTTAATTCCTCGGGATCGGGGTCAAGCCTGTCGAAGTACTCCTCGTGCTCGTTGTTCGCCAGCTCTCTCGCCTTACCGATAACCGAGAAGTCGTGATCTCTCTGTGCATCAACATGTATGCCGGCGGCTTCTTCTGCCGCTTCTTGATATCTCAATCCGTTCCGGAATATGGTCTTGGCGAGATCTATAGTGTCGTTTTCGCTGCCGTAAAACGCCTCTCCCAGCGCGTAGTCCGCAATCTGGTGTTCAAGATCTTCAAGTTCTTCCATTGCCGACTTGGCTCCGGCCCATGTTGCGGCCACCGCCTTCGCGTCGTCCTCGGTTCCGAACTCGTTGTACTGGGCTACGGATGTACCAAACTGTCTGATTAATTCTACGGATTCCTCTATCTTGGTGCTGTAGCCTACAGCGTGAGGGTCGTTTCTGTAGGTTTCTAAAGAGTTCATTAACTCCGGCTCTTTATTTTCTCCACTCATAGTTGTTACTTGTAAGTGGTTACTTTTATATTTAATTGTTGTTGGGCGTATGGACAGGTAGATCGAGTTAATAAATCGAGTTCAGAATAAGATAGAGAAAATAAGTGAGGTGGGAGTTGAAAACCTGACGGTTTTCTGTTCCTCAGAAACTCTTCCGAGTTTCGTCAGTCACTCCTTCTCGTTGACGGATAGGGCCATTCCGGCTCCGACTGTCTGTCCCATGTCCCTGATAGCGAATCTTGCCATCTGTGGGATGTCATCGTTCTCTTCGATTACTAGTGGCTGCTGTGGAGTGATCTCCACGATCGCTGCCTGTCCCTGCTTGATGTAGTCAGGGCTTTCTTCGATTGTCTCTCCTGTCTTAGGGTTCATGGTCTTCTTCAGATCTGTGAAGGTGCATGAGACCTGTGCTGTGTTGACGTGGAATACTGGTGTGTATCCCTGGGAGATGACGTTAGGGTGGTTGAGGACGATGACCTGTGCCTCGAAACTGTCTGCGACTGTTGGAGGGTTGTCTGCGTGTCCTGCAACGTCTCCCTTCTTGACGTCCTTCTGTCCGACGCCTCTTGTGTTCCATCCGATGTTGTCTCCTGGGTGTGCTGCTTCCACTTCTTCGTGGTGCATCTCGATGGTCTTGACCTCTCCACCGATGTTCTTGTTGAGCCTTGTTGATGCTGGCTCGAATGTGATGTTGTCGCCAGGGTTGAGGTCTCCTGTCTCGACACGTCCAACTGTTACAGCTCCGATTCCGGAGATGTTGTAGACGTCCTGGATAGGAACTCTTAGAGGTAGGTCGACTGGCTTCTCTGGCTCTTCCAGATCGTCCAGCGCCTCAAGTAGGCATGGGCCGTCATACCATCCCATCTCGTCGGAAGGCTCTGCGACGCCTTCTCCGTTGAAGGATGAAACTGGGACGAACTCTACTTCGTCAGCGTTATATCCTACGCCGCCGATAAGCTTAGAGACTTTCTCCTTGACTTCTTCGTATCCGTCCTGACCGTAGTCAACAAGATCCATCTTGTTAACTGCGACGATTAGCTGGTCGATACCAAGAGTCTTTGCGAGGTATGCGTGCTCCTTTGTCTGAGGCTGGATGCCGTCGTCAGCTGCGACTACAAGTACAGCTGCGTCTGCCTGTGAAGCACCTGTGATCATGTTCTTGATGAAGTCACGGTGTCCTGGAGCGTCGATGATTGTGAAGTAGTAGTTTTCAGAATCGAAGTCCTTGTGTGCAAGGTCGATTGTAACTCCTCTTTCACGCTCTTCTTCGAGGCTGTCCATTGCGAATGCGAAACCGAATGTTTCCTTTCCTGCCTCTTCTGCCGCGTCCTCAAGCTTGCGCATCTCTTCTTCTGGAAGGTTTTTAGTGTCCCACAGCAGTCGTCCGATTGTGGTTGACTTACCGTGGTCTACGTGTCCTATGAATACTAGATTAATGTGTGGTTTTTCTGCCATCTTAGGTTTCACCTACTGCGTATATACTCGAATTATCCAGTTAAACTTTAAAAAGGGTTTGTGGTTTTAAAGGTGGAACGGGTTCAAAAACTGAAATTGCTCGATTTCCAGCCTGATTCAAGCTTTGAGCGTAGAATGGCCTTGATGTCCTTAACGTTTGCGGATCTTTCCTCTCTTAAAAGCTCTTCTGCTTCCTCGTATGCATCTGAGCCTATCTCATAGCCGCTTTTCGTGAACTGACCGTAGTTGCTCCTGCCGGAGGTTATTCTCCTTGCCTCTCTGCAAAGCTCCTCTGCCAGAGAGTGATCCTCTAATTCCTTCATGCTGTAGGTCTCTTTGTCAAACTTCATTTATCACAAAAACCGGTTATGAGAGCTTTTTAGCTGTTGCTCCTGATATTGTGCGGACCATGCAGAACAAGGCCATGGTCTTTGACAACTCTCTCAGACTCCTGCCAGACCGTTTCCGTCTCTTCTGGTTCCAGCTGGCACATCGCGTGGTTGCTTATCACTGCGTCGAAGAAGTCGTCCTGGTACTGTAGGCCTTCTCTCACGTCCGCTGTTTCGGCGTGATCAAGTTCCGCATCGCTTATCCTCTCTTCATCGATATCTATGCCGTAGAACTCTATCTCCGGTTTCTCCCCGGTCACGTCCGATACCACGCCCTTCAGGTATCCTTTGATGTCCTCTCTGTAATCGAAGTCTCCGCATCCGATGTCTAGAACTCTCAGAGTTTCCTCGTAGTTTTCGGCTATATGTCGGAAATCGTCTTCGTAGTTGGCGAGAGGGAGTTCGAGCGAGGACATAATCTGTAATTGGAACTCCTTGCTTAAATCAGTTTTGTTATTGGTGAGTGACAAAAAAAGCACGTTGTATGAAATGGAAAAATGGGAAAGGGGACAAAACTCAAGAGTTTCTGTATTACCAGAAACCCCTGGTTTCGGTTTACTTCTCTCCTGGGGAAGGCAGCTCCTGCTTCATACCCTTCCGTTCTCTGATCTCCATGATCTTCTCCTCCTGAAGGTTCATAGGTAGAGGCTCGAAGACCAGGTCGATCAGGGAGAAGAATCCTTTACCGTTCGTTGCAGACTTGAGTGCGGCCTCAAATCCGAACAGTTCTTCGACAGGAAGCTTACACTTGATGACGGATGAGCCACCTTCTTCCTCCATGTCGACGACGTCTCCACGTCTGTTCGATACCTCTGTCATCGCATCTCCCATCGTATCAGATGGGGTGTCGATTCTGAGGATCTGCTTTGGCTCGATGAGCTGTGGTCCAGCGTTCAAGAATGCTCTCTTCATAGCGTCCTTCGTCGCTGGGATCATCTGTGCTGGTCCACGGTGGATCGCATCCTCGTGGAGCTTGGCATCGTGAAGCTTTACCTTCATTCCGATTACTGGCTCGTTTGCGAGTGGACCCTCGTCCACGAACTCGTGGAACGCATCTACGAGGTACTCCTGGATCTCTCTCAGGTTCTTGATACCTCTTGAAGCGTTGAGGAACAGGTTCTCTTCGTAGGCATCCATGACGTTGTCTGCCTCGTCCTTTGTGAGACCGTGCTCCATCAGTGCGTCCCTGACCTCTGTCTCATCGCTTGTCTGCCTCTTGAGCTCTTCGTAGTCTTCCTTGAGGAAGTTCCTTAGCTCGTCTTCGATAGGTTCTACGGAGATCTCAAGCTTGTTGTGGCGGTTAGGTGACTTTCCTTCGACGTGAGGTGAATCCTCGCTGATCCCTTCACGGAATACAACGATAGGTTCGGATACCTCGATGTCGATCCCTTTCTCTTCCAGGTGTCTTTCGATCTTGGCCTCGATGTGAAGCTCTCCCAATCCGGATACAAGTGTCTCTCCGGTCTCCTCGTCGATGTCTACCTTGATGGTGTTGTCTTCCTTTGCACGTTTTCTCAGTGTCTCGATCAGCTTTGGAAGATCGGATGTTCTCTTTGGCTCGATCGACTTTGTAACAACAGGTTCGAAGACGTGCTCGATCTGCTCGAACGGCTGCATCTCCTCTGTTTCATCCTGTCTTACGAAAGTCTCTCCTGTCGAGAAGTCTGGTCCGGTGATAGCAGCGATGTTCCCTGCTGGTACCTCGTCGACCGAAAGCTTTCTTGGTCCGGAGTAGATCCCGACCTGCTGTGCTCTTTCAGTCTTCTGCGATCCGAGTCCGTACAGTTCGTCTCCTTCCTCTACTGTTCCGGAGAAGATTCTCGCGGTTACAATTGTACCTGCATGCTCGTCGTCCTCGACGTTCGTTACAACTCCGACCAGAGGACCGTCTGCATCCTGGTTACGCATGCTTACTCCTAGATCGCTGTCAGCGTCTCCAGGCCATACGTGCTTGATCCTTTCGGATGCTGCTGTCTGTGGGTTAGGAAGGTGCTCGACAACCATGTCCAGTACGACTTCCTCGATCGGTGCAGCTTCTCTAAGTCCTTCGTGGTCTCCGTTGTTGACCTTTTCGATTATGTCTGCGAAGGTTATCCCTGTGTTTTTCATGTAAGGGACGGAGATCGCCCAGTTCTTTAGTGCTGAACCGAATGCTACTGTTCCGTTGTCGACCTTCATCTTCCATGCTTCAGCTGTCTCTTCGTCAGCGTACTTTCTTAATGCCGTGTTGACCTCTCGGATGATGTTGACGAATCTTTCCTGCATCTCATCCGGCGTGAGCTGCATCTCTTCGATCAAACGATCGACCTTGTTGATGAATAGTACTGGTTTAACTCCCTCATTTAGTGCCTGTTTCATGACGGTCTCTGTCTGAGGCATTACGCCGTCGACTGCGTCTACAAGAACGACTACCCCGTCGACAGCTCTCATGGCTCTTGTAACGTCTCCACCGAAGTCGACGTGCCCTGGAGTATCGATAAGGTTTACCAGGTAGTCATTGCCGTCGTACTCGTGGACCATCGAGATGTTTGCAGAATAAATCGTGATCCCTCTCTCGGCTTCCTGCTCGTCGAAGTCCATGAAACGCTGGTCTCCTGCAAGCTTCTCCGAAATCATCCCTGCTCTCGCAAGTAGGTTGTCTGTTAGTGTTGTTTTACCGTGGTCAATGTGTGCCGCAATCGCAATATTGCGGATGTGTTCCGGGTCGTTGATTACCCCTTTAATTGCTTCAAGCTCTTTGCCCATCAAAAATCACCTTGGGTGATTTTTTCGGATGCCAGAAAATTTGTAATTTTCGTCATTTTTTTCACCTTAAACTATATCCAAAAAATCTCGAACAAGTTTTAAAAGGTCATCGAGTTTTTCGCCCATAGGATTTATTTCTGGCACGGTATATCTGATTTATGGATGCGAAATCGGTGGTTTTCGATCTTGATGGAACACTTATAGATATAAGCAAGGATTTCAAGTGGCTCTACCGAGCGGTTGACGAGGCCGCTGAACACATGGGTTATGCTGATGTCAAGCAGCTTTCCGGTGATGAAAAGAAGGCTATAGCAGGTACAGAGAGTTTTCAGAGCTACGTCGAGGTGTGCCAGGAATTGGGATTGGATCGTCGTGAGCTGTGGAAGTTTGTCTCCCGTTACCGTGCACGTGAAAAGATCAGGAAGGTGGTTGAGGGCGAGATATCCGAGCGAGAAGGAGCCAGTGATACTATCAGAAGGCTAAGAGAGCAGGGTTTCAAAGTAGGAGTTGTGAGCAACGCACCCGATGAATCCGTGGATGCGGTGGTGGAGTACATGGAATGGAACCGCTGGCTTCACTTCTTCAGAGGGGTCACGGATTTCGATGACCTTTCTCACAGGAAACCTGATCCCTGGCATCTGCAACTGGCGAAGGCAGAGCTCCATGTTGGATCCGCAGTCTACGTGGGAGATTCTGTTATAGATGCGAGAGCGGCCGAGAATGCAGGTATGAAGTCTATACTTGTATCGCAGGAGGAACAGGACGAGTTCACTTCTATGGATATAACCGAGATACCTGAGAATATCGACTGAAGAATTACTGTTGAAAGATTGAATGAAATTGGGAAATGGAAAAGGTAAGGGTGTGAAGCCTACCGTGCTCCTTCTGCTTCTCTCTCGCGTCTCTCCTTCTCACGAACTGCTCTGGCGTCTGTGCTGCCATCTGCCGCAAGCATGAGTTCGTTTGAGAGTGTGTCGACCGCATCCTCTGAGGATGACAGTCTTTTCTCGTATGCGCCCTGTACAAGAAGTCTTAGAGCGAGGTCTACACGTCTCTGCGGGGAGACAAGAACTGCCTTTCGTGCTCGAACTCCTCCTCTCTGGTATGTAACAACTTCTTCCATCGGTGAAGAGTTCTCGATCGCATTGACGAGTACCTGGATTGGATTTTCTCCAGTCTCTTCCTCTATCTGCTCGAATGCTTCTTCGATAACTTCCCAGATCTTCTGGGAACTTCCTGTATTTCTACCGGATGTGATGTAGTGTTTCTTTCCTCTGTGTCCGGCTACGTACATCCTGTTCAGAAGTCTTTCCACTATAGGAACGTCTGCCTTGTAGAAAGCTCTTTCAGTGTGTCTACCCCGGCTTCGTGGGGCAAGGATGTTTTCCAGGTTGATGTATCTTACAAGTCCGTCGTCTTCAATGGTTACTTCTTCCGCATCCCATCTGCCGAAGGTCTTCATCTCATCTTCGAGTTCTAGCTTTGCTGCGTCAGTCACTCGAAAACACCTCGTGTGTTTTCTGCGTGATCAAGAAAATCTTTGATTTTCGTCATCATTATTTTATCACCGTGTTGGTTTCTGCTGTTCGCCAGCTACGAGCTGTTCAAGTGATACTCCGTTCACCTTGACTACCTGGAACCTGACCGTCGGGATGTCTCCCTTAGGTCCTGAATCTGCTCCACCGATTCCTTCGATGACGACTTCGTCGTGCTCGTCGATGTGGTCGATGGCTCCGTCTCCAGGTACGAAAGCTGTTAGCTGCTTACCGTTTTTGATCAGCTGGACTCGTACACATTTTCGCAGCGCTGAGTTTGGCTGCTTTGCTTCTATTACTCGTTTTTCAAGAACAATCCCTCTTCCCTGAGGTGATCCCTCTAGAGGGTCTGATTTCTCCTTTAGATTAAGCATTCTTCGCTTGTAATCTATGTCGCTCCAGCGGTACTGCTGGCGTTTCCTTTTAATTTTTCTAGCGTTGTACAAGCCCATAGTAAGATGACAAATTGAAGCTAACCTTTTTATACCAAGTGCTTGAAATAATTAGATTCAGTTATTCTCAGCGCTCGTGAAGATAGACCCCGAGCAGAAACTCCAGGAGCCCCAGGTACAGTAGATCCTGGTTCAAGGTTGAGACGCCAACAACAAAAGCGGATGAAAGCATCAGTGCCGGTGGCAGAAGGCTTCTACCCTTCTCGTTGACAGTTACCTCTGTTGTCTCTTCTCTGTCTTCAGCATAATCTTTCATGGTCGAGAAAGGCCGTGATATCATCTCCCGGTTCTCGTAGAGGTCGAGCATGAACTCGTTCTTCAGTTTTTCCGGGCTGTTGTTCTTCTTCAGCAACTCTTTGCCGTAGCTTTCGTACTCCTTGGTAGGCTTGAAGTCCGGGCATATAGATAGTCCGATACCTTCCATCGTCAGAAGGTTTTTGCCCATAAGAGTCATCGAGGTCGGCAGGTGGAGACCATTTTCGCCAGCTATCACTATCAGGTCAAGCAGTTCTCTTGAGATACTTGTCTCGCCGATGCTGCTGTTCTTCAACCGCATGATCTTGTAGTTCAACTCCTCCTCGATCCTCTCCAGGTTGGCGTCATCGTCTCTGTAGCCGATCTCAAGCAGGACATCCATCGCCTTCTCAGAGTCCTCGTTCAGTGTGTAGATAAGGAGGAGCGCTATCTTGTCCCGTATCTTTTTCGGTATCTCTCCCATCATCCCGAAGTCAAGGTAGATGAAGGTGCCGTTTTCATCTATCAGGAAATTGGACGGATGTGGATCTGCGTGGAAGAAACCATCGTCTATCACCTGCTTCATACCGGCTCTTATAGCAGTCCTGGCGAGTTTGTCGTTTTTCACGCCGTATTCCTCAAGTTTCTCCGAGTTCGTGGCCTTGACCCCTTCGATGTACTCCATGACCAGAACTTTTTTCGTGGTCAGCTCTGGATAGACTCGGGGACATACAGGTCTTCCTGGTCCTCAAGGTTGCTCTTGAAGACCTGGGCGTTCTTCATCTCCTTTCTCAGGTTTAGCTCGTTTCTTGTCCAGCGGGAGAACTCTCGCATCATCTTGGATGCCTTAATGCTGTTGAGTTCATCTGAATGGTTTTCCGCTTCCTTAGCGAGAAAGTTCAGTATCTCCAGGTCCTGCATGACCCGTTTCTTCACGCCAGGTCTCCGGATCTTGACAACAACGTCTTCACCTGAATCGAGTTCAGCGCGGTGTACCTGTGCGACCGACGCCGCCGCGATCGGCTCCTCGTGGAATTCTGGGAACTTTTCTAGGCCGATGCTGCTGTTCTTCAACTATCTTTTTCGCTTTCTCCCTGCCGAATGAAGG
>JBDGSN010000009.1:21769-123335 GCA_042217505.1 Candidatus Nanohaloarchaea archaeon
GCCGATGCTGCTGTTCTTCAACTATCTTTTTCGCTTTCTCCCTGCCGAATGAAGGAGCTGAATCCTGAAGCTTCTCCAGTTCCTTCGCATATTCTCTCGGAACTATATCCGGTCTTTCAGCCATTATCTGGCCGAACTTGATGAACGTTGTACCGAGTTCTTCGAACGTCTCCCGGAGTCTTTCAGGCCTAGGTTTTGACTGCCTCTTCGCTGTTAACTGCGTTAGGACCGGGATATGGTCCTGTATATCGAGAACATCGAGTATGTAGCCGCACTCCTCTTCCAGTACTATGTCAACTATCTCCTCGAACCTTTCGAGGTCGCGTATGTCATCCTTTATGCGGCCCATCAGTTCAGTATTTCGTGGCTTTAAACATAAGTTATGTGTTAATGCAGCAGCATGATGATCAAAGCATAGATCAGGACCGCCGGGATAGCGATGTAGATGATGTATCTAGCGTAGCCTCTCCCAGCGTCAGTATCGATCTTTTCCTGTTCCTTGGGGGTGAAAGTCACTTCTTCTGAGAACTCTTTGTCGAAATCCTCTGCATCACTTTCTGGCTGCAGCAGACTTTCAGGCTGCTTATCGGAGCTATCTTTCTCCGAGAGATGCGGCATTATCCCTCTGTACTCGCAGTCGTGGCACACCCACTTGTTCTGGTTGAATATCATCTCACCAAGCTGGTTGGTGTGCTCTGTATCCGGTTCCACATCGGTGGAGCCGCAGTTAGGGCAGAACCGGATATTGGCCATGTGTATAGTTGTGACTGGAAAACTAAAAACTGTTGAGTTCAGGAGAGTTCTGGGAGCTTTAAGCTCCCGGATAAAAACGGTATAGCCGAAGCTAGCCGTTGATGGTCTCCTAAAAATTCTCATCCCTGCTTTGAAGCTAATTAACTAGAAAGTCTTACTCGACTGTGACTTCGTCTACGTTGTGTGTACGGGCGAGGATCTCTCTGATTGATTCGATCTTGTTCCCGTTCTTACCAACGACTCTCCCCTTGTTGTCTCTTGAAACGGAGATCTCTACTTTCTTCTTGTCGTTGTCTTCAACGTCGACTCCTCTGATATCGGTTGGCACGAGGTTGTTCAGGAACTTGCCAAGGTTGTCACTGTACTCGTAGATCTTGACGTCCTTGCCTAGCTTGCCCTGAACTCTCTTGACCACTTTACCGCCCTTCCCGATAGCCATGCCGGCCTTTCCGTCAGGAACGATGAAGTAAGCCTCGTCTTCCTTGAGGATAACGTCTCTAGCTTCGACACCTGTTATAGATTCAAACAGGTTCATCGCACGGATGTTCTCTGTGTCGTATGTTACTGTAGCCATAGTATAAACCTCAGAAATGGATTTTTCCTAGGTCCGTAAACCCAAATACGGACCTAGCTTTTATAAGCTATGTGTGTTCTGGGTTTTGAATCATTCCTCGCCTCCGAATCCTGCTTTCAGGTCGATAAGGCCTGTACCTACTGGTACTGCCTGTCCGAGCATGAGGTTCTCGACGACTCCATCGATAGGATCTGTCTCTCCCTTGAGGGAGCCCTGGGTAAGATGCTTCTTGGTCTCCTCGAATGCTGATCTTGCAAGGATAGACTGCTTGTTTCCAACGATACCGTATCTTGTGGTTCCGTTGAGCTCTCCTTCCTTTGTCATAATGTCAGCGAGAAGCATGATGTGTCTGTCGTCGACACCGATCCCCTGCTTCTCCAGGGTCTCGTTGATCTCCTCGATGACCCTGTAACGGAGCGCCTCGATACCGAGAACCTTCTTGACCTCGTAGAGGTCGTTGGATATGGTCCTGTTCTCGTCGACTTCCTTGATCTTAAGGGTCTTTCTAAGCGAGGTTCCTGCGGTCTGCAGTCTCCATTCGCCGTCGTCTTCGTTGACGACTACCTGTTCGATGCCCTTGATACCTTTGATGCGTGCATCCTCGGACTTGTTCTTCAGGTCTTTCAGATCTCTGAGATCGTAGTCCTCCTGTGATGATTCAAGTATCAGTGTGGTGTCTCCTTCGACGGAGATCTTTGCCTTCTTGGCTGACTCCTTGATCCTTGATCTTACATCCTCAGCGTCGACGTCGTAGTCGTCCATAAGGTCTTCGTTGAGTTCGTACTCGACCTGTAGCTGCATGATGTCAAGAGTGTCCTTCTTGATCAGATTGTTGAACTTGACCTCTCTCAGCTTCCTGGCGACTCTCTTCGCATTCTCCTCATCGTTGTAGTCCTCGTGGAGGAAGACGTCCATAGCTGGAGTCTTCGGGTTCCTCCTGGCGTCAACGATCTCGATAAGACGTGGAAGTCCTGCGGTAAGCGATACCTGTGCCGCTCCTGCTGCGTGGTACGTCTCCATGGTCAGCTGCGTTGCTGGCTCTGCAAGTGACTGCGCTGCGACGATACCGATGGACTCTCCTGGCTCGTACTGCATCTTCTGGTATCTTTCCAGGAGTCTTTCCCGGTCCTCGTCGTTGCTTGCCCTGTTTTGGTATGTTTCAGGCAGTTCTTTCGCCCTATCTTTCCAGTGTAGTTCGCTCATTTTTTGATCACCTCTCGATCTCCGTGGAAAGCATTCCACGATCTGATTTCTGTGGATCAACTCCATCCTCTCCAGCTCTGAACTGGATGATCTCGTCCTGTGCGTTCCTTACTGTCTGATCCTCTCTTACGGTGAGATCCTGTAGTGAGTTTGAAACCCTTCTATACATGTATCCCGAAGTCTTGGTCCTCAGGGACTTGTCCATCAGCGCCTTTCTCTGAGACATCTGGTGGAAGAACATTTCCTGAGCGTCAAGTCCTTCAAGGATTGATGAGGAAACAAATCCTCTTGATTTAGGACTTAGTTCGTTATGCTTGAAGTGGGATGTTGTTCTGTCCTTGAATCCTCTGTTGATTCTCTGGTCTCTGACAGAGTTCTGTCCAAGCAGTCCTGCCATCGTTGTAACGTTCTGCATGGAACCTCTTGCACCTGAGTCTGCCATGACCAGTGCGCTTGAGTCCCTGTCGACGTTGTCGGAGATGATCTCTCCGATGTCGGTGAAGACGTTGTTCAGGGTCTGTGTGATCCTGATCTCTCTCGTCTCCTCCAGGGTCTTACCTGTGATTGGTTCCATGTCACCTTCTCTGTAGTTCTCGATGACGTCCTCAGCGTCCTCCACTGTGTTTTCGACAAGTTCCTTGATCTCTGCTGTTGCTTCATCTGGGACTTCAAGGTCCTCCAGTCCTATGGAGAAACCTCTTCTTGTAAGGAAGACGGCTCCGATCCTTGAGACCCGGTTGAGGAACTCAGCGACCTTGTCAGGTCCGTACTCGATGTTGAGCTGCTGGATGATCTCTCCACCGTAGTCACCTAGAGCGTCCTCGTCGAGAACTCCTTTCTTGAGCTGTCCGTTCTCGATGACCACTTCGTTGTCCTCTCCCTCGTTGATCTTGAGCGAGATGTCCTCTGGTATGAAGAGCGAAACAAGCTCTTCTCCCTTGATAGTATCTCCTTCAGGAAGATCTGCGTCGTGCTCTCCTGCTTCTGCGAGAAGGTTGAAGGCTTTCTCTCTGGAAAGCTCTGTATCTCCTCTTGTCAGCAGGTAAAGCCCTGAGATGTAGTCCTGAAGCATACCTACGATCGGTCCACCGGTCTTCGGCGACTTCACGTGGTTCTGTACTTTCAGGAGTTCTTCTGCTTCCGCCCTTGCTTCTTCTGTCTGTGGGACATGTAGGTTCATCTCGTCTCCGTCGAAGTCTGCGTTGTACGGTGCACAGACGTTAGGGTTAATACGGAATGTTCTGTATGGAAGAACTCGTACCTTGTGAGCCATTATGGACATCCTGTGAAGGGATGGCTGCCTGTTGAACAGTACTGTGTCTCCGTCCATCAGGTGTCTCTCGACCTTCCATCCTTCACCTGGCTCGATCATCTCTTTGAGTCCTTCCTTGTTCTCTTCAGTTATCCTTCTTCTTCTGCCGTCAGGCTGGAAGACGTAGTTGACTCCTGGATACTCGTCTTTACCATGGTCGATCCATTCCTTGACCTGTTCGTAGTTCTCTTCCTTCACCTGTCTCGGGATCGTCAGTTTCTTGGCTATCTCCTTCGGAACCCCTACCTCGTTCACACCGATGTTCGGATCCGGTGAGATAACGGTACGGGCCGAGAAGTTGACACGTTTACCGATAAGGTTCTGCCTGAAACGACCTTCCTTACCCTGCACTCTTTCGATCAACGACTTGAGCGAACGACCGGACCTGTGTCTTGCCGGCGGTACACCGCTCATATCGTTGTAGAAGAGCGTGGAAACATGATACTGCAGTAGCTCCCAGAGGTCGTCGATAATGAAGTCTGGTGCCTCGATCTCGATGTTGTTCTGCAGTCTCTTGTTGATCCTTATTATATCTACAAGTTTGTGGGTTATATCGTCCTCAGATCTTTCACCTGTCTCCAGCGTGATCGATGGTCTCATCGTCACAGGAGGTACAGGTACGTGTGTGAGTATGAGGTTTTCAGGCCTTCCTCCTGCCACTCCAAGAGCTTCAGCGTTCTCGTCCGGTATCTCGGAGAGTCTTTCCTGTATCATATCGGGCTTCATCTCCTCACCGTCTTCGTAGAACGTGTAAGGCTTGTCCAGCTTGACATCAAGCTGCTCTGCCTCACACTCTGGACAGGTGGTCATCCTGTTCGACTTTCTAAGTGCCTTGTCCTCATCCTTGACAAGAAGGGACTGGCAATCTCTACACGTGAACCTCAGAAGGTTCCTGATCTTTTTCGCATGAAGAACATGTGCTACAGGCCGGGAAAGCGTGATTATACCGAAGTGGCCCTTGCATTCACGGATCCGTCCACCACATGTCTGGCAGGTCATACCTGGGTCGATAACTCCCAGTGCAGGGTCCATGACTCCTCCTTCTACAGGGAAGCCGTCTGCGTCGTATACTTCTGCCTTTGTGATTTCTTTTACTGCCATGTTCTGCAGTTTTTCTGCGCTTAAGATTCCGAAGTCTAAACTTTCGATCTTCTTCATTGTGACCTCCTCCTATTCCTCCTCGAGGTTGAGTTCAGTGTCTATCATAAGTGATTTTAGCTCGTTCATGAGCAGCAGGAAGGCGTGAGGCACTTCTGATTCCTCGAGTTCCTCGCTGTCACAGTTAGGACAGTACGTGCGTCCCTCCTTCTTGTCTTCAAGACCGATCTCTCCACAGTTATCACAAACCTTGATATCTGTGGAGTCAGCTCCGAACCTCTCCTTGAGGAGAAGTGAAGCTCCGTGTCCCACGAAGACATCCTTTTCCATCTCTCCCAGCCGGAGTCCTCCTTCCTGGCTTCTTCCTTCTGTTGGCTGTTTTGTAAGTAGTGTTACAGGTCCTCTTGCTCTTCCGTGGATCTTGTCTCCGACCTGGTGGTCGAGCTTGAGGTAGTAACCAGGACCTATCATGATCTCGGCTTCCATCTTCTCACCGGTGACTCCGTCGTACATGACTTCCTTGCCGCTTCTCTGGAAACCAAGTGATTCAAGCTGGTCTCTGATATCGTCTTTATCCTCAGAGTGGAATGCTGTACCGTCTACAGGCTCTCCTCTCATAGCGCCGACTTTTCCAGCCACGACCTCGATCAGCTGTGACACGGTCATACGGCTTGGGATAGCGTGTGTGGACAGGATCATGTCGGGGGTGATGCCCTGTTTGGTGAAAGGCATGTCCTGTTCCTTTGCGATCATACCTATGACACCTTTCTGTCCGTGTCTTGTCGCAAACTTGTCACCAAGCTCTGGTATCCTGTAGTTTCTGAGTTTCATCTTGATGAGCTTGTCACCTTCGCCGGTCTCTGAAACCATGACGTGGTCGACTTTGCCGTCCTCTCCGTGTCTTACGGTCAGAGAGGTCTCTCTTCTATCGGCAAGTCCCATCTTAACTTCTTCTCCTCCACCTGAACCGAGGAACTTTGGTGGTGAGGTCTTTCCTACCAGGACATCGTCTGAATCAACGTGTGTCTCTGGGTTGATTATACCATCTTCATCGAGGTTAGCGTATGCTTCCTCGGACCTGTAGCCTCTGACGTCCTTGTCAGGGATCCCGATCTCATCCTTCTGGCCTCCCCAGAACCTCTGAGCTTCTGTCTTGTATGTTCTCAGGTAGGTCGAGCGTCCAAGACCTCTGTCTATAGAGGCCTTGTTCATGATAACGGAGTCCTCCATGTTGTAGCCGTCGAAAGAAGCGATGGCCACTACCATATTCTGTCCGATAGGATGGTCTCCGATAAGAGTATCGTATGTCTGGGTCTCGGTTATCGGTTGCTGTCCGTAGGTCAACACGTTAGCGTTAGTATCGAATCTCTGGTGGAACTCACGTGTGTGCATGCCGATTCCCTGGCCTGCCATCTTCGCACCGAAGTTGACACGGTCACCACGGTTGTGTTCCGGGTAAACTGTGAGTGAAGCGGAAAGTCCATGCGTGATCGCTGGATCGACTTCAACGTGGGTGTGTTCTTCCGTTACTTCTTCCTCGTCGATCGCGACGTATGCGTTCTCCTCTTCTTCAGCGTCGATGTACTCGATTACTCCTTCCTGCTCAAGATCTTCAAGTGAGATCTCACCGGCCTGGAGTTTTTCCATCTGCTCGTCTGTCAGTTTTGGTTCGCCGTCTTCAACGATTATAACAGGTCTCTGAACTCTTCCTGAGTCAGTGTTGATCCGTAGCTCGTCTTTATCGTCAGCGTAGTAGACTGAAACTTCCTTGTCGATCTCGCCGCTTCTCCTCCTCTCGATGAGAGATTCCTTCAGCTCATCAGGGGAATCGATATCGTCGACGAGTTCGCCGTCAACAAATATTTTTGTCACTGTGTTACCACCCTAAGTTACCCGTTAAGCCGCATATCTTCTGCGGCTCCAACGGCCTTCGATTTTGTCTGTGTTGTGTTTGCGTCCATAGTATCGTTTTTCGCTCTCAACTTGATCACCTTGCGTCGACTCCTTCTTCCTCTAGCTTGGCCTTGAGCGAGTTCTTCTCCATCTCGTTCATACCGGTGGAGACGTTCGCACTCATAGCGAGATGTGTTCTGAGACCGATGTTCATACCTTCTGGAGTCTTGATAGGACAGATACGTCCCCAGTGTGTTGGGTGAAGGTCACGTGCCTCGAAGTGCTGTCTGTCCGAACTTAGTGGCGAGACAACGTTTCTGAGGTGTGAGAGTGTCTTGATCCTGTTACCTCTGTCAAGTCTCTGGCAGACTCCCGTACGTCCACCTACCCAGTTACCTGTCGCCATCGCCCCCATGATCTGCTTCGTGAGCGTGTCTGAAACGATGGTCGACTGTAGGCTTGGTAGTCGGCCTCTCTTGGCTGATTTTCTGAAATTGTATTTCATTCTTGCAAGCAGACCCCATTTACCGAGGAAGACAGACCTGAACTGCATCTCCAGTAGCTCTCCTGCCAGGTTGAGACGCTTGTTCGCATAGTGGTCCATGTCGTCCTGCTTGATATCGCCCTTTCCAAGAGCGATGGTGTTTCTTATCATGTTCGCAAGGAACTCTGCCTTCTCCTCTCTCACGTCAGGTTCCTGGCCTAGATGTGGTAGCAGGTAGTCGTCTAGAATCTTGTCAACTCTTTCCTGTACATCTGAGGTGATGCCTGCTTTGCCAGCGACGTACTCGTATGCTTCTT
Organism: Candidatus Nanohaloarchaea archaeon; assembly: GCA_042217505.1. GTDB lineage: Archaea > Nanohalarchaeota > Nanosalinia > Nanosalinales > Nanosalinaceae > JBDGSN01. The sequence continues at coordinate 29,404 of JBDGSN010000009.1, forward strand.
CCTGGTTGGATGCACCTGTCTCGTAGATGTTCAGGTATACATCTGAAGCATAATCTTCGCCGATAGCCTCGACGATCTCCTTGTCAGTCTCGTAGCCTAGTGCCCGGATCAGTGCGACCGCCGGGGTCTTCTTGACGTTAGCGAAGGAAATGTTTACGACATCACTGTCACGTCTTAGAACATGTCTCTGTACATAACCGGACTGTTCGGAGTTGATACGGCAGGTCTGTTCGTCGTCATCTTCCTGGTAGATGGGCTTGTTGTTCGCCATCTCTTCCATGCAGATAAGTGTCTTCTCGGAACCATTGATTATGAAGTATCCTCCAGAATCCTTTGGGTCTTCACCTGCTTCTCTTAGTTCTTCTTCGTCCATCTCGGATGTCCAGCATAGCTCTGATCCTACCATGACCGGTATCTCTCCAATAGTTACTTCCTCTGATTCCTGCTGGATTCCCTCGAAGATCGGGGTCATCTTGACCTTGATCTCTGAGGAGTATGTAAGATCTCTCATCCTTGCTTCTTTAGGAGTGATCTTTCTGACAGATCCATCTGCTTCGTTGATGTGAGGTCTTTCGATGTTGACGTCTACTATTTTGATTACAAGCTCTTCTCCGTCAGGGAGTTCGGGCTTTATCTCTCCTACTTCGTTCAGGATAGCCTGGACCCTTTCATCGACAAAACGGTTGTATGAATCGATCTGGTGTTTGACAAGGTTACGATTAATCAGCTGGTCTAGGAATTCTCTCTGCAAGATTTATTCACCTTTCGACGACTCTGCGGTAATAGGTGGTTTCTCCAGCGGTCGGTGATTCTCGGACGATCTCTATGACGTCCCCGATCTCAACATCCATCTGCTTGAGAGCGGCATCATTATCCTTTATCTTCGGGAGATCCTCTTTTTCTGCATCATATTCGTCAAGAATCTCTTCTACCTCATCTTCCTCGAGTTTTCGGTGTTGTGGAACTGCCTCGTGGTTGGTTATGTCAATCGCCATAATCTTCGTCCTCCCGCGTTGTTAAATTTAGAGAAAGCTACAGTCTGGATGACGCAGGCAAGTTTTATATAGGTGGTGTGGTTAGACCGAAACATATTAAATAGGCTGTTTGCTCCGCTCTCTATCGACCATTCAGAACCTTAACTCCGTGGTCGTCCTCATGCTCTCGACAGAGTCCCCTATTATAATATGGTCAAGTAGTTTCACACCCAGCTCTCTCCCGATTTCGATAAGCGATTCAGTCGTCCTGATATCCTGCTCGGTCGGCTCACTTCTACCGGATGGATGGTTGTGCGCCAGGACTAATGCGGCGGCGTTCCGTGCGAGGGCTTCCCGGAAGATCTTCTGCGAGCTGAAGCTTGCGCCTGACACATCTCCTTCGAATTCTCTCTCCTCAAGTATCTCGTTCCCCGAGTTTAATAGAAAGACACGGACCAGCTCGGTCTCCCTGAACTTCATGTCCTGCACCATCTTGGCAGCGTCTGTCAAACTCTCTATCTTCTGCCGGTCCTCGTTCTGCATCCTTCTTGCCAGCTCTCCGACCGCAAGAAGCTGACCTGCTTTCACATCGGAGACGCCACGGAACTTTTTCAGGTCGTCCGGATGTCTTTCCGCCAGGCTCTCAAGTGGATACACGTCCAGTATCTCGGCTGAAAGCTGCTTCACATTTTTACCTGAAGTTCCAGCTCTCAGTATCAAGGAAAGAAGCTCAGACTTTGAAAGCGATGAAACACCGTTCTTATCGAGTTTTTCCCGTGGCCGCTCATCTTGGGGCATGTCTTTTATCCTGTAATCCATATTTTCGTCTTTGATTTTCCGTATATAAATCTTTGAGTTCGAACTTTTTCCTGAAAGATGTCGCAGAGTTATTCAGGGCATGAATCAGGCGATTTTAACAAGGAAGAGCTCATGCTTGTCCACCAGTTACTGGATACCGCTAGAGCATATATTTCTGAGAAAGATCCGGATCTGTATGAAGAAGCAGACCTGGAAGATTACAGGGATAGAGGTATCGATCCAGAGATGTACACATACAGGAAACCGGAGCATAAAGCTGCGGTGTTCGAGCTTTCTTCGTCACTGGCTGAAGCATGCAGAGAACTTGATAAATGATACCTGGCTTCTGCATATGTAAAATATTTTCTACCCAAAATAATCGTTGATGGAGCGACTTGTCAAAAACCCTGGGTTCTCCGAGGCAGCTGATATACTGAAAGAATATCTTAGAAGGGAGTACACAGTCCAGGTCAACGGCCTCTGTACCGTAAACTATCAGGGCAGAGCTAAATCGAAGCTTGATAGAGGGGAAAGACTTGTGATCAAGAAACAGGATTCTGCTCTATTGGTCCATGGACCGGAAAACTACCAGCCGAAGAACTGGCAGCCCGAGGTCGACAGGTGGAACGTCGAACACGATGATAAAGAGCTGGTGTTGACAGCGAGAAGAACAAGTCCAGAGGAAAAAGTGGAGATACATTTCGACAGCATTCAGCTTGTTACAGTGGACCAGCTCGTCGATAAATCTGATCTCAAGATAAGAGGTCATGAAGTCGATATACATGAATCTATAGAGGACGATCCCAGGATAGTAGAACCCGGGTTAAAAGTTATAGAACGGGAAAAAGAGACTCCTGCAGGTTTCATAGATGTATTCGCAAGAGATTCAGAGAACAACTACGTGGTCATCGAGGTAAAAAGGAATCCTGATTACAACACTGTTCTGCAGTTGCAGAGATACGTCGATGAGATAGACGAAGAGTTCTCAGGTGAGATAAGAGGGATCCTTGTAGCACCGAAGATGACTGAGAAAGTTCTAGCATACCTGGAGGAGCGAGGGCTGGAGTTCGTCGAGGTCGACATGGAGGATGTGATAGCCAGTTATGAGGCTATAGACAACAGTCAGAAAGGTTTGAGCGATTTCTCTGCTACTTACAGTCCAGAATAGGCCCATTCCTCCAGCTGCCTGATCATCGATGGTTCTGTGATCTCGCTGTTATCGTAGTCGCCCATCATCTCGGTGGTACTTGCCCTAAGTTTTCTGCCCTTATCCCCATTTTCAAGAAGATCTCTGGACTGGAAGGAGCTTTCTACTCCGTCGGGGGCAAGATTAACTCCCTGGTCTATCATCGCATCCAGGTTATAATCTACGTGGTCGTCCAGAGCTCTACCGAACTCATTCAGGTTGCCGTTTTCCCCATATTCAGATTCAAGGTAGTCCCCGAAGTTCCTGGCGTTTATCCACGAGGGCAGCGCTATATCTATCCTTTCGTACTTTGCTGTGCCTCCCTTCCTGTCTCTTGCATCGGTCTCGCGTACATCGATAGGTATGCTGGTCAGGGAAACTGCCTGTGATGAATCTGAGTCGAATATGTCACGATCTCTTACGGCAGCCCATATCGGTTCTCTGGCTGTCTCTGTCTCCGGATCTGAGCCCAGAAGAGAGCTTACAACGTTTTGATTTTTCTCCTCGGTTCTTTCGATCTGGGCCGGGAAGTATCCTGTCTCCAGAACGTACGCTGTGAAATCATGGTCGTCGTCCCGGACATAGATATCGATCTCTTTCATCTCGGAGGTGGGCTGGCCGAAATCGGCGTTACCTCCTCTATGGCTGTTCTCTATGCGCACCTCGTACAGCCCGTCTTCATCGACTTTGTCCGCCCAGTAGTTTGAATCATCCATGTTATTACTATATAGTTATACCAATATAAGTTTTTTGGTTTTGCCATGCTGAATGTTACAGTAAAAAGGTTTCCAGACGATTTCTCCACTATGTGCGGCATAGCAGGGGCTGGAAATCAGCAGACTGTAGAATACCTGGTCTCAGAGCTGGTTCATAGAGGCAGCTCCACTGATAATACAGAGAAAGAGTTCTCGCTAGGCCACGTGCTACACCCTGTCGTAGGGGATGTAGAACAGCCTCTGGAAGGGAAGGGGACTCTTGTCGCCAACTGCGAGATATACAACTGGCAGGAGATAAATGAGGATAACGACTGGCAAACTGAAAACGATGCCCAGACACTTCTGAAACTACTCGATGAGAAAGGACTTGAGGGCCTTGAAGAGATCGACGGCATCTACGTCTTCGCATACCTGAAAGATGATGAACTGCTGATAGCGAGAGATATACTGGGTGTCAACCCGGTCTGGTATTCTATGGAGAACGGCCTGGTCTTTGCATCTGAAAAACAGGCACTGGAGAAAGCAGGTTACACGGCCAGAGAGCTTCATCCAAGACAGATACTTAGATACGATACCGGTACTGGAACAGTCGAGCTCGAGGAGCGGGAGTTCTTCGAGATAGATGTAGACGAGGAAAAAGGTATCGAAGAGACAGCAGAAGAGATCAAAGATCTTTTCCTGGAAGCAGTTAAGAAAAGAGTGCCTGAAAAAGAGCTCGCACTTCTGTTCTCAGGAGGAGTCGACTCTACAATGGTCGCAGCAGCTTTGAAGGAGATCGGGAAAGAATTCACATGCTACACCTCCGGTATACAGCATGGAAATGTCAACGCACCAAGAGACATGGAGTGGGCGGAAGAAGTCGCAGAAGAGATGGATCTGGAGCTTGAGAGCTACGAGGCCAGCCTGGAGGAAGTGGAGGAAACTTTGCCGGAGATAGTCGACTGGATCTCCTCTACAAGCGTAGTGAAGAACGGTGTCGCACTACCGTTCCATCTCGCATTGAAAGGGGATGAGAAAGTGGTTATGTCCGGTCTAGGCTCCGAGCAGCTTTATGCGGGTTACCACAGACAGCAGGGATATCTGAACAAGGAGTGTTTATCCGGTCTCAGAGGACTGTTCGAAAACGACCTCTACCGGGACAACGTCGTTTCCTTCCGCAATGGTTACGAGCTCCGATTACCTTTCCTGGACCATGAACTGATAGACCATGCATTGACCATACCGGAAGAATACAAGGTGAAAGACGTTTACCGGAAATACGTTTTAAGACTGGCAGCTGAGAAGCTCGGAGTGCCTGAAAAAGTGGTCTGGAGGAAAAAGACAGCTGCCCAGTACGGATCGAACTTCGACAAGTCGATCGACCGTCTATCAAGGGACAACGGTTTCGATAGTAAGCAGGACTATCTGAACAGTTTCCGTGAACAGGAGAACAACAGGATAGCCGCACTCACATCGGGTGGAAAAGACTCCAATGCCGCACTTTACAGAGTCTGGAGAAGGAACAACGAGATAAGCTGCCTGGTGAACATAGAGAGTGAGAACAAGGAAAGCTACATGTTCGATGTCCGGAAGGGAAAAGATGAGATAGAGCGCCAGGCTGACATCCTGGGGATACCGCTTCTAAGAGTTAATACGGAGGGGGAGAAGGAAGATGAGCTCGAAGATCTTAGAGAGGCACTGAGAAAAGCACTGGATAAGTACGATGTTGAAGGGGTTGTTGCAGGCGCACTCGCATCCACATATCAAAGAGACCGGGTTGAGAAAGTCGCAGAGGAGATCGGACTGAAAGTTTTCGCACCGCTCTGGCAGGAGAACCAGGAGAACTACATGAGGTGGCTTGTCCGGAAAGGCTTTGAAGTGGAGATAACACATATCGCAGCAAGAGGACTGGACGACTCCTGGATAGGAGAGGTCCTGGATGAAGACTCTGTGGAAGAGCTCATCGAGCTCTCCCAGGAGTACGGTTTCAACGCAGCCGGGGAGGGTGGAGAGTACGAGACACGTGTGATCGGTTTTCCTGAGGAACTGAAGCATTAGTTTCATTACTTTTGATGAGAAGACGGTTCCATGATAACAAGAGAAACTGAAGGCTCCAAGACTGTTTACCGGCTTGAAAACGAGGGATTAGAGATCGAGATCTCTGTCGATAAGGGAGGTTCCAGTGAAAGCGATTTCGTGCATTTGACCTCGGATAGTCTTGATTTCTCAGATGTTCTCGGTGAGACAGGTTCAAGACACCAGAATCTTGAGGATCTTGGAGAAAGGCTGGGTCTAAAATTCGGTGACGGGTGTGTTTTGGTTGCGTTGTTCCAGCATGATTTCTCGGTGAAGATGGATGGATCAACTCTTTCCACGACCGATAAATGGGATGAAATCGCTCTCTATCCTCTAGAGGATTATCCCGATCAGGAAGAAGACCAGGATTGAAACCGTCAATAAGAACTGCATCGCGCTTGAGGCAAGTAGTCCTATAACAGCGTAGAACGCAGCTTTCAGGCTGTCCTTGCTGTCTTTATCTGCCAGGAACTCCATGAGGAATACTGTTACAGCCGTCCCGATTATAACCCCCAGGGGGCCTGCTACGAAGAACAGAGCTACTCCAACAACTGCTGCTATAGTGGTTGTTCTATTGGAGGCGCCGCCAGCCTTCGCTGATATCGCTCCCGCAAACCAGTCGACACATAATGCGATCAGACCGGCGATAACTGAAAGAACCACGAATACAGGGCCAGGACTTGTGTAACCTGTGCTCCACCAGTAGATCAGAACTCCTGATATCGAAAGCAGAGCTCCGGGTATCATCGGTGTGAAGCTGCCGACTATACCGATTATCATCAGTGCTATAGCCAGTATCAGGAACCAGATCATCTTTCAAACTGGTTTTGCCAGGTCGAAATATAACGTTCGGGATACATTCACAGGACTATGGAAACAGCGGTTCTCGGAGGCGGATGCTTCTGGTGCACGGAAGCAGCATTTGAAGAACTGGACGGTGTCGAAAACGTTGTCTCGGGCTATGCAGGAGGTTCCAGGGAGAACCCGACTTACCGAGAGGTCTGCACCGGAGAGACCGGTCACGCTGAAGTGATCAGAATTGAGTACGATGAGAATGTGGTCTCGTACGCTGATTTACTCGAGTTCCTCTTCCGCATACACGACCCGACGACGAAGGATAGACAGGGACCTGACATAGGAAGCCAGTACCGATCGATAATACTTTACGAGAACGAAGAGCAGTGGAAAACAGCAGAGAACTTCCTGGAACAAAAGAGGTCTGAACACGAAAAAGAGATCGTCACCGAGCTAAAGAAACTGGAAAAGTTCTACAGGGCGGAAGAAAAGCACCAGGACTACTTCAAAAAGAACCCAAAAGACGCCTACTGCACATTACATGCAACACCGAAAGTGGAGAAAGCCAGGGAGTTCAGGAAATAATTTTCTAAATCATGATAATTGAGTGCATGGTTCCCGAGAACCATGCCTTGCGGATCAAACAAGCGTAACTGTTTGGGCCAGACGGGATTTGAACCCTGATGAAAATCATAGATTTTCGGAGGTTATCAAATCCAGGAATTTTAGTGGGCCAGACGGGATTTGAACCCGCGACCACTTGGTTTCTCTCCTGGTGCTTCAGTCACGTAAGGCATCGAAGACGCCTTCTTTTGCGTTTTAACTGAGCGTAACCAGTTAAGAGCCAAGCGCTCTGCCAGACTGAGCTACCGGCCCATGAACCAGTATAGTTAATCCTCGGGTGTAATACTTTTAAGCGGTTTGTTCATTCCAGCATCGACTGGAAGAACTCTCTTTCAGTACCTGTCTCCTGAAGTAAGGGGTCCACCAGTTCCTCCACAGGTTCTTTCTCTGTCTCTTTCGGCCGGCTGTAGTGAGCCCAGTAGTTGTCTCCTTTCATTATCCTTACCGATTCTTTTGAACTCCGGGCATCGTAGAACGAAAGTTTCTCTGTACCGCTGTAAGAGTTCTCCACGTCTTCTTCACTGTATGTATCGATAAGTGAGTCGGCTGTTTCTTCATCGATCTCAATGGAGTAGGTATCTCTCCCGGTCCCTGTGGGACCGCTCCATCCAGGGTTTGTGCGTGCGGTATCGTCTTCTCGGGTTGTTTGTATAGACATAGAAAAATCGACCTCGTAAGAGAAACTCTGAAAGGCCGACCCTATCAGTGGATCGGCATAATAATATAGTTCTGGATAATCCCGGCGCTAGAACAATCTGTTCCAGAAATGGTATCTGCCGGGTTCATAGTAGAGAACTTATAGAAGATTCTTTTAAACCTATCCTAGAAGCGGATACTCTTCCTGAGACCGGCTTTTTCAGGGTCAGGATCGACCAACTGGTACGGGTCGTCTTTGATATCTGCGAACCTTCCGCAGCTTGGACATCTATCGTACCCGTTGTGGTTCGGATCATCGACTTTCTTCGAGTGGCCGCATGCGCATTCCATCCGTGTCTCAAGAGTGCCGACCTGGAGGTCTATCCTTTCCAGCATCGTGCCACGGGTGAAGTGGTTGAAAAGGGTCTCGAACTCCTCTTCGTCACATATATGGTCGTTCACCTTGACATGTGCTGAACCGTTAGTCGAGACTCGAGAAAGGTCCTGCATGACGTTAATTAGTACGTTTCCTAGCTTCTTCATGGGCTATCCGTTCCTGTTCTCCGATGTTATTCCCCGTCCCCACTTCATGTTAAAATACAACCTTCAACCATCTTATTTAAGTTAACGGATCAGCGCCGAGAACATGCGGTATTGTTCACCGAAAATTAATAACCGGCTTAAAAACTTCTTCATGCTTTTCCAAGAACATGAGCCCTAGAGAAAGGCTGATTATAGCTGAATTCCATTTAAGGCTGTAGGCTGAGGCAATACCGATTCTAAAATCGCCGAGGAAAGGAAAGAATAGCGGAAGTCCGGAGAAAGTCAGTAAATCTAGAAATAAATGCGATCAATATCCTAAAAAGCAGCTTTTCGCCGATTCAAGATCTTCCGAGTACGTATAGACTAGTATAGAGAAAACAAAGGCTGCTAAGAACGTGTGCATTATCCCGCATGAGTGAAAGGATAGAGAAAATTAAGGGTTATATCAAAATCAGGAACTATAGAGAAAACTGTTACAGTAACAAGCCTCTTATCAAGAATATAAGCAACTGCAAGCCCGAAAATAAGATGTGTTAAAGATATCATGCCTTTTAATTATTAATTTTTGCTTATAAGGAGTTATATGCTAATGGAAGAAACGGAAAGCTGCAGATATAGTTTTTAAATTGATAATGTACTGCGTTTTTCATGAAAGAAGAACTAGTTAGAATTCATGCAAGACTTTGTGGAGACGGTTATGCTGCATTTTATGAAACAAGCGAAACGGACAGAGATCGGAGAGCTATAGTAGCCTATACTAATTTGGTTGATGAGAATCTAATCGAATTTCAAAAAGATATGAAAGCTGTCTTTGGCGTAGAAATGTATAGATATAAGGACGAGGTCAAAGTCAAGTCTGTCCGTATAGTTGAAGAACTTCAGGAAGAGTTTGGAGATTTTTCTTGTAACATGTGGAGGGTTGATCCCAGAATTTTTGATCTATCCAGAAAAAAGAAAACAGAGTGGCTGAGGGCTTTTATCAGAGATGAAGGTCATTATGAGTCAAAATATCGCCGTCTGCGAATTAAGTCAATGAATAAAGCGGGACTTGAGGATATCAAGAGGCTAATGCAGTCTATTGAAGTTAGAGCAAATCTTACGGGCCCTAACTGTGACGGGTCACATTATCTGAATGTATCAGGTATAGATAACTATCCAAAGATCTACAAAATAGCTGAGAATAAGCCAAAAATCAGATAGAGGCTAATAGCGGGGGAACGATTTGAACGTTCGACCTCCGGGTGTCTCAAAGGCGCCTGAAATCCTCGAGTATGCGTCTCTCTTCTGGATCAGTTTCTGAGCTGATGAAATGACCTTCCTCATCCCGAGAGCGCTCTGATTTTGCTCTCCGTTCAAGGAATTCGGTCATCAGCTTTGCTTTTTGTTTCTTAATCACCATGCGGCCCTCTATCTGCTCAAGCAGATTTCTGATCGTGGAGTGTTTCCAAACCGCAAGTTGGTACTGGTCATTCCATTCATCTTTGTCCTGTTTCTCGTCGTAAATCTTTGGGTCAGGAACGATTTCCTGGAACTTTTCCAGTATCTCTCGTGAGGTATTGGTGATTGCGATTGACGGCTTGTATGTCTGGGAATCGTCTCTTTCTCTCAGTCTGAGACTTCCTTCGCCGTCTATCAGCGCACTGATCCATCCGCGCTCGAAGTCTGTGAGCGTGGAGGAAGTCATTTTAACGCCTCTATGAGCCCGACGAGCACTCCTGGCTGCTCCACCCCGCTAAGGTAATAGGCTCGTAAAACCATAATGGCCTGTTATTCTTTTAAACCATGTATGTCTCCCTCCCAGATTAGACCAAAACACTAAAACAGTAACTTGACCAGTTTCACTTCTATGGTCAAGGTCCTGGGTATAGACGAGGCAGGAAGAGGCCCGGTGATAGGCAGCATGTTCATCGGGGGTTACATGATAGAAGAGGAAAGACTGAACGAGATAGAGGATCTTGATGTCAAGGATTCGAAGAAGCTTTCTGATAAGAAACGTGAACGGATAGCGGATGAGCTGAGGGATATAGGTGGAGACTACCTGAAAGAGATCACTGCTGAAGAGATCGACGAGTTGAGGAAAGTGATGAGTCTCAACGAGATAGAGATACAGGGATTCGCCTCTGTTATAGAGGAAGCAGATCCGGAAAAAGTCATAATCGATCTTCCGGAGCCGAACCCGGAAAGGTTCATACGGAAGATCAGGAAGGAGCTTCCTCCGAAGTTTGAAGAAGTCGAGTTCATCGCTGAGCACGGTGCCGACGACAGCTTCCCGATAGTTTCAGCGGCTTCTATAATAGCGAAGTCCGCCCGTGAATCACATGTCGAGGAGCTTCACGCAAAGTACGGCTACGATTTCAAATCAGGTTACCCGCACGACTCGCCGACCATAGAGTTCCTCGAGAAGTTCATCGAGGAGAAAGGCGAACTTCCTCCAGAGACCAGGAAGAGCTGGTCGACAGCTCAGCGGATAATCTCGGAGGCCGGACAAAGCGGTCTCACAGATTTCTAGAAAACCCTTTCCAGTTAAAAAGCTAGACTTATCCTTCAGAACTATGGTAACCGGGAAACTCGCTGACAGCCGTGTAAAGATCTGGAACGATGAGGATGCAGATAAGATCCACTCCGAGCTCTACTACGGGAAAAAAGTCGAGGAAGGATACCTCGAGCTCTCGCTTGTCGAGGCCATGCATCTTTTCGACAGGAATGAACTCCAGGTGGAGAAAGATGGAGAGGTCCTTGAGAAAGAGGAGATGTTCCACAATTTTTCTGAAAAAGACTCAGAGTTCGACCAGAAGTATGCAGTGTACACAGATCTGAGGGAAAGAGGATACATCGTCAAGACAGGTTTCAAGTTCGGCGCGCATTTCCGAGTCTACGAGCGGGGAGTCAACCCGTACAAGGACGGTCCCAAGGGCAAAGGCGAGCACACCAAGTGGATTGTTAATGCGGTGCCTGAGAACTACACGCAGAACTACCAGGAGATGTCCCGAGCGGTTAGACTGGCAAGCAACATCAGGGCGAAGATGGTCTGGGGTGTTGTGGATTCAGAGAGATCTGTTACATACTATGAAGTCGAGAGAGTGACCCCATAGACCTTTTATTTACTGGACCACAATATTACTGTTGAATGTCGGTATCAGCACCGCCCAATCCTGAGTACTCTAGGAACCCTAACATGGATAGACTGAATTTCTGGACAGAACTGGGTTTCGAGGGGATAAAGAGGTTCGACAATTTCGAAAGACTTACTGAAACACTTTACACGACGCCCGTTGATGATTTCTCAAGGAACAGTTTCAAGGTGAATAACTACGGCCAGCTGCGGACAGAGCCCGAAGGCGAGATGGATCTCAGGGCAGCCAGAAAGCTCCTTGGCGGAGGTATAAACGAGGGCGATGAGATACTGGTGAGGATGCTTCAGGAAGGCGGATGGCCGGATGAGACATACAATGTCTCAGTAGAGGTCGTGGATATGGAGAATCTAAGGATGGACGAGGATGTGAAAGAGAAGTACGGTCGAGGGTATATAATGATAGAAGAAGGTCCTGATGGATTAGAGCCCGGATTGTACGATTTCACGGTCGTCTCAACTGGTTCTGATTACGCTATCTCCGGGGATGTCGGTGTCGATCCCGCTGATTTCGCTTAGAACGGTCTAGCTAAGTATATCTAGGACAGGAGTCTGCTTGGCGTACTTGTCCCTTAACCTCTTTCCGTACCATAGCCCTACTACGATACCGGCCAGGTGTGCTGACGAGGCGAACTGACCTATTATCGGTATGTAGAATCCGGATGACTTGGCGATGATTCCGATTACTTCAAATCCTGCAAATGCGTAGAGCGCAGTCTTGATCTTCATCGGTATTATGAAGTAGAGCAGTACTTCTGCCTCCGGGTAGAGCATCGCTACCGCTGCGAAACATGCTATAACTGCTCCTGAAGCACCTACTGCCGACATCATGGTCGGCATCCCACCTGCGGAAGGACCCCATGCGAAGTAAAGCAGGTTCCTGAAAGCGACAAAGGCGAGACTTGCTACTATACCTGCTCCGACGTAGAACTTCAGCAGTTTTTTACCGCCTATATTTCTTTCCAGTGGCGTTCCGAAGAAGTAGAACGTCACCATGTTGGCGAAGATGTGAAGTATGCTGTGAGTATCATGCGCCAGCATTATCGTTACTATCGTCCAGGGCTTGGATAGAAGAGTACCGGAAAGTATCTGCTGGCCGAATGCCTGGTTAACCGATGCCACCTGCGCCGTGGTGAGTGCAGGGGAAAGAGATATCAGGTCTGAGTAAAAAGGAGAGATCAGCTGTAGCATAAATGAGAAAACGGTTACAAGTATTATCGTTAACGTCATGTTGGACTGCAGAGAATTTTTCATATCTCCGATAAGCGATGGCTGGCGGACCTGGCTTGGAGCCGGTTTCTTCACATCTTTATCTTTCTCCCGGAACCATCTATCGGTCTCCTCCTTCTCCTTCTCGATAGCCTCTTCAAGTCCTTCGCAGTCGTGGTTCTCAGGTAGTCTGTGCTCTGAACAGAATTTTTTACCGCAGTACCTGCACGTGAAGCTCATAGACTCCTTTCCACATTCAGAGCACTCTGCCATGGAAGTGTCTGCGTGATCCGTTTTTATGTATCTGCTTAATTCTAGGTTGTGAAGATAGACTGGTTACCTGAACCTTACTACATGTTTAAAGGTGATTTTCATGAAATTTTGGTATACGTGATAAGATGGATTACGGAATAGCTATTCTACTCGGAAGACTTCTTTTTGGAGGGTACTTCATCCTGATGGGTATCAACCACTTCCTCAACACTGAGGATCTATCGGGATGGGTCAGCGCTAAAGGTGTTCCATACGCTGATGCGCTAGTATATCTCTCCGGCCTCATGCTTTTCGCAGGAGGACTCGGAGTCTTCGTCGGAGCTTATCCACTGGTCAGTATAGTCCTGTTGGGAGTCTTCCTGGCAGTCGTCACACCGTGGTTCCACAACTTCTGGGCTATGGAAGGCGAGGACAGGGCTGATCACAGGATCAACTTCCTGAAGAATATGGCGCTCTTCGGCGCACTCCTTATGATGCTGTCACTTAACTGGACAGTATACGCACTGGGAGTAAATCTAGGCGTTCTTTAAGCTCCAAAAAATTTCCTTCTTTTTCTTTTTATCGAGTTCCTGAAAATAGAGAGATAGATCTAGAAAGAAAAAGATTTAGAGGGAGGAAAGATCGTTTCCTTCCCTGAAATTTTTGATAGCCGATTCCAGTTCATCCAGTTCTACTCTTATCTGTTCAGTGGTATCCCGGTCTCTCAAAGTAACTGTATCGTCTTCAAGCGTCTGATGATCGACTGTCACGCAGAGAGGTGTACCGATCTCATCCTGTCGCCTGTAACGTCTACCGATAGCGCCGGAGTCGTCGTAGTTAACGGAAAGACCGGATTCTCTTAGCGCATCAGATATAGTTCTCGCTTTCTCGTCCAAACCCTCCTTCGTCATCAGTGGGAAGACCGCAACATCCACCGGAGCCATCTCGGGAACAAGTCTCATGACTGTCCTCTCCTCTCCATCGATCTCATCCTCATCGTAGGCATGGACTAGAACTGTGTAGACTATCCTGTCAACACCGAACGACGGCTCGACGACTTCAGGAGTGATGTGTTCACCCGTCTTCTTCCTGTCCTCTACTCTGAACTCGACTCTGTCCTCTGGTACGGAGTAACTCTTTCCGTCGAGTTCAACTGTTATCTCGCCGTTCTCGAAGGCATCATTGCCTTCTTCAGTTATATTTTCCTCTATCCTCTCGGCGATCTTTCTTGCTTCCCCGCCGAACTCTGGTCCCAGGTATCCCATGTCTGGCTCGACTACAGTCACTTCCTCCATGACAGGTTCGTCGTACTCCCGGAAGACGGTGAAGTCCTCCTTCGAGTATTCGCCATGCTTTGAAAGGTCGTAGTCACCTCTGTGGGCGAAACCAGCTATCTCGATCCAGTCTGGATCGTCCTCTGTACCGATATTTGCTTCGGCGTCCCAGCAGTCTGAAGCGTAGTGGGCTCTCTCACCGGATTGGTGCTGTCGGAACCTGAAACGCTCCATGTCGACACCTATCCGTTCGTACCATCTCTTCGCAGTCCCTAGGTAGTATGCTATCCAGTCGTTCGTGATTACATCGTCTTCAACCGCCTCTACAACAGTCATCTCGACCATCTCGCCAGATCCCTGTCTTTCAGCCGGGTAAAGCTTCAGATTTACTCCGGCGACCTTATCCAGGTTAGGCTCGCTGTCATGGTCAAGGAAGTGCTCCAGCTCTGCCTGGGTGAACTCTCTTACTCTGACAAGTCCTTTTCTCGGCGATATCTCGTTCCTATACGCTCTTCCTATCTGGGTTATGCCGAACGGAAGCTGCTCTCTGGCGTACTCCTTCAGCATCGGGAACTCCACGAATATGCCCTGGGCTGTCTCCGGTCTAAGATAGCCTGGTGTCGAGCTTCCGGGCCCGATGTTGGTGCCGAACATCAGGTTGAAATCCTCGACGTCCTGTCCTTCAAGCGAGGCGCCGCAGGAGGGACACGTGATATCATTCTCCGCTATTATATCGGCTATCTCTTTGGGAGTGTAGCTCTCCGCCTCCTCGATATCGGTATTATCCTCTACAAGGTGATCGGCTCTATGTGAAGCTTCGCACTCAGGGCATTCGATTATCATGTCGTCGAAACCGTCCAGGTGTCCTGAAGCCTCGAAGACTGGTTCGGGCATTATGGTCGGTGCATCGATCTCCTGGTGGCCTTCTCTGTACGTGAAACGGTCTCTCCAGGCGTCCTCGACGTTGCTCTTCAGTGCCGCTCCCTGAGGTCCGAATGTGTAAAATCCTGATACGCCTCCGTAGGCCTCTGCTGACTGGAAAAAGAATCCTCTTCTCTTTGCGACTTCTTTTAAACTGATGGCGACACTGTTTTCGCTCATAATAAAGCGTTTATCCTCTGGAAACCTTAAATATCATTTCCGGGGTTTGGAAATCATTAAAAACGAGCCGTAATACTTCGTATTACAGTGGACGGTCGTGAAGAGCCTCGAAGATGTCGATGTTGAAGGAAAGAACGTGCTTCTAAGAACAGATCTTAACATGCCGATAGAAGACGGTGAACCGCAGGAAACGGTCAGGTTCCAGAGATACCTGGAGACCATAAAACAGCTATCGGATAGAGGTGCAAGAACGGTCGTCATGGCGCACCAGGGAAGACCTGCAAGAAAGGACTTCACATCGCTGGAGAAGCATTCACGCATATTATCAGGTGAGTTGGGAAGACCGGTAAGGTTCGTCCAGTCGTTCTTCGGACCTGAACTCGGGGACGGCGTCGCCTCGATGGATGATGGAGATGTTGTCATGCTTGAAAACGTCAGGATGCTATCCGAGGAGCTGCAGAACCTTGATCCTGAAAGACACTCGCACGACTTCTTTGTGGAAAGGATGTCACGTTACTTCGATCTGTTCGTCAACGATGCGTTCTCGGCAGCACACAGAAGTCATGGTTCGATGGTCGGATTCATGCCGCTGCTCGACACATGCGCTGGAACCATAATGCAGAGAGAACTTGACGGCTGTCGCAAGGTAAGAGATACTATAGAGGACCCGGTGCTTGTCCTTGGAGGGGAGAAACCCTCCGATATCATCGGTATGCTTGAGCATATGATAGAGAGAGTCGACAAAGTGCTTCTATCCGGTGTCCCGGGAGAGCTGGGACTGATGATAGAAGGGAATGACCTCGGGAAAAAGTCGGCGTGGATAGAGGAGAACGGTTTCGACTCAGACCGGGATAAGCTGGAGGAACTGCTCGACAAATATGGTGAAAAGATAGTTCTTCCCGAGGATGTTCGGACCGACTCAGGCAGCTACAATATAGAGGATATACCTGAGAACGAGATGACATGGGATATAGGCCCGGAGACAGCAAGCAGTTACACCGATATCATAAAGCAGGCTGACTCGGTCCTGATGAAGGGTCCGGCAGGAGCATTTGATGAGGGGCATGAGAACGGTACGAAGGCGCTGGTAAACGCACTTGCTAGCTGTGACGGCTTCACGGTCATGGGTGGTGGACATACTTCATCGCTTGTCCAGAGGTTCGGGTACGAGATAGATGATTTCTCACACGTCTCGATAGCCGGTGGAGCATTTGTCAGGTTCATGAGCGGTGAGAACCTGGCTGCGATCAAGGCACTGGAAAAGTATTCTTAACTTTTCTACTTTCATTATACAGTATTGGTGATAACTTGAAGGTCAGGAAGCTAGGTGAAGGGGAACCAGAGTACACTGTAGTAGGGTCCATCCATGGAGATGAACCTGCAGGAAAAAGAGCTATAGAAAGATTTCTGGAAGAGGACTGGGATGTCGACAAACCGGTCCAGTTCGTGATAGGTAACCCGAAGGCGCTTGTACGAGATGTAAGATATATCGATACAGATCTCAACAGGGCATTTCCCGGCGATGAAGACTCGGAGCTTTACGAGGACCAGCTGGCTGCAAAGATATACGAAAAGGTCGAGGGCACCACGCTGCTAGACATTCACACCACGCACTCATCACCGGAGATATTTGTCAACACCGGTTCCCTGGATGAAAGGAATGTCGAGATGGCGAAGAACGCTGGAGCGAAATACGTCGTCTGGTACCCTGACTCAGCAAGCTCACTGACAAGCTGCGTAGGAGGAGTTAACGTAGAGTGTGGTTACCAGCACTCTGATGCTGCAGCAAAAAACGCATACAAGGTCATCGTCAACTTCCTGGCGGCTGAAGGAGTCATCGAGGCAGAGTTCGAGAGATCGGAGCCACAGTTCTTCAGGCACACAGGAGATGTTTCCGGTGGAGACTGGCTGTTCCTTGCCGAAAACTTTCAGAAGGTCGAGGAAGGCGAGGTGTTCGCCAGGAGAGACGGTGAAAGGCTTGAGGCGGAAGAGGATTTCTATCCTGTCCTGATGTCAAGCTACGGCTACGAGCACATGCTGGGCAATAAAGCCGTTAAGATGTCTATGGAAGAAGTTAAAAGCCAACAGAGTGAAAACTAGTCCATGGCAGACATCGATCCATGGGGGGACGTCGAGGTAGGAGAATACAGTCAGAAGATGAAGGACTTCGGTATAGAGCCGATGGATGATATCAAAGATAGGATGCCTGACCACCGCTACATCAGAAGAGGCATAATATTTGGGCATAGAGGGATGAAAGAGTTCCTCGATGCCAAAGAGGAAGGCGAGGATTTTGCGATGATGACGGGTATAATGCCGTCAGGGGTCTTTCACTTCGGACACAAATGCGTTGTGGATCAGGTAATGATGTACCAGGAGATGGGTGCCGAGGTCACTATAACAGCAGCCGATATAGAAGCTTACAATACCAGAGAGATGTCGCTGGAAGAGGCCAGAAAGCTTGTTATCGAAGAATACCTGAAGAACTATGTTGCGCTCGGACTTGATCTGGATAAGACCGATTTCTACTTCCAGAGCATGGGAGGGAACAACTACCATGCCAGAAGCAAGCAGTTCGCCCGCTATCTCACCCAGAACGAGGTGGAGGCGACCTATGGTTCAGCGGCTCCTGGAAAGATAACTTCTGCTTTGACCCAGTACTCAGATATCCTCCGGCCTCAGTTCCCTGAAAACGGCGGTCCCAAACCGACGGTTGTGCCTGTAGGGGTTGACCAGGACCCTCATATAAGGCTGACGAGGGATGTAGCCTCCCGTTACAGAGAGATCGACTTCGTCAAGCCTGCCTCGACATACAACAAGTTCATGAGAGGGCTTCAGGGCGGCAAGATGTCGTCAAGCAAGCCGAAGAGCTACATCGCATTAACCGATTCGGTCGAGGATGCGAAGAAGAAGATCGACCAGGCGAAGACCGGTGGCCAGGACTCTCTCGAGAAACATAGGGAGAAAGGTGCTGATATTGAGGAGGACATGGTTTTCGAGCTACTTGCGTTCCATCTTATCAAGGATGATGACGAGCTTGAAAGGATAAGGGATGAGTACTCATACGGCGAGATGCTTTCCGGTGAGCTGAAGCAGATAGCGAAGGACAAGGTCGAAGAATTCCTGCTGGAGCACCAGAGAAAGCGTGAGGGAGCTTCTGAGGAAGTGGAGAGCTACGTTGAGGAGAACTTCGATTTCAGTCTGTAAAATGGTTTAAACCAGTGGACGGAATTTCTCCTTGATGCTTCCAGAGCTGATCTACAGGGAGGAAAAATCCAACGATTACCGCTGGCTGATAGTCCTTGGAGGCTTATCCGGACTGGTCGGTTACACGGCGGCAAGTTTTCTTTTCCCATCAGTATCTGATATCCTTGCTGTGATATTTGGAGCTATACCATTAGTATACCCGTTAACAAGGGAATTCCTTGAAGATGAGGAGGATAAACGTCCGCATATACCCGAGATCAAAACTTATGCAGCGCTCTTCCTGGGGGAGCTCTTTGCGTTCTTCCTCCTGGGTCTAACTTTTCCAGGAGTGTTCCAGCTTCAGAACTCTGTCTTCGCTGGAACTGGTTTTGCGACTTTCACAGGGTCGTTCCTGTCGATACTGTTCCACAATTTCATGGTGTTCCTGGCGATATTTGCGATCTCTACGGTGATAGGTTCAGCAGGAGCTTTCATGCTGACCTGGAACGCATCGGTTATGGGAGTGTTCTTTGCTAAACTTGTGGCGTCTATCGAGAGCACTGGAGGATACTTCACATGCAGTCCTACTCCAAGCCCTATCTGTTACATGCCGCACGCAACGTTCGAGATGACAGGTTTCATTGTAGCGGGTATAGCAGGTTCTCTTGTATCAGCAGCTCTTTACAGAGAACACTTTGACACGGATACATGGATGGATTACGGAAAGCTGATCGCACTGGGAGTTGTTCTGATCATACTCGCGGCGTTTCTCGAAACTGCTTAAATATTAAAGTTTCAGCACGAATTTAATCGCTGTGAAATTATCAGGACAGGCACTCCGGGTACTTGAAAAGCTGAAAAACTCCGGTTTCATGACAGTAACTGAGTTCGAGCAGGAAGGCTTCGACCAGAGTATGGTCAACCGGGCAGCACTTGAGCTACAGCAGAAAGAGCTAGCCGAACTCGAGGAAGAGGATGAACTCGAGTACGAGATAACCGGGGAAGGACAGGACGTTCTAAATCACGGTTCACCGGAATACCAGCTTGTCCGCGAACTTAGAGATGGTCCAAGACCTATTTCAGAGCTACAGGACGAGCTTGACCTCGATGTTGCGCTTGGAAAGGCACGGCAGAAGAACTGGGTCAGTATAGATCAGGGCGATGTATCTCTTACAGAGGAAGGAGAAAAAGTCGATCAGGATCCTGTTCAGGACAGGCTTGAAAGAGAGGATTTTGATGAAGAGGACGAGGAAAGAGGGCTTGTCCAGGCGAACACGGTTACCACGAGAAGACTTAATATAACGGATAGAGGAGAGGAGCTCGACCTTGAAGATGTTGAAGAGGATTTCAACGTTGAGGCGAGAACAAAGACTCCGAGGACAGGTAAAAGACATTTCTACAAGAACATACTGGACTTTGCGAGAAGGAAATGGGTTGAGATGGGATTCGAAGAGATGTCAGGCGACTTCGTGGTTCCAAGCCTGATGAACTTCGACGCTCTGTACACTCCACAGGACCATCCGGCCAGAGAGCTACATGACACGTTCTTCCTTTCAAACCCGGAGAACGCAGATCTTGATGTCTACGGAGAGATCGTTAGACAGATAAAGGAGACGCATGAGAACGGCTGGATCACGGGAAGCGACGGCTGGAACTACCAGTGGGAGGAAGAGGAAGCAGCCAGGAATGTATTGAGAACACATACTACAGCAGTATCCGCTCGGAAGCTATCCGAGATCGATGAGGAGGAACTGCCGAAAAAGTTCTTCACAGTCTCAAGAAACTTCAGGAATGAAACGGTGGACAGGCATCACCTGGCAGAGTTCTTCCAGACAGACGGTATAGTTGTCGGTAAGGAGCTCAGCTTCAGGAACCTGAAAGGTTACATCTCCGAGTTCTTCGAGAAGATGGGGTACGAGGAGTTCCGCTTGATACCTTCCTACTATCCTTACACTGAGATGAGTGTGGAAGTCCAGGTATACGACGAGGAGGAAGGAGAGTGGATAGGTCTCGGCGGCGCAGGGATGTTCCGTCCCGAAGTTACAAAGCCGCTTCTCGGTTTTGAAGCGACAGTGCTTGCATGGGGTCTCGGAGTCCCAAGGATAGCGATGAAGGCTGCTGATATATCGGATATAAGGGAGCTTTACAGGAATGACATACAGCTTATAGAGAAGACACCGGTCTGGATGCCGGGGAATCAGGGGTGATCTAGATGGCAAATATCGAGATAGACAAGAGAGAGTTCGACGAACTGGTAGGAGAGGAAATCACTGAAGAACAGTTGAACGAGAAGGCATCTTTCCTCGGCGCCCACTGGAACCATGTTGAAGGCCCGAAGTGGGACGTCGAAGTCTATCCCAATAGACCGGATCTGCTCAGTGTCGAAGGACTTGCAAGAGCTTACAGAGGATTCTTCGGTATCGATACAGGATTGGAAGAGTACAAACCGCTGAAGGAGAGCCCTATCAAGCTTGAGGTCGATAGCTCTGTAGAAGAAGTAAGGCCTTTCATCGGTGCTGCGGTGATAACAGATGTTGAACTCAGTAAGAAGAAGATAAACGGGCTTATACAGCTCCAGGAAAAGCTCCACGAAACCATGGGTCGGCGCAGAGATAAGCTTGCCATCGGTTTACACGATCTCAGCCAGGTCGAACCACCTTTCACGTACAAGGCGGTGGAGCCTGGCGCAGTTTCATTTACCCCTCTTGAATATGATAACGAGTTGCAGCTGGGTGAGATACTGGAGGAGCATGAGAAAGGTATCGAGTACTCCTGGATACTGGAGGACGAGGACCTTTACCCAGTGATAGTTGATTCAGAGGATAAGGTGCTCAGCTTCCCGCCGATCATAAACAACCAGCTGACAGAGGTCACACCTGATACAACCGATATATTCATTGATGTGACCGGGAAGGACCAGGACACTGTCGAGAAATGTCTGAATATACTGGCCACAGCTCTTGGAGAGAGAGGAGGCCGTATAGAGGCGGTTAAGGTTGAGGGAAAGATGCTCCCGGATCTGACACCGGAGAAAAGAGAGCTTGAAGTGGATTACATGAACACTGTATCAGGGCTCGATCTTTCAAGGAAGGAGATCACAGAGAGGCTCGAGAAGATGAAGTTCGGTGTCAAGAAGACAGATCCTTTGAAGGTGAAGGTGCCAGCTTACCGGACAGATGTAATGCATCAGTATGACCTCATCGAGGATGTCGTCATAGCCCACGGCTACGATAATATAGAGCCGGAGATACCGGAGATAGACCAGGTCTCCCAGGAGAAGGATGTCGAGAAGATATCCAAGCTTATGACTGACATACTTGTCGGGACAGGCGCTCTTGAATCTCACACCTACATACTATCCAACCACAAGAAGCTTTACGGTAACATGGAGAAGGAGCCTGGGGAGACGGTCGAGATGTCGAACGCACTTACGCAGGACTACACCTGTGCCAGGACCTGGCTGCTTCCAAGCATGATGGAAGTCCTTAGAGAGAACAGGCATCACAGCTATCCACAGAAGTTCTTCGAGGCAGAGGATGTTGTCGAGGTCGTGGATGGTGATGCTGAAAACAGAAGGCATCTAGCCTACGTTGTATCCGATAACGACACTGATTTCACCGATGCAAGAGAGGTGCTTCAGATAGTAGGGAGAGATCTTGGAGTCTACTTCGAAGTAGAAGAGGACAGTAGGCCTTACTTCCGTGATGGCAGATCAGCTTCGGTAAAAGTTGAGGGACAGGAAGTCGGTTTCATAGGTGAGTTCTCCGAAGAAGTAGTGGAAAACTGGTCGCTGACAAGAAACGTGTCAGGCTTCGAGCTCGATCTTGAGAAGCTGAAGTGATCTGCTTCTGAAGGGACTAACATCCTTTTCCGCCTATCCTTTTTCCTTCAATCGCCATACTATTGCACTCTAATGGATGTAAACTTGTTCAACAAACACAGATTTAAAAAATAGATGCTAATCGCACTCCATGTCAAAAGATAATGGTTCAGAGGCCGAGAAGTATGGTTTCGCTGCTATTCTGTCTTTCTTCATGCCTGGTCTTGGCCAGATAGTCAAGGGTCAGATATGGAAAGGTATAGGACTGATGCTGGGAGCAGTTATCAGCGTAGGGCTGATGATGGTTGTGATAGGGTTCATCATGTATCCGGTCATCTGGATATACTCTATCTACGATGCGTACAACAACGAGGCACCAGCATAGGTTGCGGATAGAAAAGAACAGGAGGGGATACGACAGCGACTAGCGGTTATCGCCGTCGCCGTGGATCCTGTCTCGTTCCTTCCTGTCGAAAAGCTTGTCTAGATTGTTCTCGGCTACGTCGTCGAGTTCGAATCCAAGCTCGTCTGCCAGTCTTGCCAGGTACCACAGGACATCTCCCAGCTCTTTCTTCATATCGTCGCCTAGTTCTTTGTCGTCTCTTATCGACTTCTTGATCTTCTCTGCGACCTCTCCGGCCTCGCCGTTGAGACCGAGAGCGAGGTAGTTAACAGCATCATCTTCTGGGTAGATCGCTGTTTCCTCTGTCCTGTCCTGGTAATGGTTGAACTCCATAATGGATCACTTATCTGACTTCTTCTTCCTGTGAGGTCTTGTAGTCGTACAGCTCTTCTTCGTCGAACCAGATCTTGATCTCTCTTTCAGCTTCTCCTGGCTCCGAAGCGTGGATTATGTTCTTGTAGAAACGTCCTTCTTCGTCGGCATGATCCATCGACATGTGTCCGTACTTTCCTCTGATAGTCGCTGGATGAGCTTCTCTCTGGTCGGTTGTACCGACGATCTTTCTCACGTTCTCTGCTGCATGGACTCCTTCCAGTACCATCGTCACCACGGGTCCTTCCTTCATGTACTCTGCAAGTCCCTCGTAGAAAGGCTTGTCGACGTGCTCTTCGTAGTGTTTCTCAAGTAGCTGGTCGTCGGCCCATACCATCTTCATACCGCAGATCTTGAAACCTGCGTTCTCGAAGGTTGAGACGATCTCACCGGTCAGGCCTCTTTTAACTGCGTCAGGTTTGACAGCGACAAAAGTTCTTTCGACGTACTTTCCATCTGTCATTTTTGTTATACCTCTATAGGGCAAAAAATCGCTGAGAACATTTTTAATATACGTGGGTATGGCAACTGCTAAAGGGTTTTTAATAGCTTTACAAAGCATGTCGCCCTATCTATGGCTTCCAATCCATCGGCCGGTAGAATGTCTGGCTGCATGGAAGCAGCTGGACATCTTCGTTCTTCAGCCACTCTGTTCCGGTCTTGTTCAGGTAGCTTGCCTGGTCTGTCCACTCCATACCGGTCACGTTTGAGTCGCATATGTTGTATGCCTGAAGCATGAGGTGCGATTCGACGTTCCTGTAGTAGTTAGCTGTTCCCGGCTCCGGATTGGTGTAGTTATCATAGTTGAAGGTCTTGTAGGTCCTTTTCTGGACTCCAAGGCAGACTCCTGCATCGATACCGATGCACTGCGTGTAGACCTCGGTGTAACCTACCTTGACAGGATTATCAGGGGTCTTAAGGTTGCCTGCGCCTATGAAAACCAGGGCTACTATCAAAGTGATCCCCAGGTATAGAAAATCCTTATGTAGATTTTCTGAGTTGAGCAGGTTGTCCCTGAGTTTTCCGATGTCCATAGGTTTTAGGTCGGGTTCTACCTTCTTAAATTCCCTTGCTCGACAGGGCTGGAATAATTTATCAATCTCCCGTTCGCCTGTTAAACTATGCAGCTGGGAACGATTGAAGGAAAAGTGAACACCTCATCTTTCAAGTTTAGAGCGACTGAGGAGGTCAGAAAATTCGATTTTATCTCGGTCAAGTCCAACGGGAAGTGGATCCTTGGACAGGTCGAAGAAGTGACTAAGAAATCGTCAGGCGAGACCATAGCCAACGCCAACATAATAGGTTACCGGGATAAAGGTCTTACGAAAGCACCTAGAAGGGTTATCGAACCGGATTCGATCGTTTACCGTGCTGACCAGGAACTGATCTCCGATACTCTCGGACTTAAGGATTCAGGTCTTCGGATTGGGAACCTTGAGACAAACGAGGATATCGATATCTTCGTCAACAAGGACGACTTCTACAAGCACTTCGCAGTTCTGGCTCAGACAGGTGCCGGTAAATGTGTGACTCCGGAGACGCCAGTAATCAAAAGCAATGGTTCTTTGAAAAAGATTAAGGAAATTTTCCAATCTTCTGATCACGTCGCTAAATCTTCGGAAGAGGAAGAACTCCGGATCCTAGATAACTGCTCTGTGAAGGCGTTGGATGACGAATACAATCAAGTTGATGCAGACGCTCTATACGCTTACAGGAAGAAAGCCGACAAGGTTCTTCGAATTAAGACTTCTTCAGGTAGAGAAGTTGAGGTTACTCCAGAACATCCTCTATTGAGTGCGGAAGAAAATTATGGTTTTGTAGAGGCTCGAGAGCTTGAAGAGGGTGGACATATAGCTGTTCCTAGAGAGTTGGAAACTACGGGGACCAGCAAATTTGCGATTTCGGAAGATTTAAGGGCCAAGGCTCGTGAAGAGTCGGATAATAGGGAGAAACTAGTCCAGAAATTTGAAGAATTCCGGGCAATGGACAAGGAGGGCACGGGACTTACAGAGATTGCTAATGAGTTGGCGGTTAGCAAGAGCACGCTGGAGAACTGGAAATATGAGGGCATGAAACCTCTTTCAAGCGAAGGTTTATTCCTCACTCAGAATTCCAAGGGGATTGAAGTTCCTGAAATTTTCTCTCCTGAGTTTGCAGAATTTCTTTCTCTGGTAATAGCTGAGGGGACAGAACAACACGCTGACGGAAGTTACCGGATTATATTTACAAACAATGACGAGAGCCTGATGGAGAAATTTGTTTCTCACGCCGATTCATTGTTTGGTCTAGAAACTCATGGGATGAGAGATAAATCCCGTTATATAGGCTCTACTTCACTAAAATACTTGCTTGAAGATGTCGGCTACAAACCCTTGCAGAAATCCCGGTCAAAACAGATACCGGATATAGTTCTAAAATCTCCGAGAGAATGCAAGAAAAGATTTCTCAGGGCCTTCTTTGATGCTGAAGGCTGTATGGAGAATCATGAAGTAACTCTTTCTTCAGCCAGCGAGGACATAATCAATAAACTTTCCTACCTGTTGCTCGAATTCGGGATAGTTGCTAGAATGAGTGAAACGGAGAAGGAAGCAACTAATTCCGATCATGAAGGCGATATATACTACAGGATCGCTATTAGCGGAAGGGAACAGTTGGAAAAATTTTCGGGCCGAGTCGGGTTCGGGATCGATAGGAAGCAGGATAAACTTGAGAGATACATGGATGGCAAAGAGGACAACACCAATACCGATGTAGTGCCTGTAGATGGAGAATACCTGAAGACTGAGCGAAATAAAGTTGGGATCTCACAGGAGAATTTAGGCGATAAAATTGGATCTCACTCGACACTTATCTCTCTATACGAAAGGAACAAGAGAAGACCTTCGCGTGGAAAGTTCGAGAAGCTAGCGGAGACCCTAGATAGTGCGCTTTACAATGATTTAGCCAGCTCTGACGTATTTTGGGATAAGATAGAGTCGATCGAAGCTATAGATTATGAGGGTTACGTGTACGACCTGACGGTTAGAGAGCATCATAACTTTATAGCAGGTAAAGGCGGCATAGTTTGCCACAACAGTTACCTGACAGGTGTCCTGATAGAGGAGATGCTGGAGAAAGATCTTCCTGTGATGGTTATCGATCCTCATGGAGAGTACCATTCGCTTGGTGTCCCTAACCCGGAAAATAAGGAGGAGCAGAGAAGTTATGAGATAAACGAGTACTCTCCCAACACGGATATCAACCAGGAGGCGCTTCCCCTGTCCTTTTCAGAGATTAACATGGAGAAGAAGGAGATACTGGAGGTTTTACCCGACTCGCTGACCAACTCCCAGATGGGTGTCCTGTACAATGCTCTCAAGAGGCTGAGGGACAAGGGCGATGATTACAACCTGACCGATCTTATGGATGCAGTCTCCCAGGAAGAGTCTAGTGCGAAGTGGAACCTGCTGAACTCGCTTGAGCAGCTCGACGAGTCGAATCTGTTCTCAGAGGACCCGGTCGATCTTGAAAGCATACTTACTCCGGGTGAAGCGACCGTTGTCAACCTGAGAGCTGTTGAACCTGAGACAGCGGAGATGACTATGTACTCTCTGGCTAAAAGGATGTTCGATCTCAGGAAGAAGAACCTGATACCTCCTTTCATAATGGTGATTGAGGAGGCTCACAACTTTGCGCCGGAGAAAGGTTTCGAGCAGGCGCTTTCCAACAAGATATTGAGAAAGATAGCGTCGGAGGGAAGAAAGTTCGGACTCGGTATAGGAGTCATATCCCAGAGGCCGGCGAGGATCGACAAGAACGTTTTGAGCCAGTGTAACACCCAGTTCATACTCAGGGTTACCAACCCGAACGATCTCAAGGCTATATCCAAGTCGTTCGAGGGAGTTACTTCAGAGGTCGAGTCGATGATAAAATCGCTTCCACCGGGAGTATGCTTTGTGCTTGGTAACGAGTACCCGGTCATGACCGATGTGAGAACAAGGAAGTCGAAGCACGGCGGAACCACGCAGACCTCTGAGACATACATCGAGAAGACAAAGATACGGATGTTCAAGCCCAGGAGGACGAAGAGCCAGATAGAGACCAAGAGAAACCAGAAGTATGATGTCGCCTACTATCCTCTCTACAGGGTCGAGTCGGATGATAAACTTGTTCTAGTCGATGCTGTCTCTGGAGAGATCAAGGCGGAGATCGAGAAACTTTCAGGGAACGAGAAGAAGGTGCATCAGAAGCTCTCAGAAGGTAAGGGCAAGAGCGAGATCATGGATGACCTCGATGTCGGTATAGGCAAGATAACCGGTTGGCTTGACAGTCTGAGGGATAAAGGACGGGTCAAGGAGGATGAGGTCGCTATCGAGGATACGATATTCGACTTCGATATCGTCGAGGAAAGAGTGGAGCAGGAGCAGTTGATCGATAGGCAGCTCTCCGAGGACGATGTGACCCAGGAGGGCGACAAGAAGCTTGTCTACTATCCTTACTACTCGAGAGATGATCATGTCTATGATCCTATCCTTGACAAGGAACTTGACTAGACCGAGCTTATTATAAGAATTACACTCGACCCGTATTATTGCGGGATAGGGTCCATGGTCTAGTTGGTTATGACGTCGCCCTTACAAGGCGAAGATCCCCAGTTCGAATCTGGGTGGACCCATCTGATGGAAGCGCTGTGCGTTTTCTGTGCCGGGGATTGTTCCTGGCATGTCTCTTATGGAGAAGAGCTGGTGGGGAGACTATTTCACCCGCTTTCCATCCTGAGAAAACTCGCAGTCTATCAGTTGTTACCAAAAGGTAATTAAAAATCGGAAGACAATATAGTTAATAGATACTTGAAACAATGTCAGGTCTAAAACAGGCGATCGTTATAAGAGAAGATTTGGAGATTTCAAAAGGCAAAGCTATCGCTCAGGCCTGTCATGCCTC
The DNA here is from genome assembly GCA_042217505.1 of Candidatus Nanohaloarchaea archaeon. Taxonomy (GTDB): domain Archaea; phylum Nanohalarchaeota; class Nanosalinia; order Nanosalinales; family Nanosalinaceae; genus JBDGSN01. The sequence goes on from JBDGSN010000009.1 coordinate 57,401, forward strand.
TCTCGGCGCCTACAAGAAAGCTTCTAAATCTGAGAGAAGTGAATGGGAGAGTAAAGGCTCGAAGAAGGTCGTGCTTTACTCAGGAGACAGTGCTCTGGAAGACCTGCTGATGCAGACCAAACGTAATAAAATACCAGCTTACCTAGTTAAAGATGCTGGCAGGACGGAGCTTGAACCAGGAACTAAAACAGCTCTGGGTATCGGGCCGTCAGAGGAGTCCAAAATCGACTCTATAACAGGGCAGTTGAGGTTGGTAGAATGAGGGAAGACATGATGGAATGGAATTACTACACTGATACGCCAGGTATCAAGGGCGAGATAAAGGAACAGATAAACGATTTTATAGTAGAAGAGCTTGCCTCGTATGATACCGGTGAAGGTGATCATCTTATCGTTAAGCTCCGAAAGCAGAACATGACTACTATGGAGGCTATCTCCAAGCTGTCCAACATGCTACATATATCGAAGGACAGGATCGGCTACGCTGGCAACAAGGATAAGCGTGCCGTCACAGAACAGTATATCTCGATTCAGGGAGTCACCGAGGAGGATGTGAACCAAGTGTTCACAGACGAGTTCGATCTCGAAGTGGTAGGCAAGAACGGATACATCGGTCTTGGAAACCTGGATGCGAACAGGTTCGAGATCACCATCAGGCAGCTGGCACTGCCTATTGAAGACATCCGGAACCGTTCACTGAAGATCGTGGACGAGATGGATGGTAAATTTCCTAACTACTTCGGACGTCAACGTTTCGGTTCTTCTCGCCCCATAACTCACCAGGTCGGTCGCCTTATACTGCAGGGAAACTACGAAGAAGCAGTATGGACATACATCGCCAAGCCATACGATTCGGAGTACAAGTCGATAAGGAAGATCAGGAACGAGCTATGGGAGACAAGAGAGGTGGAGGGGGCAGCAGAGAAGTTTCCGAAGCAGTACCGCTACGAGAAAGCACTGCTCTACCACCTGACGAAGAACCCGGAGGACTACCAGGGAGCTATCAAAAGACTGCCTGACGGACTCCAGAAGCTTTTCATCCATGCATACCAGTCATGGATCTTCAACCGTGCTCTTTCTCGACTTCTGGACGATGGATGGTTCAAGCCTGAGTACGAGATCCCTCTAGTCGGTTACAAGACTGATCTCAAGGACAACAAACCTGAGAATATAATCCAGGAGGTCCTCGAGGAAGAAGAGGTCTCACAGGAGGATTTCAGGTTACCGGACTTCCCAGAGCTCAGGTCTGAGGGAACTTACCGACGTGCGTTCGCAGATTTCAGGAACTTCGAGGTCGCTGATATAGAGGAAGATGATCTTAACATGACCAAGAACAAGATGACTGTGAGGTTCGATCTTCCGAAAGGATCTTATGCAACGGTTTTCCTCCGTGAGATCAAGAAGAATGAATAGGATATAATAAAATAGGACCGCAGATTCTCGGTATGGACCGGAAGCTGAAGTACATTCTTTTGCTCATACTGGCATTCGGTTTTGTGATAAGACTCGCTCCGGTCCGTCTTGACTATCATTACTGGGATGAGGCCGTTTATCTCCAGCACGCCCAGATAATAGATGGAAAGAGCCCGAACAACTACAACGAGTTCGACTTCCGTCCACCGCTTTTCCCACTGCTTCTCGCACCGGTCATGCTTGCAACCAGTTCTATAGCAGCAATCCATGTATGGGTATCGCTTCTATCAACTCTCGGGATACTTGTCACCTACTGGCTGGCGGACGATCTTTTCGATAAAAAGACTGCTGTAGCAGCATCGCTTATCTACACGGTCTCTCCCCTGGCTGCGACTATATCTCATGACATACTGGTCGATCCTGTTCTACCAGTTTTCTGGCTTTCCACAGCGTTCTTCATGAACAGGTATCTTGAAACAGCTAGGAGAAAATACTCGGCTTTAACAGGTATTACAGCGGCACTGGCTGTCCTGATGAAGTTCACTTCGTTCCTCATAATACCGGCTATCGTGTTATCTGTACTGTTTTATCGATCGGAAAAACTTGACGATCTGCTTTCAGGGGAGTTCTATCTCGATCTATTCAGGGATAGAAGCATCTGGTACATGAAGGCAGGCTTCCTGTTAACATTCCTTCCATATCTTTTGTGGAACTACCTTTCTTACGGATCGCCGATTTTCGTATTCCAGAAGGCTATCAGGCTTTCCGGGGCCACCGACCCGTTCATGACTTATGTGATGGGGTTCGGCGTCTTCCTGTTGCCGACCCTGTACATCGGAGTGTTGCTCTACTTCACTGATTTCGAGTGGAGTCACAAGGATCTAATGCCTCTTGTATTCCTGCTATGCCTCTACATCCCGCTCCAGTTCTGGCTTGGCAACAAGGAGCACCGTTTCCTTATGCCGGTGATACCGTTCCTTTCTATCATCTCGGCAAGAGGTTTCATGAAGCAGAGCAGGATTTTCGAGGATAGGGATACCAAAAAGCTGGCAGCTGTAATCATACTTGTGATCCTTTCACTGCCTCTGCTTTTCACCAGCATGTCGGACCGAAATCCTTTGAAGAAAGGTTTGACAGTCGACCAGTGGCATCCACCTATCGAGAACGGTATCAGCTGGTTGAAACAGAATACCCCGGAGAACACAACTCTATACACGAACAGCAGGTGGCCTGTGCTGGCCTACGGCACGAAAAGAGATACAGTAGTGATACCGGCTGAACTCGCCAGAAAGGGTTCGATGAAGAAAGTCTTTGATAGCAGAGGGTATCTTTACATGTTCGAGACCGGTTCACATGTCCCGGAGATAAGGAGTTTCATGGATTCAAGCCAGGCTTTCAGAACTGTCAAAATTATTAACCAAGATGAGGCTATTTATCTTTACACCGGGGAATAGAAAGTGGAAGTCTCAGTAGTGATACCGACGTACAACGAAGGGGAGAATATCGGGCCCCTGATCGACGAGATAGAAGACGAGCTTTCCAACAGAGATTTCGAGATAATAGTGGTGGATGACGGTTCTGATGACGGCACACCGGACAGGGTAAAAGATAGGACCGATGAATACGGCAACGTTAAACTGGTTGAGCGGGACGGCAAGAGCGGTATCGGATCGGCTTACAAGGAAGGTTTCACAAGAGCTGATGGCGATATAGTTGTCCAGAGCGATGCGGATTTCTCTCACCCCCCGAGATTCCTTGAAGATATAATAGCTGCTGTAGGCGATGGATCGGATATCGCCGTGGGCTCACGCTATATCGAAGACGGTTCTAGAAATGACCCGATCCTGAGAAGGATAAATCCATTGATCGGCAGCTACATCTACCGCTACTTCCTTGGATGCTCCGTGAGAGACTTCACAAGCGGTTTTAAGGCGTACAACAGGGCAGCAGTTGAAGAGATACTGGATGTCAGGGATTCTCTTCCAGATGGTTTCCATTACCAGGCAGCCTCTCTTATGCATCTGCTTGATCAGGGTTACACAGCTGAAGAAGTGCCGATAGATTTCATGCCGAGAAAGGCGGGGACACCTAAGTACAGTTTCACAGATTTCGTGGATAATGTGGCTCTGCTGGTAAAGCTGGGGGTAAAAGAATACGATCAGCTCATAAAGTTCGGTATAGTCGGCGGTGCGGGAGCGCTGGTCGATATGAGCCTGCTCTATATCTTTACAGAGTATGTGGGCCTACAGTACATGCTGAGCGCAGTCATCTCCAAGGAGACTTCGACGATCGCCAATTTCAGCTTTAATGAGGCATGGACGTTCATGGGCCGAGGTAAAAACGGCCGGAAAAACATGGTTAAAAGAGTCCTGAAGTTTAACCTGGTCTCTATCGCAGGCGTGGTACTTAACCTTGCTATACTGTATGCTTTGACCGAGTTCGCAGGTATATACTATCTCCTGTCGAATATGATAGCTATACTGCTGGTATTCGCCTGGAACTATATGGTCAACTCTAGATGGACGTGGAAGGAAGATCCGGATTTATGAATCTTAGAGCGGAAATGATTTACCTGGAGGAGAATATTTCATGCTAGCACTCATAGATGTTGTTTACTTCCTGATTTTCACTGTTATGATATTCTCCTCCGTCCTCTGGCTTATAGTCTACATAATCAACAGGGGCAAGGTACATCTTGATCCAGATAACGGTTACCGGCCTGATGTTACGTTCATCATACCGGCGTACAACGAGGAGAAGTACATCGGGAAGACGATAGAGTCGCTTCTTGACCAGAACTATCCTGAGGACAAACTTCGGATAATCGCAGTCAACGATGGTTCTACTGATGATACCTTTGAGATCATGAAGCAGTACGAGGACAGGATAGATATCATAGACAAGGAGAACTCCGGTAAGGCCTCCTCGATGAACACGGCTCTCAAACAGGTCAAGACTGAGGTCGTCGGATGCCTGGATGGCGACTCGTTCGCTGACCCTGACATGCTGAAAAGCATGGTCCCTTACATGAGGGATGAGGGGGTAAAAGGTGTTACACCAGCTATGAAGGTTAAAGAGCCGGGGAGCTGGGTGGAAAAGGTGATCTGGGCGGAGTACATCTATCAGGTATTCCTGAGAAAGCTGTTCGCCATCTTTGATTCCCAGTATGTGATGCCCGGACCTGGAAGTATTTACGATACTGAGATGTTGAGGGAGATGGGTGGCTGGGATGAGGACACTCTCACAGAGGATATGGAGATAGCTTTCCGTATGCACAGGAAAGGTGTCAAGATCGAGAACAGCAGCAACGCCTACGTGGAGACGGTCTCCCCTGAATCATTGAAAGGTCTTTACCGGCAGAGAGTCCGCTGGTACAGGGGCTATATACGCAACTTTTTCAGGTACCGTGACATGGTTTTCAATACACGTTACGGGAACCTTGGGCTGTTCTTGCTCCCGTTCAACATGGTGTGGAACGTTATAGTGGTATTCATACTCGGTCATTTCCTCTACAATATGGCTACAGGGATCCTCCAGTCTTACTACACGTACCAGTTGGTCGGTTTTATACCGCCTTCGATGTCTTTAAGCATCCAGTCGCTGTCCATGTTCCACATATTCTACACATGGTTCCTGCTTATAGGTATCGCAAATCTCCTGCTCAGTATTAAAACTGCTGGGGAGGATGTGAAGTTATGGAAACGGAAAACACATTACGTGCTGTTCCTATGGATCTACTCGTTCCTCTACGCAGGTTTCTGGGTGGCAGCAGCACTGGAAGAGATACGAGGAGGTGCTCGTAGATGGTAGAAAGGACTGTTGACTGGGAGATCATAGGTGTCGCAGTGCTTGTAACGTTTGTCATAGTGGGAGGTATCTACTCTCTCGGTATGGGACTAAATAACTACAAGCTGAACAAGCTCAGCTCGGATATAAAAGATCTCGAGGTACAGCAGAGATCACAGTCGCTTGGCTTTGAGATGGCCAGGAGCTTTGACACACAGGGATGCAGTGCGATGAAGACGTGGATAAGGACATCCACTCCCGAGATATCATCTTTAAGGAAAAAAGTTGCAGCATATGAATCATCCAGCAAGTTCGACTCACCGGAGTACCAGCTTCTGAAGAAAAGATACACTAACCTGGTAATACAGAATTATCTGGAAGTAAGGACGCTTGAATCCAAGTGCGGAAAACAGGTACTGGACATAGTCTACTTCTACTCCAAGGATAAATGTCCTGCATGTGAGGATCAGGGAACAGTCCTCACCTACTTCAGGAGGAAGTACCCATCAAGACTGATAGTATTCCCTCTCGACACTGATCTGGGTATGAGAAATATCGAGTTCCTGGAGGAGACCTACAATATCACAGATTATCCAGCCGTCGTTGTGAACGGTCAGGTATATCATAGTTTCCAGTCAAAGAATAAGCTAGGTAGTGTTATAGATAGGGAACTTGAGTCGATGAACAGCACGAAAGCATTAGAGGTGAACTAGATGAACAGGAACCATTTCATAGCAGTATTCGCTGTAGCAGGCGTCGTATTAGGACTAGTTCTCTCCCACTCGATGACTGGCAAGACCTACTGCCAGAAGCTTGAAGGAACGATAAAGCAGAACAAGAACTTTACTGGTTCGGTTGCATGTTTCGAACCCGGATCGATAGATGTAAACCTTTCGGACCAGGTGAAGAACAACGCTGACCTGAGATGCGTCTGTAGAACGATAACGAACGGACAGGTGCATATACTTCCTATAACCTTCTCGAAAGGGAGTCCCTAGCTAGTGAGAGTACTTTCTTGATAGCGTGAGCTTGTTGCTCCTGCCTTCTTTCTTCTTCTCGATTATCTCTTCGTCTACCAGTTCTGATACAACACCGGATATCTTCGCTTTTGAGTACTCTGATTCCTGTACGATATCTTTCTGTAGCATGGAACCTCCGTTTTCCCTGATCAGTTCAAGTACCTCGATCTGATCCTGGTTAAGATCCTCGTAAAGCGATTCAACACTTTCCCTGGACTTTCGTCTCCATGTCACGTAGCCAACGATACCTGCAATAGCTATCAGCAGAGCTGCAGCGATTATAGGCAGGTAGTCTTTGGATGTGGAGAACTCTTCGAAAAGAACCTTGAAGTTCAATGTGTCACCGAGCTCTGGTTCGGTATGCCAGTCGACGTAGATCCGTCTTCCGTTGCTGCCTATATTGTTGTTTGGAGGGCTGACGATGTTCTCGGATGAGTTAGCCGAGTTGACCAGTCCTGCTCCTGCCGGCAGAAGAACTCTCAGATCATAGTTTTTTGTGGGCCTGTAGATAGACTGGCTGTACCTGAAAACCTTCATATCCGGCTGATCTGTCACGAACTGTTGTCCCGTGAAGTTGATGTCCACGGTGAAGTTACTGCTTATGTTCGTAGGGCAGCTTATCTCGACTCCGAGCTGGAGAGGGTTCAGATCACAATTCTTGTTTTTACCATTTATATCGACCTCCACAGAATCAGGTTCGACTGGATAACTGGTTATGTAGGTGAACCTGGATGATGTAAGCTCGGAGACATGCATATTCACGTTGACATCAGATGTGGCAAGATCGACCTTGACCTGCTCTGACTGTACCGTGGTAGCTGCCGCAGTTGAAGCGAGTAGAACAAGCAGGACAGCCAGAGATATCTTCTTCATGGATTCACTACCGTTATCGACGAATAAATAGGTTAGGAGTTGTCCTGTGAGGGTTTCGAGATAAGAACTCCTCCAGCTCCCATCTGGGCGTACTGGTGCATTGTTGTCGCGATGCTCTGGAGAGTGTTCTGACCTTCCGCTAGATCCATCTCGTACTTGTCAGGGCCCTCCATCTGAACATAAGTAGGTCCGTAGTTGATCACGGTCTCTATAGCCTTCTGGAACGTATCGAAGTCAGCCTTGACCTCGATTACCTGGGAGTATCCCCTGTCCATTTCCGGGTGAGGATCTTCCATCTCCTCGACTTCTTCCTCTTCAACACTTTTGACATCTATCTCTTTCTCGTTCTTCAGAGTGCGGATGTGTTCTTCCATCGAAGACTCGACGCCTTCCTTATCAGGTCCCAGAGCCTCGAATACCATCCAGATGTTTACGCCCATAAGACCAGTTTACTTATCCAATTTTTTTAAACCAGTCAGTTCCCCAGACTAAACCAGAGATGACTCTTGAAACGAATAAGAGTAAAGCGGCAGCGATCACAGCAGTCCTTGTAGTTCTCGTTGCTGTGGCAGCTACTGCAGTGAACGGTTTCGTACTGCGTGAGTCGGAAGGCAGATACCATAAAACCGTTATAACCTGTCACGGCCTCCCTCTGGACGGATGTATCGGAAAGACCTCTGAGGATAAGGTATTCTCTGACATAAACCAGACAGAGAGAACAGCGCTGGCTGACAGATGCCAGAAGTTGAAGGGAGGCATATGCTCGACTCCAGATATACCGAATGAAACCTGGAAGTCCACTGCACAGGCTTATGGGCTTTCCTGCGGGCAGTGGGAGAAGGCCTATAACCTTGATCTTGGAACTTGCTGAACCCATTTAAACCGGCGGTAAAAACAACTTACCGTGAATCCGAAGCAAAAACTGGTTGCTCTCCACAGGAAGTATGGCCTGGATAAAAGAGAGATGGGTAAAGTGTTGATAATAGCTTCCACGACGCTTATGCTGGTTGCGATCCAAACTGTCTTGACGCTTCAGCACGCAGAAAAGCAGGTCTCGGATGCAAGTAATTCCATGAACAGAGCAGATGCTATACTTTCTGACAGTAATTTCCAGAGAAGCATCGATCAACTGCAGAACCTTCCACAGTCCAGTCTTACAAATAATCTCAACGCCGTTATGCATGCTTTTGAGAACGCAAAGAGTTCCGCAGACAAGATCAACAAAGCCGAGACTAATCTGGAAAAGGACAGGAAGATGTACCAGTGGCTCGTAGTTATCGGAATACTGGGTGATGTCGCCGGTGTTGCGATCGTATTCGCCTGAACGGCTTAACTATTAATGGCTGGCAGACAGTCTATATACTGTAGATGAGCAAGGCCGGACCTGTTCTCAGGGTATCATTTATCTTCGCTGCACTTCTGTTAGCTACAGCTTTGGCGTCTGCTCAAAGTTTTGGATCAACATCCGATCCGCTTCCTAATGTCACCAATATATCTGTATACGACGTGACAGGGCTATCGACCTCTGGAAAAGATACTGCAGGAAAGCTTGTAGACTATGGTCTTAACACAACATTCAGGATAGACCAGAAATCATCGAATAAAGAGTACAGGGTGCAGTTCAAGATAGTCAACGATGGAAATCAGGCATGGAATATCAACGGATCTGACGAGATGTACCACGCCGGTCTCAACAGTACATGGACAGTGAACAAGATATGGTACAACACCTCACAAAGTCTGAACGGAGGAACTTTCCAGAACGGGAGAGTCACATGGGATACAGGTAACGGTGGAACGGTCTCACCTGGAGGCACTATGTATGCGAAATACCTGGTGACGCCATCACTGCCAGATTCTCAGTTTTTCAACCTGAACTTTACTGTTAATCACACCTCCAACGATTCAGGTAGCTATGATCTCCATGACCTGGATATCAACAAGCTAGGTTACCTGAACATGACGATCAACGATCCTCCTAATGATACAGTACTGACCCAGAACAAGACCTTCGTTATGAACGCATCGATCACATGTCTTGACGGAGAATGTGGAAAGGTCGATGGATATCCAAGATACAATAAGTCAGCTGCCACAGCTGATACGATGATCCCTTCAGGTTCAGGGACTCCGTTTTACACAGAGACCCAAAGCACTCAGGAATGCAGTCCGGATCTGCTGAAGGGAGATACCTGTACCATGAGCTGGTCTGTCAATGCTACAGGCGCTCTATCTTCATACCATCTGCTGGATATCAGGGCGAATTCGTCCTACTCAAAGATCTCTGGTAACGATACTGAAGATCATCTTGCGCAGATAAACATGGCTATACTGATCAACGTGACCTGGAACACTGTCGATTTTGGTGTACTGAATCCCGGTACTACCGATCAACCTGCACAGAACAACAGCGATCTGCTGTACAACGTCTCGGTCCCTCAGGAAAGCAATACTGTCGACGATCTCTGGATCAGGTCCACGAATCTAACCTCTGACCAGGGCTGGAACTACAATATAAGCGCTGTTAACGTCAGCCATTCGTTCACGAACGACCCGGCGACAGCCCTGAACCTCTCAAACAGTTTTACCCATATAAAATCAAACATCAGCCCGGGAGATGTCCTCACAAACTTTTTCTGGTTAGACGTGCCGAAAGGCATATACAAAGGCGGATACTCGGGAAGCATATACTTCAAGGGTAACTCTACGAGGTAGTTGGATGCAGAAGAGAACTCGTTTCATCTTGCTTGGAATCCTTTTTCTTGGTATGGTTTCACCCTCTACCGCTTTAAGCTTCGGTACTTTCCCGATGAAGCTGGAGAAAAACTCGGGAGATCTCCAGACAGGGTTCAGGTTAGGTTTCCTCAATCCATCCAGCAGGAGACTTGAGGTGCAGCTTTCTGCTGAACCGTCTCCAGAGTATGACGTGGATTTTGAAAAGTCCTCTTTCATACTTGAACCCTCGCCGGTTACTACCGATCCAGAGGGGAGCGGATGGTACCATCTTGGAGAGGGTAGGTACACTCGATTCGATCTAAAAAGCTTTACGGTGAACGTGAGCAGACACCGCTTCTCCAACGATATCGTCGTGCCTATCAGGATAGAGGCAAGACTTGCTTCACCGGGGAAGGAGAACGGAGGAAGCCAGAACGTGGTACAGGTCAGAGAGTATCTTTACAGGATCCATCTTGACCCGTCTCTACAGCCCCAGCGGGATAAGAACAGCAAACCAGACCAGGGTCAGTGGAAGCAGAGATTCTGGCAGGAGACCAGCGGTCAGGACACCGGTTCGAAGCAGGAAGACAGCGGTCTGAACAGTTCGGATCAACCAGACGATAGCATCCGGTCTACATCAAATAGTTCGAAAAGCTATAAAGCCACTCGAAAGGATGATTATACAGAGAAGGGGATAGATACGACCACGATCCTGCTCCTGACAGGTATAGTGGCATGTATCGGATATGTGTACCGGGTGCTCTAGAAAAAATGGAATACTTCAAAACCATCTTCTTCGTCTCCCTGATACTTTTCACATTCCAGGTATTCGCAGCTAGTGACTCGTCCAGCGTTAATGTAGGGGTCAAGTACAGGTGTGACTCAACTATCTCAAATTTCTATGCGCCAGGTAACGGAACGATCGCCAAGAACTCGACAGGATACTTTGTAACAGAGATACATAACGTCGGCAACTTTAAGGCCAATATCTCTGTCGACTACCTGAATGTTACGAAGCAGAACAGTACTTATTATCCCGGAGATGACCTGGGTCCTGTTGTAACAGATTACAACGGTACAGCCTGGAAAAATGTTCCTCCAGGTGATTCCCGGTACTACCTCCAGATGTTCAATGCGACTTATGACAAGGGATACTACGGTGGACACGTTAAGCAAAGAACTACGTGTAACAGCAGCGCAGCGAACAATCTTTCCAACTCTACCACTAACTTCACCCAGAAAAGACACGTCCCTTTCAAGATCGTCACAGCGTTCGGTAAAAACGGAGGAGTAAACACGACAGGTAACCAGACGACCAACAAGACGTTCCCAGATGAGATCAACCATACCGGTAATGAAACAACTAACAACACCCTTCCGCAGAACTACAGCAAGCTTGGAAACGAGTCGGTTAACAAGACCATACCTGAAGATGCGAATAGGTCCGGTGAGACATCTGACCAAACGATAGAAGGCAACAACAACAATCCGGGTCAGACGCCGCAGCCACAGCCACGGCCGAATCCGACCCCGATGCTGGAGATAGATATGCAGCCGGTCAACCAGACTTACACGGCTTTCCAGGGACAGTACGCTGCCGCAAAGATGAATATAACGAACGTGGGTAACGCTACCGCAACAGACCTTACGATATCACCTGAGATACAGAAGCTGAGACCCAACTGGCAGGTACGTCCTGCAAAGATAGCCAACCTTTCGGTAGGAGAATATGTTACAAGAGATGTCTTTGTTAAACCGCCCGAGGATCAGCAGCCTGGCGAGTACATCGTGCCAGTCGTCGCACACAATGCGCAGAGAAGGCTGGATATTGACTACTTCATGCTGAAAGTTAACAAGAGCCAGTTCAACTCGAGGATATCGATCGAAGAGTCGCCACAGTCTATCAGCGTCAGTACAAGCAATAACAAGACAATACCTGTGCTTTTCAGGAACAACGGGGAAAAAACCATAACGAACGTCACCGCAAGGCTGCAGAACATGGAGGACTGCGGTAAAGTAACGTCTTCAACGGTCGACAGTGTGGGAGTCAACGAGACGGCTTCACTTCAGTTACAGGTAGAGACCGGGAAGAACCCTGAAAGCTGTAACTCCACCCTGATAATCTCGTCTTCAGAGGGAGCCTACGCTTTCTCCGATGTCAGCTTCTCGACCAGGCCTCCTGAAGGTCTTATCCCAAGAAAGCAGAGGGTTCCGTTTATCGCTATAGCATGGACGGTTATACTTGCAGCATACGCAGTTCTGAGAAAGAGGTACAACCTTACCTCGTCGATGGTCAGGATACCGTTTATCCTGCTCTTGATGGGTGAGACATTCATCCTTCTTTACATGGTGGTCAACTACTACGGTGTGATCAGTGTATCTTTCCTTCCTTTCTAGACGATCTTCTCCAGACCTCTCAGGCTTGTAACAAACACGCCAAGGACTATCAGAGCTGTCACAAGTGGTTCGAAATAGGTCTCTCCTAGAAGTACTGCGGCACTGTGTACATCACCTTCGATCGTTATGGTGAGGATGACTGATAGAAGAAAACCTGTTCCTGCAGCGGTCAGGTATTTTCTATCTTCGTTTCCGAGAAGGATCATAGTGGTCCCGGATATCAGCGTTAGCAGGTAGCCTGTAGAGTAAAAAACCAGTAACGTAGCTGTTCCTGGGTTACAAAGCGGTTCTATACTGGCGTACACTCCGTGGAATACGCTGAAGCCGAAGTTCATGAAATAGCTGCATCCTATCGCTTTCAGCACGATTATATGCCCCGCCTCGTGGAGCGCAGGCCCGATCAATATCAGCGAGGTCAGGAAGCTCAGGTATATCCCGATCCTTTTGAGAGATTTATTGCGCTTGACAGAACTTTCTATATCCTTGACGTATTTATCCGGGAACATCAGCTTAGCTCCTTGACTACATCCTCTGAAGCATTTATTACGTTTTCTATATCATCGGTCTTGATATCGCCGGTGTACTGGTCGATATGCATCCTCCTGAAGAACTTGACAAGGACATCCATAGAATCTCCATCCTCGTTCTCAACTGCGTCAGCCAGTTCGCTGTAGGTCATCTCTCTTTCGATCTCCTCGCTGTACTCTAGGTATCCCTTCATGATATGTGCGACCTTTATAGCAGCCTCTCTACCCTCTAAATCCCTGTATTCCTCAAGAAGTTCGAGTACTTTGTCATCGTTGAAACCATCCTCTTCCTCTTCATCGTTTTCGTCATCACTGCGGTTCAGTATACCTGTTATCTTTGAACGGAGGCTTCCAGTATCATTTTCCTCATCTTCATCATCTTCCTCATTCTCTTCCTTATCCTTTACTGCACCCATCAGCATCTTGAGGTCTTCCTGCGCCTCCTTCCGGATCTCTTCATCATCCTTCTCGGGTTCTTCATCTATATCTGCTTCTTCCCTGAGCTTCTCCAGGTCAGCGGTGCTTGCCTGCCTCAGCATATCCTCGTCAAAGGTAGATGAAAGGTTGTTGATCAACCTCTGTCGTTTCTTCTTCTCATCTTTTAAGGACTGCAGCTGTTCAAGCGGTATCTCATCTAGCTCGTCATCAGAGAGATCGACTTCAAGATCTTCAAGGATATCCTTTTTCTTCTCCATCTCGGAGAGCTCGTCTTCCTTTTGATTTTCCTCATCATCTTCCCTGTCTGACCCTTCTCCCTCTTCGCTGGAATCTTTATCTTCGTTCTCTTCCTCTTCAGAGTTTTCCTCTACCTCTTCGCTATCATTTGAGCTATCCTGATCTGCTTCCTCGTCATCTTCAGTATCCTCTGTCTCTTTCTTATAATCGTCTTTATCTTCTTTCTCTTCTCTGTCTTCATCTTCGGGTTCTTCATCATCCCCCTCGATATCCTCTTTGTCTTCATCAGGCTTCTCCTGGGCATCAACAGTTTCACCTGCAGAGGTCTCTTCCACAGAACTGCTTTCTCCCTCATCTGGCTCGTCATCTATCTTTGCGATGCCGTCGACAGCTTTCTCTATCTCATCCGATTCAAGTCCCTCTGATTCGTCTTCAAGTGCCTTGATCTCCTTTTTCATGCCTTCAAGGTCATCTTCTGCTTTCTCAAGATCTTTTTCGAACTCTGATTCTTCGATCTTTTTTCCCAGGAATGACTCGGCTGTCTTCCGATCTTTTAGTTGTTCCTCGGTTTCGAGTATCTCTTGCAGCTGGTCCTCGCTGAAGTTACTCGAGTTGATACGATCTTTAAGCTCGCTGACAGTTCCACCCACGATCTCAAGAAGCTCTTTCCTGTCCAGATCGGTTTTATCTGGCAGATCCTTTCTTTCTACTGTGGAGTCTATCTCGTTTAGAAGAGATTCGATCTCCGCCACGTCTTCCTCTACCTTTGCCAGATCCTCGTCCATCTGCTGATGATCCAGTGCACGCTCTATAGCCTTCCTGGCTGTCTTCCGGTCCTTGCCGTTCTTCTCGGCCTCCAGAAGCTCTTCCAGGGAGTCTCGGGATACAAGATTGTCGTCCAGGAACTCCCGCAGCTCTTTTACAGTGCCCTCGCAGAGCTTCACGATTTCATCGGTGTCGAGATCTTTTTTTCGGTCTGGCATTTCCTGTAACCTGTTTGGTATGGCTTAAATAAGGTTTTACGGTAGGATGCTGTACCTTGTGTTCGCAAGGACCCATTCAGATAGCATCATCACCAGTGCGGCGAAGATGAAGTACCGGGATATATCTGTTTTCTTCTTCGATTCCTGGAAGTCGAGGAACGCCTTTTTAAGGCTCGACTTGTTGGACACAGTGGTCAGGTTTCCGCCTGTCGCATTGGTTATTCTGTAAAGCTCTGTCGTGTTAAGGTTAGGGTAGTCTGCTTTAGTAGCGTTCTTCCCGTTTATCATGCCGAACTGCTGATCGTTGGTTCTCTTCTCTCCTATACCGATAGCGTTCACGGTCACGTTGTTCCTCTGCGCAAATGAGATGGACTTGTTTACAGCTATACCGACGTTACTACGTCCGTCAGTTACCAGCATGATGGTCTTCGACCTGTTGGATCCTATAAGTAATGATGTCGCAGAATACAGTGCGTCGCCCATTGCTGTTCCCGCTGTTGTACCGGTCTCTAGCTTGTTTATGTAGTTGACGACTTCCTGTTTGTTATCCGTCATCTTCTTCGTCCGAACCTTTCCTGCGAACGCTACGACACCGACTTCCGAGTTATTGCCCAGTCTCTGTACGAACTCTTTTGTCACTGATTTCGCTGCGTCGAAACGTGTCGGCTGTATATCGGATGAAAGCATAGAAGAGGAGGAGTCTATCGCCAGCATGTAGTCCGATCTTGTTGATGGAACTGTCTGGACTATCACCGGACTCGATATACCGACCACAAGCAGCGTCAATGCCAGTAAACGAATTATCAGGACTATATTGCTTGATTTCAGGAACTCTTTTCCAGCCACTTTCTGCAGTGTCTCGTAGTTCCCGAACTTCATGGCTCTCTGCTTCTTCTTCTGTTTCGCTCCGAGGTAGAACAGTATCGCCAGACCGTTGACTAGGAAGAATATGTTGGCGTACTGGTCTGTAAGAACTAGTTGCATAGGTCTGTCACCAGCTACCCTCTCCCTCAGAGTCGAAGTACTCTGCGAATTTTCCAGAGAAGTCGTCTCTAGTATCGATTTTAAGATAGCTGCAGCCTGAAGACGTTAGTTTGTCCATCAAAGCTTCTTCATCTTTCGCTGCCTGCTCGTTGAATTTTTCTGCGAACTTGTGCGTGTTAACTGTTACAGTCTGCGACCCGTCAGGGGACTCGAAATGCATGTTTCCTGACTTCGGCATTTTGTAGTCTCTGAGATCTCTGATTATGACCGACATGACGTGGCGGAACTTATGGTTGGCCAGCGTCATCTTGGACTTCCAGTCACCCTCGTTCTCAAGAAAATCTGAGACTATGAATATTGAGGTGTTCTCCTTTATCTGTCCTATAGCATCATTCAACGCGCTTTCCAGGTTGAAGGTTCCCCCGTAATGAGACTGCTTTGTCACTTCATCCAGGACTCTCTGGTACTGGTCCATGCTGCCTCTTGGCGTCATTATGTACTTGTCGCCTTTCCCGTAGATGCCAAGCCCGACATTCAATCCTGCGTCGATTGAAGCGTAGGCGAGTGAAGAGGTTACAAGTGCGGCATACTCTGACTTCAACTTGTCGGCGGTGCCGAACGTCATCGTGTTGGAGGCATCAAGTATGATGTAGACGTCCATGTCCAGCTCTTCGTCGTACTGCTTGACGTACATATCAGGTTTACCGGCCGAGTTCTTCCAGTCGATCCTTGAAGCATCGTCACTCGGAAGATACTGTCTTAACCCTGAGAACTCTACTCCGGAAGGCTGGAACTGTTTCTTGTACTTCATGATGAATCGGAAGAGCTCTGAGACACGCTTGACCTCGACATCAAGCTGGTCTCTCAGCTGTTTCTGGGATATGAAGTCTTCCTCTTTCATCTTTCTTTACCTTTACCGGACCGGGACACGGTCAACGATGTTTTTGATCACGTCTTCCACTTCAAGTCCTTGCGCTTCTCCCTCGTAGTTCAGTATGATCCTGTGGATGAACACGTCTTTGATGACGTCACGTATATCCTCTGGGGTGACATAATGTCGGCCGTTGTAGATGGCGTTCGCACGTCCAGCAAGAGCAAGGTTGATGGATGCTCTTGGCGTGCAAC
Organism: Candidatus Nanohaloarchaea archaeon; assembly: GCA_042217505.1. GTDB lineage: Archaea > Nanohalarchaeota > Nanosalinia > Nanosalinales > Nanosalinaceae > JBDGSN01. The sequence goes on from JBDGSN010000009.1 coordinate 73,898, forward strand.
CCCAGTCGATGTACTGTGAGTACTCCAGTCCGTAGTCTTCAGGGTTTCTTGATGCATCGACCAGGTCAACGATGTATGCCTTGATCTCTTCACTGACAGTAACGATCTTTGCGAACTCCTGGACGTCAAGGACATCCTTTTTGTCCACGACAGCTCCGACATCGAAGTCGTCATCGTCCATGACGTTGTTGTTCATGTCGATGATCTTCTGCTCATTATGCTTTTTCGGGTAGTCAAGGTAGATCTTGAAGAGGAAGCGGTCGATCTGGGCCTCCGGAAGCGGGTAAGTACCTCCCTGCTCGACCGGGTTCTGCGTTGCCATGGTGAAGAAGGGTTCTGGAAGCCTGAACGTCTCATCTCCGATGGAGACCTTGTGCTCCTGCATGGCTTCAAGCATAGCGGATTGAACCTTTGGAGGCGCCCTGTTGATCTCGTCTGCAAGTATGAAGTTAGCGAATATAGGTCCTTTCTCGACATAGAAACCCTTGTCCTCGTTGTATGCCTCGGTACCGACGATATCGGAAGGAAGCTTGTCAGGTGTGAACTGGATACGGTGCATCTCCGTTCCCTCGACAACACGTGAAAGCGTTGTTACAAGGAAGGATTTACCGAGTCCTGGGACTCCCTCAAGAAGGATGTTTCCCCCAGCTGCTACACATAGAAGTATCTTGTGTATAACATCTTCCTGTCCGATGTATCCTTTCTGGACCTCTTTCTCCATCGTGTGTATTATGTCCTGCATCTCTTCTGCTTTTTCAGCCAGTTCCTCCTCCGACAGGTCTTGATACTTGTTTGGCATACTAGTAATGGATTACCCGGGCCGGAATAAAAAGATGTGAACTGTGCTTCTGGTTACCGGGAAAAGGATTGTTCACTTGATTCAAACACTCAGCTATCTAGCCTTCCTATTCAGTTAAAGAAAAAGAAGAAAGAAAATCAGGTAGGTTTTTGTGCTGACGCATCATCAGTTGGTTGAGATGAATACGTCAAGTGAACCGGTTCCTACTGAACCGACTGCGGCTCCTCTTGGAATCTGCACTCCAGTCTTGACTGAGAAGTGCTGACCAGGTTTGAACTGGTCTGTTGATCCAGTGGAGTTCAGCATGTACTTCGATGAAGTACCTACTGCTGCTAGATCGCTTGGAACGATCTGTCCTGATCCCAGGTTCTCTGTGGATGATCCAGGCTTGACATCGTAACTGACTCTCTGAGTGAAAGTTTCGTTACTCTGTGCTGTAGCACTGCTGTCACCACAGTAAGTCAGGATATCGTAAGTCCTGTTACCTGAGGATACGTTCAAGTCAACTCCTTTTGCGACACCGAATGTGTCACTGGTTGAAAGATCGTTGATTGTGTAGCTAGCGTAGTTTGCGCTGTTGCTTGACCTGAAGTCAGCTGTTCCTAGATTAGAGCCTGTGTGTGGCTTATTTCCTACAAGTAGCTTTGGACTACTTCCTGTACCATCACAGATGCTTGGGTTTGCTGCTCCTGAGGTTCCTGGAGCCTGTCCGGCTTCGATCTCCCAGAAGAACTCTTCGTTTCCTACTTTGAATCTTCCGTATCTCTGTGTGGTTCCTCCGGCAGATGTCTTGATGTAGGATAACGTGTTGGATTCGTTGTACTCTCTTCTGTCTACGTACTTGAATACAGAAGATCCTGCGACGCCTGCGATCTCGTTTGTAGGCCGTACTACAACGAAGTTACCTGCGTCGTACGAACCTGATGTTCCTGTTCCGAATGGATTGTCCCTAGGTACAGATGTGGAAAGCCAGACTCTTGTGATGTTCTCCGATCCTGTGTTCTCTATTTCCAGTGAAGTCAGTCCCTTATCGGACGTCTTGTTGATGCTTCCTGGGAAAACTGTTGAGTAACTGAGTGATGCTGGATCGATCTGAACTCCGATCTGGCTAGCTACTGTAACGTCGACTGAAGAGCTGTCTGTTCCCTGTGAGCTGATTGCTGCAGCGGATGCTACAAAGCTCAGGAGAGCTACTGCCATCAGTGCGACGCCTAGTTGCTTTCTAATTGTTGTTCACCTCCATGTCTGATTGTAGAATTTTTGATGGTTTTGAAATGAGATTTTGAGACGAAAATCGTCGTTTCTCTATGCCGGCATAAAGCGCCGAGAAAAAGGTTGACTCTGGGGGTATCATAGCAGGTGCTAGAAACTTCGTGCTGTCCTGCTGGACTGAGGGTCTGCGTCTTCAACATATCGTGATTCACGTTGATTCCATTACGCTCTCCCCAATTCCCCTCAACAAGGCATTTCCAGAGCTAGTATAAAAAAGTAGCACCGGGTCTGTGATGTTCGATTGAACACTCGGACTCTGGGAGTGCTAAATGGTATAAATTCTCGTGATATTAACCGTATGTATTGATGAAGAAACTGGCTGTATTCACGCTTCTCGCACTGTTTATTGCCTCACAGGCTGCAGCAGTATCAGTCGGAGCCGCTCCAGGCGTGAAGGATTTAGGTACATTGAATAGAGGTCAAACTTATGAGGTCACGTTCTATATTACTACTAACGCAAAAGAGCCATTTGAGATAGATCCACAGTACTCAAGCCCTCTGACCTCGATATTTCAGCGGTACGGGAACAGGGCCTACGATTTTAACCCGGATAACGCCTCGCAGGAAAGCATCAAGTCGTGGGTCAAGTTCAGGAACAAAGGTAGATACGTGATAGATCCATCGACAGTAAAGGTGATCAGACTTGCCAACGGTGGTATGACGAGGGCTGCGGGTAAGGTCACATTTGATATCAGGGTTCCTAACGACGCCGAACCAGGCTACCACGCCGGAGCGCTTGAACTACACCCTGACTTCAGCACCGGTGGAAGCGGCAACCAGGTCAGGCTTATAGCTCAGCCACACCTGCTTTTTACGTTCAAAGTTCCCGGTGTAGCTGTCAGAGATCTGAAGGTTACAAGAGTTCGGGGTCTCCGATCGGGCGATAACTCGGCTAGGCTTCTGGTCAACGTGAAGAACACCGGGACTGTGACGACCCAGATAACCAAGTCCGACTTCAAGGTGCTCAGCAAAGACGGTGAATCGATGGCGGAGTTAAGCCCTGGAGGAGCTATAATAAAGCCAGGTGAGGTCAAGAGGATCAAGATGACCTGGACACAGCCTGATGAACTGAAAGCTGGCAACTACGTTCTCAGAGGCACATCGGATTATATGACCGGCAAGGCGTTCGTGGATCAACCGTTCTCGATAACTGATTTCATACAGATAAAGAATACGGGAGCAGCTACCAACAATAATACTGGTGGCGGAAACGGTGGATCGAAATCAGCGCTTCCTACGTGGCTGGTTGTTATGGTGCTTGTACTGCTTGGAGTCATCATGTACTCGTTTGACATAGATCCGGTCTGGATAATCCTTATAGTCGGTATAGCAGCGATCTCAGTCTTCGTCCTTATGACAGATCTACCTATCTGGTTAATCGCAATTGCTTTAATAATTGGAGTCGGAATGGTTTACTGGTGGTAAAGATCAACAAACTTGCAGCAGCTATAATCGCAGTCGGAATCCTAATCGGAGCAAGCCCGTTTATACTGAATCAGACGCTTCTCAAAACTGATACTTTAACATATCCTACGAGTGCCACGGTAACGAAGACTAACGGCACAACGAACCTTTCCAAGCTACAGTTCGGGGTCAACACCTCCAGATCACTTCACTTCGGACAGATCCCTCAGGGCACCAGGATAACCAAGAGCCTGAACTTCGATGCTCATAACAACACGGCCGATGTTGAGATAACTATTGATGGCAACATCTCCAGGAACATAGAGTTTGAAGGAGACAGGATGTTTGTCGGCAGAACCAGCCTTGACTTCAAGTTCAACGGCACGGAACCGGGCTACTACGATGGAACGGTAAACCTCAAGATAAGTCAGCCTACAGGCAAACTAGGATTGAAATGGCTCCAGATAAGATCACGGCTGTTCTGACTGCGCTGATACTTCTTTCAGGTATCGCAGCAGCAGCTAACTTCAACGTCAACGTGAATTCGGAGGTTCAGAGCAGTTACTACGAGTTCTCATACAGTCCGAACGCCTCGACAGTTCACCAGACTAATGTCACGATAGAGAACAGGGGCTCCATCGGCTGCACTTTCCGGATGAAGGGAGTCTACAGCTACAAGGGAAAGAAGTTCACAAGGTACTCCCGAGGATACGAGATATGGCCAGGACAGTCTGAACTGGCGAAGCTTTACTTCATGCCTGTCAACTACACCGGTCCTGTAGATGTGAAAGTATCCACGTTTTACTGTGACAGGAGCAAAGAACTGGCCAACTTCACATTCAACATGACCCATAAACTGCTGCCGAAACAGACCCTGGACTCGGCAACGGAGAAAGTCGGCATCCAGGAGTCCTCTGTAAAGGTCGATTCAGTCGATAACGGTCTTTTAGTGCCGCTTTCAGCACCGCCTTACTGGAAAGCAGGTTCAGCAGATATCAGGAAGGGAGAGGCAAAGATCAGTTATGAAGCACCTATCTTTCGGAAAGGGGCGAAGATAACCTACGCAGTACTTGACAACCAGTCCCGTTTAGTCGGAAAAACAACAGTGAAACTGGAGGAACCACAGCCTACAGCCCTGGAGAACCTTGAATCCAACCTTGTTTACATATTTCTGGCAGTTTCCATCGCTCTCAACGGGGCGCTCATACTCAGGCGGCTCGATAACAGGGAAAAATAAAGTTTTAAACCAATTAAGACAAAAACTCTGTATAGATGGACCTGACTAGTCAAACCTCTAAAGTGATACTTCTCCTGGCCGCCCTAACACTAACAATATCATCCGCCTCCGCAGTTGAAGCCAGTATTGCAAACGGCAACACCTACCAGGGCTATATCGGCCACACGCTAGGTGGATCAGGTACGAACACCGAGCCAGTAACGGTATTCCTGAATAGCACCGGCAACTTATCAGCGTCAAACGTATCTCAGGATTTCACACCTAATGGCGAACTTTCTAAAGATTCTGAATCCCAAAAGGTCTGCAGTAATCCAGACGGTAATAACTCTCAGTTGGTATGTAATTTTAGTCCCAAAGTAAATGCAGATGCTGGTTCAAGTGTTCAGGTGCATCTAGATGTAAACTATGATAGTGGAAATGTGCTTTCTCAGAATATTACTTTGAATACTGATTATCCGTACACTGTTGAGATGAAGTCTAATAGTATTTTGAGGTCTAGTAAAGTATTTGTACCTTACTCGCATCTAAACAGCCTTTGGTACAGTTTCAACATCAAGCATTTTGGCCAGACGCCGGATAGGAGCTACCTGAAGAACCCGGATAATTACTATATCAGTGTGTACCACGATGGTGAGATATACAAGGATTATAAGGATCAACAGGGCTGGCTGAAACCTACTGTCAGCGAGCAAAATGTTAATCTTACTGTCAGTGGAACGCCTGATCTCGGTATAGGAACCTACTTCTTCATAGTCAAGTTCCGGGGAGAGAAAAGGAGTCAGCAGGTAGCTAACTTTACTGTAAAACACTTGATGAACTTCAAGGGCAGAGTGGAAACGCAGAACCACAGAGCCGTCTCAGGTGCAGGTATCTCTGTGACGAGGAATGGTATTACGAAAAAGGAGAATACCAATGCCCATGGCAAGTACTCGATGTACATAATGCCGGGCAAGTACGATGTTAAACTGGATTTCTCGAAGGGTAATGTCTTTATCAGCGACTCTCTTTTAGAGAATACATCAAGCACTACAAATGATGATATAAGCAGGATCAAGTACCAGTACTGGAAAGATCCCGATGTCAGTATAAATGGTGTTAAACCTATCAATATGATGGCTGTTCAGTATGGATACCCTATTGAGACATTTGCAGGTCGGCCAAGCGCTTCAATGAGATTTGATTCAAAGGGAGTCGACCCTAACAAAGTTCATGTTTACTACTGTAACAAGTGGGATTTCCAGGGGCAGAAATGCATGGGAGACTGGAATCAGACAGATGATAATCGCGTGACTATAGACTATGTTATCTGGAAGGCTTCGTTCCCTGTGCATCCAAGATATGTTGCAGAGCAGCCTGGTTCACCGGCACATAAGGTTCTGACTAATGCTTTCGTCGTTGGAACTCAGTCAGGACTCGCACTGAACAGTGGAACAATCCATGTTTCGGGTCCATCTAATGGAAGAATCCCTGTTGGAAAAGAAGTGACGGTTTCCGGAAGAGTTGTCGATGATAACAGCAACTTTATAGAGGGAGCTAATGTTTCTGTGCAGTTCATGAAGGGAGATTCGTCATACAAGACGATTGAAGGCGTCACAGGTGCAAATGGCGATTTCAGTATAAGAGGAACAGCTCCAGATCCAGGAAACTACAGTATCAGGGTTACACTGGACAAGAAAAACTATGCCGCGACCACCAAAAAATTCCAGAACAGCTTTGAGACCTATCTGAAGGAAGGCGTGTCGATGAGCACTGAGGATAGCATGAAGGTGTTCCTTGGCAAGAAGTCGACGCAGGATGTAACTGTCACTAATATTGGTCAGAAGGAGATAACTGATGTTAATCTTAGCGCAGACGGTATCTCAAGCGATTACCTAAGTCTTTCAAAGAAGTATCTTGGAAAGATACCGGCAGGAGAGTCTGAAACAGTTCAGGCTATAGTACAGCTGCCTAGTGATTACTGTGGGAGCAACGGGGTCTGTGATAGATATCCCTCATTCAGTGTAAAGACTACTGCGACCACAAGCGATGGTTCACAGGTAGAGGATGAGTCCCATGTCCAGACGATAGTCAACAGAGTCTCAGGAGGAGCAACAGGTTCTCAGCAGTCCACTACAAATGATAACAGCAATGACAACAGCTCAGGTTCTTTCTCAGTGCAGGATGTCCAGAAGATGACGGGCCATTTCCTTGCCTCACAGTCCAGCCTCAATATTGCGCTTGGATTGATGATGCTGTTCTCGATGGTTCTAGCGGGAGCGGTCAAGAGGAAGAAGGATGGTGGCGGTTCAAGGGATCCAAGACAGGATGGTTCAAGGCCGGCGGTTCAGAAACCAGCTGTTGCTCCAGGTGATGATACGGAGGTCCATCAGCCTCAGCCAGTTCAGCAGGATGAAGATCTGGATGATACGATCGATGAGATGAGCCAGGAGGTCACCGATGAAGATGTCGATGAGGCTATAGATGAGATCGCTGGTGTTGAAGCCGAAGAAATGGATGAATCTGGGGTAGAAGAGGAAGATTCCGAGAGCTCAGGCCAGACATTTGCGTGCGGGGTCTGTGGAGAAGAGTTCGATACTGTCTCGGCGAGAAAGCTTCACGAGCAGGCGATGCACTGAATAGTTGAGATATTATTTTAGTGTGGGAGAGATCCTGGCTTTTTGTAAGAAGCTATATTTTTCTACTTCTGAAGAGTCTTCTTCAGGTTGTTGAACTTTCTCTTTACCTTGGCGAACTTCGGTTTCTCGTACTTTGTTCCATCGAGTGAGGCAGCTAACTGTTTGATCTCGATGGCTGCCTCTGAGAGAGGATCGTGGTTGACAAGCGGCGTGTTGTGGAAAAGGCTTTCTTTCATGGTCGAGTCGTATGGGATTCTTGCGATAGTATCGGATTCTGTCATCATCTCGACTTCTCTATCCACCAGTTCCTGCTCCGGGTTGTTCTCCATCATGTTGATGACTGTTCCCAGTATAGGCTGCCTTTTCTGCTTCGCCTTCTCGATTATCTGTGCTGCGTTGATGCCTGCTGTCTGTGTAGGCATCGTGACTATGATAAGTTCTTCAACTGAGTCCATGATGGTCTCGACTGTCCTGTTAAGTCCTGGTGGGCAGTCGACTAGAACATAGTCGGATTCCTCCTTTGCCTCGTAGAGGATATCCTCCAGGTTGGCCGTATCAGGTTCCACGTAGTGTATCTCGTTGGATGAGGCGATGGCCTTGATGCCAGATGGATGCCTGAATATGGCTGACTGGGCATCTGCTTTTCCGTGCAGGACATCCTGGATCTTGACCGGGTGGTCGTATCTTCCCAGATGCACTCCAAGGTTCGATGCGGAGAAGTCAGCGTCTACAACGGTGACCTCCTTCCCGAACTGCTTGAGCGCAACTCCAAGATTGACACAGAGACTTGTCTTTCCTACGCCTCCCTTGCCAGAAATAAGTCCTATGATCCTGCCATCGCTCATTATACATTAATTTTGTAGTTGAATAGTTAATAAATCCACTGTGGTCATCACTTATCTGTAATCTGGGTTTTTAGACCCGGATATCCGACACATATAACATTTTTTACCCCTAAATAGTAATCATGAATAAGTTCTGGATGGTAGTAGCAGTGATAATAGTAGTGGGCGTTGGAGCAGTCTTCCTTTCAAATGGGAGCGGAAAGATCACTTTCAGCGATCTGGAGACAGAGTGCCGTTACAATAACCATGCGCAGTCCGCGGTCACTCTCAACGCTGACAACAGCCTTAGCTTTACAGGTCATTTCCCGGCCAATAACCCGGAGCAGGATGTAAAGTACAGTTACAGTCAGTCCTCTAGCTCAGTTACTCTGAACGTTTACACACCAGAGATGGATGAGCCAGCTGACTACTTCAACAACTGTCTTGCATCAGCAGTTTACCAGGGAAGAACACAGCCTCTAGACGCTGGAAGCTACCTGTTGACTGTAAAGCATAATGGGAAAGAAGTTGAGAAGAAAGTTATCCAGGTCGAGTAGACCTGGTAACTCCCGATTTTTTATTTCAGGCTGTAGGTTACCTTGCCATCCTCGTTCTCTATCTTCAGCTTATCCTCTTTCGCGAGCCAGCCGAGCGCCTGGTTCAACGTGTCAGAGTCGACCTTGTCCGACGTGTAGTTAAGGAGCTTGCTTGCTGTCGCCTTTCCATGAACGTTCAAAGCATCGTAGACCTTGCCGGCCGGCTCTCCCACCATCGAGTTCATGTTGAACTCGTACTTCGGCTGCTTACCTCTGTCCTCTTCAGCATCTGAAACCTTCATGATGGTCTCGAGTGCGACGTCAGGGGAGACGGAGATCGCATCTATGTGGTTGTTTACAAGGAACTCGGCGTAGCCCTCGTGAGTCGAAGGAGCATCTCCACAGATGCCTACGTGGGCGTCCTTTGAATGCGCTCTCTCGATCAGTCTCTGGATCGAATCCTTTACAGCGGGATCTCTTTCATCGAAAAGGTCTGAAAGCTTGTCGCTGTTCCGGTCTACACCAAGTGTCAGCTGTGTCAGGTCATTGGTTCCGATTGAAAAACCATCGAATACATCAGCGAACTCCTCGGCTCTTATGATGTTGGCCGGTATCTCGGCCATAACGTAGACCTCGATATCGCCTTTATCCAGTCCGTACTCCTTCATCTTCGCACGGACGTTTTTCCCTTCCTCGACAGTTCTCGTGAACGGCACCATGATGGTGATGTTGTCGAGCTCCAGCTCGTCGATAGTCCTTCTAAGGGCCTTGCATTCAAGCTCGAACGCCTTTGAGAACTGCTCGTCGTAGTAACGTGAGGCGCCTCTGAAACCGATCATAGGGTTGGCCTCGTCTGGTTCGTAGTCCTCTCCGCCCTTGAGTTCAGCGTACTCGTCTGATTTGAAGTCTGAAAGTCTGACAACGACCTGGTCAGGATAGAAGGCTGCACCGATCTTTCCCAGACCGGATCTCAGTGCTTCCACGTACTCGTCCTCTCTATCCTCTTCTATAAGCTTCAGTGGGTGTTCTCCGACATGCGAGGAGATGATGAACTCCTCTCTTGCCAGTCCGACACCTTCGACCGGTAGTTGGGCGACATGGAATGCCTCGCTTGGCTCACCGATGTTCACCTGTACCGTGGTCTCGGTATCAGGTATGTGGTCGAGATGGTGCTCGTTGACCTCAAATTCAAGTTCACCGTCCCAGATCTTACCCGTGGATGTCGAGCAGTCCACTGTAACCGGCTGACCGTTCTTCAGCTTGGAAGTTGCGTTCTCGGTCCCGATGACAGCAGGTACACCGATCTCACGTGAAACGATGGCTGCGTGTGATGTGCGTCCACCCTTGTTCGTGATGATCGCACCTGCTTTTTTCATGATCGGCTCCCAGTCCGGATCTGTCATGTCTGTTACAAGGACTTCGCCTTCCTCGAACTTGTCGATCTGTTTCGCCGAGTTGAGGACATGGGCCTTACCGCTTCCGATCTTGGAGCCGATGGACCCTCCTTCAAGAACTACCTCTGATTCTTCCTTCAGCTTGTAGTCCTTGATGATGTTCTCATCTTTTTCCGCCTGAACAGTTTCAGGCCTTGCCTGTACTATGTATAGCTCTTTCGTCTGGCCGTCGAAGACCCACTCGATATCCATGGGTTTGCCGTAGTGATCCTCGATCCGTAAAGCATATTTCGCCAGTTCCTTGACCTGGTTATCGCTTATACAGAACTGCTGTCTCTCGTCCATCGGAACTTTTTCCTCGACGTTCTCCTGGCCGTCTCCTTCTTCGTGATCCTCGTTCCTGACCAGTTTGAACTTCTTGTCTCCGACTTTTTTCTCTATTATACCCATGTTCTCCTTGAAAACGGTGAACTCGTCCGGGTTGACCTCTCCAAGAACGACGTACTCTCCTAGACCGTAGGAACCGTTGATCGTTACTACGTTGTCGAATCCTGAGTCAGGGTCAAGTGTGAACATAACGCCTGCTGCCCCGATATCGGAGCGTCCCATCTTCTGGACTACCGCGGAAAGCTTGACATCGAAGTGGTTGAAACCCTTGTCCTCTCTGTAACTGATAGCTCTGTTGGTGAAGAGTGATGCGAAGCAGTCCTTGATCCTTTTCACAAGGTCCTGTTCACCTGAAACGTTGAGGTATGACTCCTGCTGTCCTGCGAAGGATGCTCCTGGAAGGTCTTCGGCTGTAGCACTTGAACGTACTGCCACCTCTGGTTCGTCGACGCCGAGCTTCTCCGAGAGCTCCCTGTAGGATTCAACAAAGTCTTCTCTGAGGCTTTCCGGCATATCTGCCTCCTTGATGTGTGCTCTTATCTGCTCGCCTCTTCTCTGAAGGTCTGTAACATCATCTGTATCGAGACCGTCCAGGAGTGTCTGTATCTTGTCCTGGAGATCAGTCTCCTTCATGAAAGTATCGTATGCGTTTGAAGTAGTGGCGAAACCTGGAAGTACAGGCACGTCAACTGCGTTTTTCAGCTCTCCAAGGTTTGCGCTTTTCCCTCCTACCCTGGAAGTATCGTCAGCTGTTATATCGTCGAACCAGAGGACGTTTGTCATGTTTTCGAATTCCCAGAGCTCTTATTTAAAAAGAGTGTTGCTATACCCCGGTGGCTATTGGGTATGTGAAAGTTGATTTTAACGGCCTCGTCTAAACCCATGTTGTGAAAGGCCAGGCAGCGATTGAATACATGACAGTACTCGGGATTGCACTTGTCCTGTCCGCACCTTTCGTCATCAAGGCGCAGGGTTCGATACTGAAGCTTAGATCGGGCTCTGCCTCTCTGACAGCACAGGATACCCTGAATGATATTGAAGTAGCTGCTGAAACGGTCAGTGCAGCAGGGGAGCCGGCGACAAGGACGTTTGTTATCACCATCCCGAACTCGGTTAACAGCACTTCCGTGGGTAACAGACAGGTGAAGATCCTTCTGAACGATCCCAGTGGTGCGACCAGCTACTCACGTAGCTTCAGCTTTAACGTTACAGGAAGTCTTCCAAGCTCAGGTGGCAAGTACCGGCTTAAAACGGAGGCGAAGAACGGCGGGGTCAACCTTCAGGTGGTATCGTGAAGGGACAGAGCTCGATGGAGTTCCTCGCCTATATCTCATTTACGATGCTGATACTGGCTGCTCTCTACACTGTGATGATCCAGCAGCAGCAGGCGAATCTTAACGAGCAGACAAGGAACACAGCGACTATGGTCGCGAACAGAGTCTCCTTTGAAGTCGAGATGGCGCTTGTCCAGGGAGAAGGCTACTCGCGTGTATTCGCTCTTCCGACAAGGGTCGGCGGTCACAACTACACTGTGGAGTTGAAGAGAGGTAGTGCAGTGGTAGGTTATGGAAATAAATCGATAATAACCGATTCACGTTACCGTGGAAAACCTATAAGTGCATCTGTAGGGGATGATTCAAACGTTCTCAGGGTGAAGCATAATGCTTCTGGGGTGAACCTTCTTGTCGCTAACTAAGGGACAGGCATTCATGCCAGATTTCCTGGGTAGCATGATCGTTTTCAGCGTTATAATCACGCTCTTTCTCTACTCATGGAACTCGGTCTCGGCGAACCAGCAGGGTTTCGACCCGCAGGACCAGCTGAGACAGAGCGCATACTACACCGCAACCTTTCTCGTATCGACGCCGGGATACCCGGGTGACTGGAACAATACAACAGTCGAGATACCCGGTTTCGCAGACCCGGACAACGTACTTCAACCAGGCAAGCTTAGAAGCTTCAGAAGTCTTAACTACTCGAGACAGAGGCTTCTTCTCGAGGCACCGAACTTCGATCTGAACTTCACGAAGGATAATAAGACAGTGATGCTTGATGGTAAACCGCTCCAGTTCGGTAAAGCTCCTTCAAACCCTGATACAGTGGCCGTCATAAGAAGGAACGTGTTGATAAACAAGACAGGTTCGCTTCAGGACGCAGAGATGGTGTATCTAGTATGGCAGTGAACTTAAGGAAAGGTTTCTACTTCTCATTCGATGCTTTCATGGCTCTTTCAGTCATGGCAGCAGCTCTCGTTGTAGTCGGACAGTCATCGCAAATATCGGCAGACCCGTTCAAGGTCTCCACTATCAACTACCAGAGAGCCAACTCGGTCGGCCAGGACGCTATGAAGATGGCGTCTATAGAGAAGTTCAATACGTTCAACTCCAGCTTCCAGAACGATCTAGTCTCGAATACGGTGATGAAGGACTCCGATATCAACAGGACGATCATGGACGGTATAAGCCTTCTATGGGCGGCCAGGAACTTTACATACGCCCGTAGATCTGCCAAAAATTACTTTGATACGAAGATACCGGACAAATATGATTACAAGTTGCAGGTCACTGAGGGCGGAACTAAAACCGTTATCTACCAGACATCTCCGATGCCGGCCAATCCAGAGTTCGTCTCCAGTATATCAAGACTGGTATCAGGCCACAAGATAGACAAGCCGAGCGAGGGATTCCAGGCGAGAGCTAGAGCGAAAAAGGTCACGAAGAACAGTACAAAAGTGGTCTCCATACCACCGCTTGGAATGGCACCGCATAACAGCAAGATGGAGATGAAGAAGACTTTCTGGTTGAACAATACCGAGAACATAATCAACGGCACGTTCTACATCTCAGTTCATTACAGCGGAGCATCCCACTTCGAGCAGTTCAAGATCAACGGCGACCAGTACGGTGAAAGCAAGTTCGACTGGCTTTACGACAGGGATACTTCAACCGGTGCTGCGGCGTACGGTAAACTGAATGTTTCAGGTGATCTACAGAAGGGCAAGAACACGCTTTATCTAAGGTTGAAAGGAGGTAACTATTACAACAGCCACTTCCATCCGGGTACAAAACTTGTCATACATTACAGCTCGAGCCAGGGTTTTGTCTCTGAAAGCGAGCTGGTACACAAGCATATAAGATACGAGGATATCCACTCGGAATCATCTTCTGGTGAATCCGGTATCTTCTCGGTCAAGCAGTTTTCGGTTCCTTTCGACTCTCAGTTCATCAATGCGACATATCACCTTAGAGCGAAGAACCTCGACCCTGAATGCGGTTACTGGACCTTCTTTGGAAGACAGCCAGGATGGGATGTCCAGGTCAAACTGAACGGAAACCAGGTATCCGCTGACTGCGCATCAGGTTATTACAGCAAGGATTTGCCGCTTGACTACTCTGATGTCCAGAACGGTACGAACGTACTGACAACGTTCATTGAGTCGCAGGGCGACACGAGATGGGGTGGACGAGACACTCATCTACTCTCCGAGGATAACATCATGAATCAGTCATACATCGATCTCTGGTACAGGCGGGACAAGGGAAGCCTCCGGTTCGGACAGATACGGGTCACTTCCTCTCAGAACATCGGTGGATCGGCTAGCGAACCAAAATACTTTGACAAGAAGTTCAGGTACAAAGATCTTGATTCCACGCATCTGTACATCGCACAGCTGTTCAGCACCAATCCATCCATCAGCGTCGATGATGGCACTAACACAAGAACGGTTTTCAGTTCCAGCGCTCCACGTTCAGCTCCAACAGGCGTCTACATCGGACCGGATTACTACGATCTTAACAATACTAACACTATAGGGATGAAAGACTATGATGGGTCTCCTGAAAGATCATATCTTCCCGAATCAACTTTCCAGTGGACGGTCTGGGTTCCATCCCAGGTAGGTTACGGACAGCTTTTCGAAAACCAGTCCGCAGCATTAGATGATGCAAAACAGAGGTTGAAGGACGTTCTTGGACCTTTCGTCGATGCCACAGGTATCAACACTGGCACTATATCGACAGGCAACCAGCCATACCTCTGGGGTCCTGCATCTGTCAAACTGGTGATCTGGCGTGAATAGACCGGATGTCTTCCGATCAAAAAGGAAAGGTTTCGCTTACACCAGTTTTGCGATACTTGCATCGACTTCGATACTTGTACTGGCGTTTTCAAGCGTGATGAGTCCTCACAACGTTAAGGTGAGCAATGCGGAGAGGATAGGGGGGGCCTCATTCTTCGTCGACAGTCTTTTCTCAGATATGGACAGGGCGTCAAGGATCGCTAACAGGAGAGCTCTGACCGCCACGACCAACCATGTGGTCCTAACAGGTGATTCGTTGAAGCAGCCGAGGAAGAATATCTCCGAGGTCATGGTTAACGGCACACTGAACGGAAAGAAGTTGAACAGTACTGTTAACGCTTCTTTAAGCGACTGGACATCGCGTATAAGGAAGATTGCGGATAACGCAGGTTACTCGCTTGACGTCCATGTTGTCAATTACACGTTTGACCCGGACTACATGAGCATGCATACCAGTCTCACTGTTTTTGCGAGTTTGAAAGATCCGACAACTCTTGCGACTTTCAACAGGACCAGATCGACTAGAGCGACCGTGGATCTGGCTGATCTTGAAGATTCGATGCTGTTGATACAGTCAAAGGGACGTTATGTTAACAAGTACGAGAAGTGTGGCTTCTCAGACCCAGCGGTCATGCGTCACACCGGCACCCAGAACTCCACGGGTTACGTGCAGGGGTATGCGGTAGTCTCTCCTGCGGATGCGACGACGGTCTCAAACAAGAGTAAAAAGATACTGGTCGTGGACAACATCAACGATTACTCCTCTTCAACAGTGGCCGACTTCGCCGGATCGGTCTCATCACAGGAGGCCTCTTTCAGCACCTCCAGTATCTCACACTACGTCTACGGGACCGGTTCGATCTCAGGCCTGGAGGACAACGAGTCTCTTGTATTGAACAATGAACAGGTATGGGACACCGGTTTCAGAAAGATGTTCCAGGACGGCTGCTACATAAGGTCGCCCGAAGGCCCGGACTTTCTTGATAGGATGCAGAACAAGCTTGTCAACGATGGAGGGTCAGGTATAGCGACTCTTATCGATGTCAGTACTCTTCCTCCAGCTCTTCAGAAGACAGCTTCTGCTGTGGGCTATGTCTACTTCAACGATACAGCGAACCATGGCTCGTTAAGACGTGTGAAAGGAGTCACTGAAACTTACTCCTGGTTCCGGCTTGACCAGGATCATATCGATCGGTGGAGTATGAACGCATTAGCCCAGTGATGGAAAAATAAAAGAGAAAGTAAGGTGATGGCCTTACGCCATCTTGTCCTGGATCTGGCCTGTCAGCTCTCCTGGAAGTCCGTTCTTGTCGTAACTGATTGTTACGTCGTACTTGGAACAGGAATCAGAACTTGTTATGCCTGTTAGAGTGACCGTCTTCTTCTCTCCGAAACCGACTGAGGTTCCTGGAGATACAGAGTCGACGCTTGTGTCGTTTTTAGTGTAAGTAACGTTGACACTGCTGACTGTGACCGTCTCCTGGTAGTTGTTCTTCAGCTGGAGGTTAAGTCCTCCTGAAGTAGTGGTGAAATCTGCTACTCCGAACTGCTGGTTGGTGGCAGATATACCGTTGATCTCCTTTTTGCAGGAGTTCTGGTTGCTCTGAACTGTTGTGATAACTGCTCCTCCTACGATAGCTACTACCAGAAGCATCCAGCCGTATGTCATCAGGTACTCAATAGCTGACTGACCTTTTCTGGCTGAGAATCTTCTGTGCATTAGGTTTGACACCTGTAATGGGGAATTGTGATAGCCTTTATAAAAAGGCTTTCACTATACAAATCCTCCGACTAGACCGCCTATAGTGGTCTTAATGATAAAGAACAGCGTAATGGATACCACGATCAGCACGGGTATGTATTTCGCTCCCTCCTTGACGTTCGCATTCTTTATCTCCGATATAATCAGGCCTGCGAAGAAGTTTATCGCTATGATCGCCATGACAGAGAACTGCTCGAAGAACGCTGTGTTGACGCTCGGTTTCTGGAACGACATCGTGAATCCCTGGCTTCCGCTCTGCGCCCGGCTCATCTGCTGAAGGTTGACGTTGTCCCACATGTGTGCTGTTGAAGAGGACATGTATACACTGATGGAGAACAGCAGTGGTGCGCCTACTACAGCAGCCATCAGTATGAATATCACGTACATGCGGATGTTGGAGTTGATCTCCTCTCTAAGCTCGAGAGACTTCCTTATATCATCTGCACTTGATTCGAGAAGATTGGCAGTGTTTCCGCCCGACTCCAGTCCGTCGACAAGCAGTTTCAGTGTTTCTGAGAAAAGCTCTGACTTTATGCGCTTCTCCATCTCGTTCAACGACTGCTGCACTGGTTTACCGCCGAACATCTCCATCGCTGTCTGTCTTAACTCGTCTGCCAGCGGCCCGAATTCGTCTCTTGCGGAGAGCAGGAATGCTTTCTCTATGCTTAAACCTGATTTCAGGTTGGCGCTGATAAGAAGCAACGCATCCGGAAGCACGTTCTCCATCTCCTTCTTCCTTTTCTCAGCAGCTATCGATATCATGACGTAGGGGATGATAGGTGGTGCAACGGATACCATTATCAGGATTATAGTCGTCCTGACCATCAAACTGTACGGAAGAAGAAGTCCTCCAAGTATCACTGTTGCCGCTGTCGCCAGCATCACTGTCAGAGTTATCCTTTCGATGTTGCCTATATCAGCGTACATCGCCTCCTGTTCTATCGAATTCCTGTACCTCTCCGGAAGGTACTCGTATACGGCCTTGACTTTCTCGTTCATCAGGACTTCACCTCCGGTCTCTTGGATTTAACGAAGTTCAGGAAGAAGAGCTGGAAAAGTATAAGTCCGGCCAGCATCTGGTAGAACGTGAACTTGTTTAGTCCTACACCGGTGAACGTTGACAGCACGATGAGGAAGGTGACGCCCAGGGAGGGCATGATGACCGCTATCATAAGATATACAAGTATGTATGGGTTAAGCTCCTTCCCGTATCTTTTGACCTCAAGTTTCTGCTGTTTGACCATCGAATCGACAAGGGATTCGAGTGTGTTCGAGATATCTGTACCGGATTTAAGTGCGTTGATCATCTGCCACATAGCCCTTCTGTACTGCTCTGAAGGGTTTCTCACTATACTGTCCTCCAGCGCCTCTACCTGTGGCTTTCCACCGTTGATGTCTTTGACTATCCTGTTGAACTCCTCGGAAGCCTCTCCGTAACCCTCACTGACTGAGACCATGGCCTCGTATAGTGAGATACCGGATCTTACCTCGATAAGCATGTGCCTTAGTGCGTAAGGCAGATCTTTCTCCAGAGTCCTTGAGATCTTCTTCGTCCGTATCTTCGGGTAGTTGGCTGCAGTGAAGAAGCCGAATATCGATAGAAGTGGGAATGCTGCCACTCCACCGAAAAGCATCGTCTGGTTGCTCATGTAGTAACCTGCTGCGACAAGAGCGAGTGAGATCATGCCTCCGATCTGTAGACCTCTTGCAAGTGCTGAAGCAAGGAACTGGTCAGTGTCGACATCCATCCTCGCCCTTCTAAGGTCCTTCTGGATATTCGGGACTAGCTTGCGCGCCCTCGTGGCGACGGGTAAAAAGTACTTGAGATATTTTTCGGAGACAAGCAGGTCCATGCTGAAAAAGGTTTGACTCTGGTCAAATAAAAAGTCAGAGCAGGAACCTGAGTTGATAGAGTATTTTTAAACAGCCGTTCATTAAGATAAAGTATAATGTTTTTCCAGCTATTCCTTTCGGCATTCGCATTTTTCATCTCGATAGTATCTATAGCGCTGATCTATCTGAGTATGGAGGATGTCCGGGATAGTCATGTACCCGCCGAGTATCTGAACGTTTTCGCACTGGCAGGTCTTGCCGTATTCTCCGGTGCAAGGGTTTACAGTCTTGCAACCGGTGGTTCACTGGGTTTCTCACTTCTCCAGGACCTTATGGTCGCATATGTAGGACTCTTCCTTTTCGCAGCAGTCTGGCAGAACAAGGAGGCCTGGGGATACGATAGCGGCCTTGATAATTGATCAGCTTAGAAAAATTCCCTCTTCAGACTGTCCTTTCAGTCTCTCACAACTTCTTCAGGACTACCATCGTTCTTGACTAGCTCGACGATCTTTTGAGGGTTGTCATAGTACTCAGCTATGACCTTACCGACATCGTCGACCTGGTCGATGCCATGGTTCTCCATCCATTCAAGGATAGCTTTTTTGTCCTCGATGTTGCTGTCTATCTCCTCCTTGCTCATACCTGTGTGGAGCTTTAGAGTATCGTAGATAGCGTGTGACTCGCTTTTCTTCTCGATGACATCATCCCTGGAGTCCCATTCGTAGATTAGGTTGGCCTCGATCTCTTCCTCCTCGTTCTCCGAGATCTCTGCCACCTCCATCGCACGCCGGAAGTTCCTTCTCCTATCACGGAACATGACCACGTTGACATCTACAGCATCCACCATGGTCTTAGGTACATCGATCGGAGGGTTGACAAGACGTCTTACCGTCTGTTCAGCAGTATCTGCGTGGAGTGTGGAGTAAACCGAGTGTCCAGTGTGCATAGCCTCAAAAAGTACTTCAGCCTGTCTTTTACGCCTGATCTCTCCTACAAGTATGCGGTCCGGACGCATACGCAGAGCATTGACCAAAAGATCAAGCATGCTGACCCCTCCTTTCCCTTCAGGGTTCGGCTCTCTTGTAGTCAGTGGAACCCAGTGAAGGAACTCTGGAAGAGAGACCTCTCTGGTATCCTCGATTGATAATACTCTCTGGTTAGGAGGTATGAACGGCATCAAAACGTTCAGCAAAGAAGTCTTACCAGCACCGGTACCTCCTGAAACAAGTATGTTTAACTCGTACTGTATACACAACCATAGGAAAGCCGCTACCTCTCGACTTATGGTGCCGTTCTGTATGAAGTCTGTTATCGTCCACGGATCTCTTGCGAACTTCCTGATAGTGATCGTGTTGCCCTGAGTGGAGATAGGATACAGGGTGGCGTTGGTACGGTCACCTGAGGCCAGGTGTGCGTCAAGTAAAGGATGAAGTGAGGAGATGTTTTTACCGACTCTACGTCCTATCTCGGACGCATAGTTGTAGATCTGGTCTTCTCCTTCAAACTCGATATCTGTTTTCAACCAGCCGTGTTTCTTGTGGTAGACCCATGCGGGTTCATCGCTACCGTTGATAACGATCTCCTCAAGGTGCTGGTCGTTGAGAAGAAGTTCGACGTCTCCAAGTCCAAGCATCTCGTGGATAAGGTTCCCGATCAGTATGTGTTTTGTCTGGTCATTTGTCTCCGGCAGTTCCTCGTCAAGCCGTTCCATGGCCTCTTTCCGGAATTTTTCCTTGACCTCTTTCAGCGCCTTGGAATCGACGAACTCTTCAGTTGAAAGCTTGACGCCTTTGACCACCTGCTCTTTAAGATCTTTCAGGACTGCCTCTGTAGCAGTGTGGATCTCAGGTCTCTCGACCATGTAGTTAAGAACGTATTCGCTGTCTGTATCAAGTATCTGAACGTGTGCGGGAACCCCGTCAGCTTTAACGGTGTACTCGTCCTTTATCTCACCCTGCTCAACAGCCTCAACTGTCTCTGCTTCAGGTGTTTCTTCCTCGTTTCCTGTTTCTTCGGGCTCCTGTTCATCACTCATATCTTTCTGCACCTATTCTTTCTGGCGTTCCAGGAACTCTAAAAGCGTCTTCCTGTTCTCGCCGTTTTTCTCCTTCTCGATGAGCGCATCTATATCTATGTCTCTTCCCCTGATACGGTCTTTCACCTCATCAACGTTTCCATCAAGTATATCCTTCTCCTTTCCAGTTCCGAATATAGAACCTAACTTTGACTTAAAGCTTGAGAAAACACCTTTAGACTCGTCTTCTTTATCTTCGAGCTCTTTCAGCTCCCTGTCGAGATCCTCTACTTTTTCTGAGTGCTTCTGCAGCTTTTTCAGGGCCTTGACCTTCTTCCGTACCTCGTCCTGTTTATCCTCGAAGGTCTCGGCTTTTCCTTCAGCTTCATCTATCCTGTTTAAGGCATTGTCTATCTGTGAAAGGAGATTTATTGATTCGCTGTGGATACTATCCTCCTTCTCTTTCTGTTCGTCAAGATTCCTCTCAAGTTTGTCCTCAAGGTCTTCAAGCTGGTTGAGCCTGTTCTTCACCTTCTCCTCTTCTTCACGGTTCTCCTCAAGCTTCTTCGACATCTCCTTGAGCTGTTCCTTGGCTTTCTTGACCTCTGACTGGCGGGACTCCATCTCCTGGTTGATCCTTGATGTCTCCTCATCCACCTGTTTCTTGACCTCCTCCAGTTTTTCGTCAACGTTCTTTTTGCTGGATTTGGTGTAGTGAAGTATCATCCCTTTCCTGGCGGAGTAAGTCCGTTCAACGAACCTGTTGTCTTCGAGAGCTTTCGCCCATTTCTTGATCCTTGATTCAGAAACACCCATGTCTTCAGAGATCTGCGACACGGATGCCTCTCCGTTTTCAGCCAGGTAGTCCAGAAGTGTGTCTACACCTGTTTCGATAACTACGTTTTGCCAGTCATCAGAATCGTTGGCCATCAGGACAGTATAAATTTAACTACATCTGATTTTAAAGACTATCATGCTACTCGTTTTCTCCCACGTGCTTGCCTTCGCCGTTTTATTCCTGGCAGCGGTATTCGATCTGAAGACTACTGAAGTACCGGACTGGGTGTCGATCATAGGTGTTGTCGGAGGGGTACTTCTTCACCTGGCGGCTTCTATACCGCTCATGGATCTCGCTGTTTTAGGCAACTTTGGGATACTTCTGTCAGACCCTGTATCATGGTTGATGGCTCTTGGAGCACCTCTTCTCTGGTCGCTGGGCGTCGGTATGGTATTCTCCCTCTACGGCTGGGGTATCTACTACTTTGGCATGTGGGGAGGTGCCGATGCCTTTGCAATGAGCGTACTCGGTTTTGCAGCGCCTACAGCGTTGAACGGTTTTTCCCTGATCTACCCGGTGAACATTTTCCTTAACATGCTTCTGGCTGGGTTCCTTTACACGCTATTCTTTGGGTTCTACAAGGCGTACAGAAATCCGGAGAGTCTGACTAAAACATACAGTATGATCAAGGAGGATGAGAAACGTGTAGCGGTTGAAGTCCTGCTGGCCGGTGCTTTCGCAGCAGTAGGTGAGTACACTGCAAGCTTTAACGGCCTTCTGTACTTCGGACTTTTTGTATCCATGATATTCCTTTACCGATTCTTCCGGGTCGTTCAGGATGACCTCATGAGTCACATGGTGTCTGTCAAGGACCTGGAAGGTGGAGAGGTTATCGCAAAAGAGCACGGTGGTGACAGGAAGATAGTCGGTATAACTGAAGAGGATATCGAAGAACTTGAAACTGATGAAGTTGAGGTTCAGGAGGGTATAAGGTTTGTACCTATATTCCCTATCGCACTGGTTATAACCGATCTACTTGGCGGAGGAATTTACTGGCTGTTCTGGCTCACAGCTCACTGAGAAAGAGACCATCAGCTTATTATCGTGATATCCTGTGACGATTCCGATTCTGTCTTCGGTAGATCGCCGTTTAATTTCTGCTGGATGTCGTGTATCTTCTCCTGGTTAGCGATGACGTGTTCTGCCAGGTTGTCTATCTTTTCTTCAAGGCTTTTTTCACCTTCGACTTCCTGCTGCAGTTCTTCCACCCGATTCTCCAGTGTGTTGACTCGGTCAGCATCGGTCATTGATGGAAGTTCCTGGGCCCTGTTTCTCACTTCGTTTATCTCGGAGTCCTCTTCTTCAAGCTTCGACTCCATCTCGTCAAGAGCCTCATCCAGTGCATCTATATGGTTCTGGTTATCAAGGACGATCTGAACAACAGTATCTATACGTTCAGAAAGATCGTCTTCGGTGCTCTGTAGATCATTAAGTACGCCTTCCTCGATCATGTCTTCAAGGTTCTGGAGTCGATCCTCGCCCTCTCTGACAGCGCGATCTATCTCCGAGCTCAGCTGCCTGATACGGTTGTCGACTGAATCCCTTAGATCATCTATCTCATCCTGGAGTTCTTCCTCCTGTACAGCCTTTCTTTCAAGCTCATCGAGTTCCTGCTGTATATCTTTCTTGAACGCCTGCATGTCGCCGGATTCCTGGTGCGAGTTCTCAAGTTTCTTGACCCGTCTCCTGATATCTCTCAGATCCGTACGGTCAAGCTTTCCGGTCACACCCCTGTTTTCAAGCGAGTTGAGCCGGGACTTGATGGATTTGAGATCGAACTCGATGGAGGAAAGATCTTCGTCGCCCGGTAAATCTCTTTCAACATTTCCGGTGTCGTCATTACCTCTCTCGACGAAGACGACCTCTCCGTTATCCTTGAACTCTTTTATCTGGTCGCCCAGTTCTTCAAGTCTTGAGACCTTATCCTTCAGTTCCTCAAGATCCTTTCCATGTTCCTCTTCTGATCGTTGCTCCAGGTCCTCCAGTTTCTTCTTGATAGACCTTATATCGTTAAAGTTGGAACGAACCGCTTTCTGGTATTTCTCAGGCATCTCTGCTGTATCCTGAGCGTCTTCGATCCGGTCCTCTAACTGTTCCATTCTCTGCTCTATATCATCGTTTAACTGCTGCGGAGCGCTTTTATCCGGTGTGCCAGTCTGTTCTACGTCTGGTTGCTCCTCCACTTCTTTCCTTATATCTTTGACCTGGCTGTACAGATATTCGAGCTTCTCATGCACTTTTCCTTCCTGGTACTCGTCCTTGATCTGCTCTATCATGTTGAGGCGCTTCTCGAGCTCTTCCTTGCTCATATGGTTGAGCATCTCCTCGACTTCTTGGACCTCATCCTCTATGGACAGTTTCTCCAGCTGCGCCATCATGTCCTTATCCTCGACATCCTGCAGCCGGTCCTCTATATCCTCTATCCTGTCCTCTATACCCTGGAGCTCTTTCTCCAGTTTTTCCCTGCTTACCTCGTTAGAAACTCCGTCGTCAGGCATTATCAAAGGGTTATCAAGTTCTGAATAAAAAAGAGAGGGTTACATAATTCAAACGGTATATCTGGAGATAAAGTAGAGAAAAAGAAAAATTTATGTCGACCTATTATGGCGTGTAGGTCGTTGTTGCTGCTCCCTCGCACTGTACAGGGTCAACTTCGATGTGATCGAGAGTGTTGCCCGATGTACCGCCGGTAACCTGCTTTGAGCCTCGTGTGTTGTTGATCCAGTCGTGTGCCTGGGCAGGTCCTGCGTTCTTGTAGAACCATGTTACGGTGATGTAACCGACAGCCTTGTCACCAGTCTTCTGCTGGACAGTAGCGTTAGCTGCTGAACCATCAACAACCTGCATGGTTATGTCCGAGCAATCCTGGATCTGGTTGGCTTTCTTGCTGGTGTCGCCCTGCGCGTTCTTCATGAGCTGTGGTGCCCACTGTGCGAAGATCGATGCTACAGCCATCGTGAATGCGATAAGTAGAACTGCAGCGATCAAAGGTGAAATTCCCTTCCTTTTCATACCTCGAAATTTCGTTCGTTCCTATTTAAAGATTCCCCGGTTTTGAAGGTTATATTGCCTCTTGGTCTGTCTTGTTGTATCTCTGGAACCATAGAATCCATATAGAAAGAACAGCAAACGTTAATCCCCATTTCCAGAAGAGCGTATGGATGATATCGAACGATATCAGGCCGATATAGCTCAGGTAGATGGTAGTAAGGATTCTTATGTAGTTCAGGACAGCTATAAAGATCAGACCTCCCAGCAAGGTCTTCCAGTGTTGTCTGAGACTTTCAGAGGATGCGAATATCAAAGCTGTTAGGGCGGCCATG
The DNA here is from genome assembly GCA_042217505.1 of Candidatus Nanohaloarchaea archaeon. Classification (GTDB taxonomy): domain Archaea; phylum Nanohalarchaeota; class Nanosalinia; order Nanosalinales; family Nanosalinaceae; genus JBDGSN01. Next base: position 98,214 of record JBDGSN010000009.1, read on the forward strand.
GACTTCCATCCAAGGCAGTCCTGTGTTATCACGTAGACCTGCTTCGGACCTATCACCATGAAGCTTTCATGGGTCATATGTATCCCGAGAAGATCAAGTCCGCTGGCTGAAACTGAGGCTAAAAATGACTGTATGCCGTACGTGGAGGGATAGATGTAAAGTATGGTCTGGAAAACAAGGCCTGCGATAAGCATCTTGCCTATGAAGAGTCCGGTCCTCTTCAAACGTTCATCCTGCTGCTCGATATCGTTCTTCAGGTCGTCAATCAACTTCATCCATATCCTCTCCAAGAACTTTTTCGAGGCTCTTCGGCTCAGGGAACTCTTCCACTATAAAATGAGTCTCAAGTTCCAGGCCCTCGAGTTCATCCACTGTTCTCGCATTGAATCCCTGTTTGTTAAGTCTCTCTTTAAGCTCTTCGCTCTCAACTACTGTTTCCTCAGGTATATCTTCATAGCCTGGGAACGTCTTTCTAACAGGTTTATGGCCATCCCTCACAAGTTCAAGTGCCTTTCTTTGATCCTCTATCCTGTCTTCAAGCTCCCTGACCTTCTTCCTGAAAACTTCGAGTTCTCGATTCTTATTGGCGATCATCTTCTCCAGTCTTTTGATCTCCGATTTTTCTATCGCCTCGTCACGGACACCTTTCTCCAGCTCAGATATCTTTCTCGTTAACGCTCTGTTCTCCTTCTTCAGCTCGCCGATCTCGGATCTCAGATCGCTGGAACCTGTTACTTTTTTGTCCTTAACATTCTCTACATGGTGTTCATCTCTTTTTCTTTCAGGAAGGTCGTCAAAGTAGTCCATTGCCTTTTCGGCCTGATCACTTCCCTCTGAATCCTTGATTTTTCGCATTTCCTTCTGCATGCTGTTGAATGCATATCTAGCGGAAGCCAGGGCATCCATCTCGTGACTGTTCTCTCCCTCTCCAAGTTCTTTCTTCCTTTCTCTTGAGAGATCTTCCTCGGGAGTGAATCTTTCGGCTCCAAGTGAAGACGCTATGTTCTCGATGGTTGAAGGCATCTCTGCCCTGTCTGAAGCGATGACTATGGGCTTGCCTTCCTGTATGATCGAACTTATTATCTCGTCCGGACCGAACTCTCTCCGGCTTTCCAGTAGAACAAGGTTTCCATCAAGATCTATGGCCGCTACCGCAGAAGTGCTTCCAGGATCTATGCCGACGAAAAGAGCTTTCATCCTTCGCTGTAATCAGAACTGATGAGTTCTCTGATGCTGGCGGCTTTTTTATCGCCAACACCCTCCACCTCTTTCAGCTCTTCCTCCGAAGCTGTGAATACTTTCTCGATGCTTCCGAACCTTTCAAGCAGCCTCTCTGCAAGTTTCGTATTGATATCGGGCAGCCCTGCGACCACGAACTTCTGGAGCTCTGACTCGGTCTTCGCAGTTCTGGTACCTCTGATAGCGATGTTCTGATCCTTCTCCTCCTGCTCCCTTTTCGCAAGGCTCTTCAGAATCTCTGAGGTCTCTTTCTCATCCGATGTCCACAGGATAGGGATCCCGTGGTCGATAGCTATGGATGCGAGCGCACCTCTTACCGCATTCGGATGCACTTTCCTGTGGGAGTAGAGATCTTTGCCCTCTATGATTATGATAGGGTTATCGAACTGCTGCAGATCTGGTAACTGGGAGAAAAGTCTCTGATCGACAAGAGAGTCAACGAAGTCCTCAGCAGCCTTTCTCTCGACCGCTGTCCTCTCGGAGACGAGGAAATCTGCGACTTCGAGCCGTTTCTTTCTCACAGTCACGTCTATCTTCGACAGTTCTTTGGCGACAGAGTTCTCTCTATCATCTGCGATTATCACGAGCTGGTCTTTCTCGTCATCTTCTTTCTTGAAGCCGTCAAGTGTCTTCTGTGAGTCTCTTTCCATCGTTTCTCCCTTCAACTCATTGAGGACCTTGTCCATGTTTTTCTTCTTGTGGTGGGCGCTCCAGTAATGCCCTTCATCTCTAGTATTTTCGGCTATAAGCACATAAACCTTGCCGGATTCCTGTCTTCCAGTACGTCCAGCTCTCTGTATATCCCTTATACCTGAAGGCACCGGTTCGTAGAATACCACGTAGTCAACAGCGGGTATATCGAGTCCTTCCTCGCCTATACTCGTTGATACGATAACGTTGTATTTTCCTTCTTCAAACGCTTTCAGGACCTCAGCCTGTTTCGTCTGGCTCATACCTTTCTCTCCCTGCTGGCCGATGAACTTTACAGCTTCAAGTCCTTCAGTGTTCAGCTCTGAGGCGATCTGCTCTGTCGAGTCTCGGTACTCGGTGAAGACTATCGCTTTCTCATCCTCATCCATGTCGCCGAGGATCTCTCTTAAACGGTCAAGCTTAGGATGCTCCTTACCTTTCTTCTTCAGGAACTCTACCATGCTCCGCCCTTTCTTGATGTTGACGTTTCCAAGCGCTCTCTTCGCAGCCTTTGAATCATCCTTCTCCAGTTTCTGCAGGTAGTGATAGCACTGTGTGACTCCCTGGGTCTCCAGTAGCTCCAGTGCCTGTGATATCTTGATAGCTGTTGCAACGACCGAGATGGCCTTGTAGAGCTTTGGGTCATCACTGTTCGATAGTTTTGCACCCAGCTTTCCTCTTAACTTGAGCAGGTCTCCCTTGTGAACTCTTGAGGTCGAATCCAGCTGTCCCAGCTTCTTCAACTCTGTTAACTGGTCTCTGTAACCGTCCTCCAGATGTTTCTTGGCTTTCTGGAACTGGTCGTCCAGGTTGACCCTGATCCAGTCGATATCCCTTTCCTGTATATATGGCTCGACGTCGGGGTCGTCCTCGGTCCGTACCTCGAAGTTCTCGATATCAAGGTTTTCACCGACCTCCATGATCTTCTCCTTGCTTCCACCGGGTGAAGCGGTCAACGCCAGTTTGTGTGTATTGAACTTGCTGCTGATGAAGACGTAGCTGTACTCTCCTGTAGCCCTGTGAGCCTCGTCGAATATGATAAGTGAGAAATCGTCGATAGGTATCTCGTTCGCTATAAGATCGTTCTCCACCACCTGGGGTGTCGCAAAAAACACTTTTTTCTCCTTCCAGTGCTCGTACCTTTTATCCGGTCTTATTTTCCCGGTCATCAGCTGCATCTCGTCTCTTTCAACATTTATGAAGTCGTTGAAACTTCCGACATGTTGCTCTACAAGTGGCTTCGTCGGCGCCAGGAACAACACCTTTCCATCCTGTAACTTATCTGCGGCGACCATCGCTGCGATAACTGTCTTACCCAGTCCTGTCGGAAGCACTACGAGAGTGTTCTCCCCTATACTGGATGCTGCGATGACCTCCTGGTATGCACGGGATTCTATCTTATCTGATTTCAGAAGCTCGGTCACATGTTGAGATTTGTGGTGAAATTTGATAAACTCAGTTGAATCTTATCCCGTTATCGTCAGAATGTATGAACATCTGCAGTATCTTGAACCCGAGATTTGCTGCCAGGAAGAAGATGACGGCGGCTTTAAGCGTTTTCATGCCGAGCGGTATATCGGTCTCTATTATCACTACAAGGAGGTAGGCGAGCGTGTAGATTATACCCGCCGAGGATATCTCGAATGCGATCGTCGGCGACCATCTGTGGAAGAAATCCATGTATCCTATGAAACTGCCAAACCCGATAAGGCCGTATACAGCGTTACGCTCCAGGACTGAAAGGTTGTTGGTCATCAAAAGTGTTACCCCGGTCGCGACCCAGATAACGGCGTTACCTACAGAGGTGTTCCATCCCAGCTCCTCCGAGGTATGCTTCCCGAAGTAGAGCTCGATGACAAAAGCTCCGAGTAGAAGCGGTAGGGCCGTAGGAATTATCTCTGGATGGTTGACCGGTGCGAGAACGAACTGTTTCAAAAGTTCTGTGGCCGTTATACCGTATATATAGTTGTCTATCATGTCTTTTCACTAGTCAAAAGCATCTGGTGTTCCACCGGCGTGCCACGACTTTCTCGGCCGCATCTGGACCGGGTAGATACGCTCCGAGTTATCGTCGAGTATAAGCCCTGTACCAGCTCTATCCGGTAGAGCATCTATGTAATGTCCTATATCATGTCTCATGTATGTCTGCATTATCTCTCCCAAAGCATCGATATCCTGCTGCGCTGTCAGTCTGTGTGAAAGAATGATATCGCACTGGGAAAGCGCATTAGGATGCAGCTTCGCCGGCTGCTGTGTCGCAAGTACAAGTGAGACGCCTGGTTCTCTACCGATCTTCACCCATCTCAAAAGCGGGTCGGAGGCAGGGGTCTTACCTTTCGCTGGCAGGAACTCGTGCGCCTCGTCTATGAACATCCAGACTATAGGCATCTCGTTCTCTGCGATGTTCTCCATCTCCTCGATCTCCTCGACCCTTCTTGCGGTCATCCTTTTCCTGAGTATCCTCTTGGCGAGAAGTCCGACTATGAGAGATCGTACAGACCAGCCTGATGACATCTCACCGAAGACAGAAACGTCGACGATCGAAAGCTCGCCTCTAGTCGTCAGCATCTCCAGCGATGATTCATCTGCGAAGACTCCCCAGCTCTTTGCTGTTCTGAACCTGTTGACAAGACCTTTCCTGGTGGTATCGTCGAAGTCGAACTTGTCTATAGCTTTGATTATAGTATCTATACTGTAGTCCATGCCCTTCTTCTCGGTCAGTTTCGTGATCACTCTTTCAAGAAGCACTCCTCTTTCCGTATCAAGATCGATGTTGAAAGCCATCGCCCATTCTGAAGCTGTGAACTCTGCCGGGTTCAGTGTAAAAGTATCGTCGTAGGGCATGTCCTGCTCTTCGAACTCCTGAGTCTTTCCCTCGGGTATGTAGACCTTGGCGTCGAACGCCTCAGGTTTCATATCCCAGTCCTCCAGCATGGTCGTGGAGCGGTCATTAGGCCGCTTCATGGACCAGTAGATTCCCATCGGGTCGATCACAACTGTCGAAAGGTTGTTCTTGATATCTGTCGACTGCAGCTCTTCTATCATGGTTCCCATCGAGTAGGATTTACCTGTTCCTCTCTTACCGAAGACTCCCATGACGTGAGGGCGTGCGAGATCAAAGTATATCGGGTTAGCCTTATGCGCTTCCTCGTTCTCGCCTACAAGATGCTTGCCTATGACTCCTGTTCCTTTAAGACCGTGTTTTTCCCGGTCATCGGAGTCCCTGCCGACAGTTATCTTTGGCATATAATCGATTTACTCTGGATGGAATATAAAATCAATTTAGAGCACAGCTACTGAAACTATCGCAACGCCGAACATGACAAGCCAGATAAAACCGCTCTGCTTCAGTATGTAGGCGCCATCAAGAGTGCCTGTAGGTATTCCAGAGTAGTCAAGTGGCAGTAGCTGGAATATCGTGAAAAGTGAGAAAGCTGCTGCTATCCCGTTCATTCCAAGAAGGAAGAATATCAGCCATCCGAGGAAAAGCGACAGTATGCCTCCTGAGGCCAGCCAGTACTCTCTTTTCAACCACATCGCATCTATAGATTTGCCCCAGTGTTCGTAGCTTTTAACATCAAAAGAGTTCGTCACTGGTACGAGAAGTATCAAAGGCAGATTTGTCAAAACAGCGAATATCGCGACTAGAACAGATAATACAGCTCCTTCAGGTGAGAGCTCAAGTGTCACCTGTGCATCCATCCACTGGCCGATAGTCCTTTGGCCGAACTCCCTGAAAAACATCACAAGGAAGCCTGCTGCAAGGTAGTAACCGATCGTTCCAGGGGAATAATCTCCCCTGAATGCGATAAAACCTGCTGCAACTATAAGCACTGCGACAGCGAAGTAGTTGAGTTCCTCTATCGATGGCTGAAACGCTGTCCGTGTCACGTTAACGAATTACGGCTCAACAGTTTAAAAACAAACCTCGTCTATATCTGCAATTCCTGGCATATCTGGGCGATCGAATAATGCTCCGACGACCTCAGTATCTCAGGGTGCTCCTGTATCTCATCAAGAGGTATACCTGCTTCCCCGTTCTCGTACTTTTCCCTTACAACAGTCCATGGAACCATGTACGCCTTCCTTGTGCGTCCACGGCCTCTCTTCAGTTCGACTGCGAGAAAACCGGTTCTACCTGACTTTTCGATGAAATCGCTGATCCTTTCGACCTGATGCCCGTTCTTTGAGTTGGAGAAATGCTGTGAGAAGTAAAGCTTGTTTGTAGAAGATGTCTTCACCGACTTGTTCTCTATAGCAAGGTAGAACATCTCATGTTCTGAATCCACTAAGATATCGCATAACTGGCTGGAAAACCTGTGCTGCTTCTTCCTGTGGGCTATACCGTTGATCTCCTCTTCCTTGAAAAAGTTGTTGAACGAGTTCACTAGTGCGCGTTCGAAGTCGGTCATATAGGAAATTTAGTTCCGCCAGATTATAAGACTTTAAACCGGTCAACTTATACATGGAAGACCTGAAAGAGAGGGTTAAAGAAGCTGTAGAGCTTGTAGTAGAGATGATTCTGGAGGGCATAGCCAATGCTCTCTAAAAAGAGCCGAGTCCCTTCTGCTCGGGTCTTTTAAGCACTTTACCGGAGCCGATAGCCATGGATACCCGCCCGTTTGATATTATCTGGCCCTTCACTGACCTCAGTTCGCCCTCAAAAAGCCCTTTCCGGACCACTTTTCCCCCGGTCTTCGGATAAACTGTCAGTGACTGTACATCGACTATTTTTCCGTCAAAACTTTTCTCATCCATCACCTTCTCCAGTTTTGAGGGGTTCTCAGCTGATGGAAGCTTCGACTCCTTCCGGATCCTTTCAGTAAGTCCGTTGCTCGAGATCTCGGATTCGTTTTCAAGCGCCACCCTTGCCTCCAGACCATGAAGTATCTCGACGCCGTAGTCAGCGCCCTGCTCCACCCATCTTCTTCTGACGTTTCCGGTCCTCGTGACACCTACCTTGACAATATTTGATATCTGTGCCAGGTAAACAGAGAATTCGCCGTCCAGATCGGTCTGGGTGTCACCTCTGACGTAGTCTGAGTATATATCTTTAGCACGGCACTCCGGACACTGTGAACCAGATTTGATAGACCTGAATTCAGGGCAGACAGCTCTTTCACCCGGTGCTGGAGCATAACCGGTGCATCTTCTTTCACTGCCGATCTCAAAGGATAGATTTCTGCCAGGTACAAGGTTCCACTTCTCGAAGCTATCGCTGTTTGCCAGCTTCAGGTCAGCCTTCCAGCCGTCTTTACTGTCTCTCCACGCTATCTTCACTGCCGATCTCATAGCTATCCTCCGCCAGCATCCGCTCTATCTCCTTTTTATGGGCTGCTCCAACGAATGCGATGATATCCTCATCAGGGTTTTCATCCTGCAGATGCTCCAGAGATGCTTTCATGTAATGGTTCCTGTCTGCGACCAGCGCCTCGTACAGCTGGGGGAACTTGAACTTCATCTCGCCCAGTATCTGGTCCAGGAAATCCTCGTGAGGTATACTTTTCATGTCGAACCCTTTAGTGGACACCATACCAAGCAGAAGTGATGCACCTGCCTTGACCTTTTCCCTGAGGCTGACATCCTGGAGTTTCTGGACTGTTATCCGTATATCTTGGTCGATCAGGGCTATATCTCTGCCCTCGTTGACCGCCTTGTTGTACGCATAGGTCATCTCGTCTCCTGGCATGACCCCGGTTTTCTTGCCTATCATATCCTGGAAGAACTTCATGCCTCTGATGAATACCGGTCCTTGGCTCTGCCGGTTATCGTTTAACATGGCGTGTAACCGGTTGATGTCTAGTTCAAGCGCCACTATATCCGGATCTTTATCATCTATCTCCTTCTCTATGAGTTCAAGACTTTCCTCAGAAACATGAGATGTTCCGTATACAAAGATCACTTTTTCAGGCCCTCAGTACTCATTTAGGACCTCAAATATTGTAAATCAACCCTTTCTTCAGTGGCTGAAGCTTGCCTCAAAAGTTTCTCTTGCGAGAACATGCCCGGATATAGATTTCAGAAGCTGTTCTCTGTCAGAACCCGGTCCAAGCCCTACCTTCCTGTCAAGAGCGTAGACCGTGAAGACATAGGTGTGCTTGCCCGAGGGCGGTTTAGGTCCGCCGTAACCGGTCTCCCCAAAATCGTTTATTCCCTGCCTGGCGCCGTTTGAAAGAACACTCTTGTTCGGCAGTCCTTCTTCCAGAGTGGCGTTAACAGGGATATTCCAGATGACCCAGTGGATGAAAGGAGGGTTCGGAGCATCGACATCCTTTACTACCAGAGCCAGGCTTTCCGTGTTATCAGGGACTTCACCGAACTCTACCCTCGGTGAGACATCTTCACCGTACTTGGTGTACCTGGCAGGTATGGTATCGTTGAACGGGAGTGAAAGCTTCATCCCCGGGACATCGCTGTCCTGGGCTTTAGAACTGCCGTTAAGCATGATGATCCCGGATAAAATTATCGCTATCCCTAACAATGCAAAGAATGCGTAGACAGGTCGCTGTGGAAGTTCCATGAGTCATGATTGTTTTTTTGAGGTAAAAAATCGATCATTTCAAGAGACATAGAGAAAAAGTGGTGGTTCCCAGGGGTGGACGCCTGTTCACGGCCAGTGAGTCCTGACTGATCTCAGATCCGCCACCCTCCGAACATGGGACCGAATGCTTAGGGCTGCTCCCGTCAAGGCCTGACCCGGTTCACACACGGAACCATCCCGGAGGACGGATCCTCAACGATCAGTACAGGGGCTGGACCACGAACAGGACGCCGCCCCCTGGTTGACGGCTCCGGCATGACGAGGATTTCCGGAAAGAGGCGACCCCAAACCGCCCGGCCTACCATAGAGTTAGATAGGTTCAGTCAATCTTAAAGGCTTGACCATGAACTGATCGTGTATTATACTCTGTGCTTAACGGCTTTCTCTGCCTCGAAGTAGACGGTTCCCAGCGAGGTCATCATGAATGCCAGGAGAGCCAGATGCCGGGTGTACCTGTCCGAGTTGACTGTTACGAGTGTTGTCGTGTCGGTCATGAATGCCTTGAAGGCGTCGAGTAGTTTGAGCATGTTGAACACTGTGTTAGAAAACGGTTTTCGAGCTAAATTTGTGCTGTTTAACCTATATCCGTGTATATACACCCAACTTTTATAAACCTCTCGCCGGTTTAAGGGTCAGAAAAACGTTTGTTAACGTTCTAAAGCACTTAGAGCTGTTTTCTACAGGTCGAGTTCTAGTCCTTCGTAGGCTACCTTGAAACCTCTCCCCTCAAGTTCCTTCCTCTCCTCGCTATCTTCCTGGAGGACAGGATTGGTGTGGTTCATGTGGGTGAAGTATATCTCCGTTTCGAAACCCTCCATCTCGCCCATCGACTCTTCGATCGGTGGGTGTGGGACCTCTTCAAATCTTTCTATCTCATCTCTGCTCCAGAAGGTGCCGTCGATTATCGCTATATCGGCTTCCTGGATCCTTTCAAGTATGTCATCATTCCATTCTGTGATGTCTGAGAGATAGAAAAGCGTTTTCGAATCACCCTCTATTATGTACGCAGTCGTGTTGTGTTTGACCATAGGGTGCCTGTATCTTTCAGCCGTGACTTTTCCACCTTGTACTCTCTGCTCGTCTCCGTCCTCGAAGCTCTCCATCTCGATGTTTCCACGGTCGATCAGTCTTCTGAACGGATCGTTCTGCATGAGAAAGTTCTCGGCATGCTCGTTAACGTATACATTGATGCCGCGTGAGTCTATCCCTTCCTCTCCCAGGAAAAGTAGTCCGGTTATATTCCCTATCTGTGCGTAAGGGATGAATACTCCATCGAGGTACTTGCCCCTGATCTGGTATCGGATATCGGGTGTTGCCTCTATAAGGTATCTTATGGCGTCCTCTTCATCATCCTCTTTAAGCAGCAGTGAAGCGATGCTGTAACTCTGTTCCGGGTCATCTCTCACTGATTCACATAGGTCGCAGTCGCATCCAAGATGCGGTACACCGCCGTCCTGAACGCTGCCTAGTACTTCTACTTTCAATTTGGACACCTGTGATAGCTAAAATCCTGGCTTACTGTTAAAAGGGTTTCTAGTTGATCTCGGGTTACAGTTATAAGGTGTAGAAGGTTCAAAACAGTTGTCCTTCCAGATAAAAATATATGGTCTTCTTGACTATTATGGAGACCGGGTTGGCAGGGAAAGCATGGAAAACATGCCCGATCTGCGCAACCATGGAGATGCCGGGTTGGCAGAGTAGTTATGCAGCCGCCTGCAGAGCGGCGTACCAGGGTGCAAATCCCTGGCCCGGCTTGTTTTAATCTGATCGGACCTGCTGTTTGTTATATCTGGGAACATTACCTGTTCTACCAGTCCTGAACTGTTGACACGGTCCTCAGGCCTTTTTGGTAAAGCACTGTGATCTATCTCAAGATAACAGTCTTCTTCACCGAAGTCTTCTCCTCTATCCTCGAGATTGTACTGTATCTTCTCTGAGGCGTACTGCTGGAAGCTCTTCGGTAATACCTCAGTTGCTTTATAGGCCAGCCGCATCGAATCCAGTATGTGCTCTTTCAATCTAGGGTCCTCCATGTGGTACTCTGTGTGCTCTATACCTCGCTGGTAGAGCAGATCTGCTATAGAAAGCTCTCGATCATTAACCCCAGTATCTGAAGGACAAAATGGCCTGAAAGTTCTTTGATCGTGTCTTTAAGGCCTTCTCTTTCGTCTCTGGAGAGCTTGCCGTTTACCTGTCTTTCATCATTTCGAGTATGTCTTCAACGTAGGGGAGCGCCTCCTCTCCGGTTACCGCCTCCAGACCTTTTCTCAGGAATAGGAAGACGTCCACGGCTTCGTGACCTATCCTCTCGGCATGTTCTTCGCTTAACTCGTATTCATCCTGGTCGAACTTCGGCCATTCAAGACTCTGTTCTTCGTCAAAAAGTTCGTCAAACTCGTTGTGTGCACGAAAACAGCGTATTCGAGTTCAGCTCGTCGTCTAGCCGGACTATAATGCTCATCGATGTTTTCCAGTGTATCCCAGCCTCTCTCCGATTCGTAATTTCTTAGTTCATTATATGTCTCTTCGAGAGAGAAACTCATGTTGTAATTATATAGTAACAACTATAAAAATTATTCGGTTCGGAAGCTATCTTTTGGGAACGGGGGGGTAAGAAACTAAAGATTTCGCTCCTCCATCCAATCTATGGAAAAACCTGAACCGGTAGCAGTCGCTGTGACATACAGTTCGGATAAAGAGAAGTTCCTGATAGTGAAAAGAGGCGACGACAGGCCGGGCAGCTTTCCAGGCTGCTGGGAGTTCCCTGGAGGGTCTATCGAAGACGGCGAAAATCCAAAGGAGGCGGCTCTCAGAGAACTGATGGAAGAAACCGGTTTTATCGGCGAACTGATCAGAGAGGGTGAAAGCTTCGAGGTCAAAACAGAGGATGACTACTATATCATACACCCCTCGCTTGTAACTGTTGAAGGGGATGAGCCGGAGCTAAGCAAAGAGCACATCCGGTACAGATGGGTCGAAATCGAGGAAACCGAGGGACTTGAAACAGTCGGAAAGTTCAGGCAGGATCTTGTAAGCGTAGGTGTGATAGATGAGTAAAGACGTCATAGAATGTGCGACAGCGGTCACATACAACCCGGAAACCGGCAAATATCTTTTAGTTCAGAGAGCGGAGCATGACTCGAATCCTGGCAAATGGGAGTTCCCTGGTGGAGGTATAGATGAAGGCGAGGCTCCAAAAGAAGCAGCCCTGCGGGAATTAAAGGAGGAAGCAGGATTAACCGGCAAGATCAAGGATAAAGCCGGTTCCAAGCTAGTCGTATACGGCAATAGAGATTTTGAGATGCACCAGTTTTTAGTGGAGGTAGAAGGTAACGCTGTTAAGTTAAGCCGTGAGCATCAGGACTACGAGTGGATCGAACCGGAGGAGGTCCACGGATTCGACATCGTAGAAGGCATAAAGGATGATTTCCAAACTTTCGGTGTTGATCTATGAGTAGAGACAGGTTCAGAGCAGTTGTAACGGCATTCGTGACATACAACGGGAAGGTGCTTATAGGTAAGAAAGAGGATGACGATGACCATCCTATAGGCGGTAAATGGCATATCCTTGGAGGCCATCTAGAACATGGAGAGGATATAGAAGAGGCTATTAAGAGAGAGGTGAAGGAAGAAACCGGTTTGGATGTCGAGGTTCACCAGCTGGTCGACGTGATGACGTTTTCCTGGGATGATGATGAAGATGAGGAAAGCATCAGATTTGTCTACCACGTTGAAGCCGATTCAGATGACGCCGAACCTGATGACGATCTTTCTGAAGTAAAATGGGTCGAACCTTCCGACCTGGCTGATGCACTCGAGACAAAGGATGCTGACCGGGTTAAAGATAGAGCCCATCAGAGGAACTTCATAGAGAAGCTCGAGAAGATGCCGGCTTTCTAGTCCACTGGTTCAAAACCGGCCTTCAGCACTCCTTTCTCGATCACATGGTCCTCGATAGCATCCAGTACATCTTCCCTTGTCGATTCTTCGTCAAGGTCGAGTTCTTTATCGATAGCGTAAAGCTGGAACCGACCTGTATGGCCTTCTTCAGGCGGGTTCGGGCCAGCATAGTCGTGCTTCCGGAAATCGGTTTTTCCCTGCACTGCGTTTTCAGGGACAGAATCCTCCTCGATCTCCTTGGTCTCTGGTGAGATGTTCCAGACAGTCCAGTGCTCCCATATCTTTCCAGCCATCTTCACTGCATCAGGGTCGTCGACTATAAGCACTAGCGACTCTGCTTTTTCTGGCACCTCTTCTATCTCCAGGGGAGGGTTGATATCCTCTCTGGTCGAGCAGTACTTTTCAGGTAGGTCATCTTCTTCGTTAAACGCGGGGCTGGTAAGTCTCATGTTTAATCTGGTTGTACCTTAAGCTAGAAAAAGGAACGGTCCTAACCGATGTCCCTGATATCTCTGCCGTCTGAGTAAGGCACCACGTCCTGGCTGTTGAACTCTGAGACAATATCGGCGTCTCTTTGCCGGTGCTCAGGTCTTTTCCTGTAAGGTCCTTTCGAGTTCCGGACAGCACTTCCGTGCCGTCTCTCTTTTTTATCCGGTATCTCGATGTTCTCTATAGCTGCAGCGATATGAGTCGCACCTATGTAATCTTCAGGAGCAGGAACTCCATCTGTACCGCAGGGAACGATGCATATATCTGAAGGAGATCTGTTCTCTCGGAGAAAAGTTCCGAGTGCTTCAGCGTTTGTTGTCGAGCCCACGAATATCTCTATATCGTCTTCTTTACTCGAAAGCCGGTTGATAGCTCTACCGCCGTTTGACGAGGTAAGAGCGGCGAACGATTTTTCCTCCAAAGAGTCTATATCTCTTACAGCTGCAGGTGAGTTGAAGAAATCGTAGCCGTCATCAGTCCTGTATCCAGGGAGTGTGGGCCCTCCTATGACTGTGTTATTGTTTTCCTGCTTGAAGTCGAACTCATCTCCACGTTTCTCTGTCACATGCACTTCCTCTATACCTCTTGAGAGCAGTTCTACAACGGTGGATGAGAAATACTTTACATCGACTATCACATAGATGTTTCTCCCGGTCGGTACTTCTTCGACCCGGTGCACAGATTCTATTTCACCGAACATAACTTCTAATTAGCGGTGTAACTGTTAATGTTAACTTCTTTATAGGTTAGGAAGAACTCTAATTGTGTATGGCTCTCAGAATTTTCAACACGTTGACCCGTGAGAAAGAGGAGTTCAAACCGAAAGATGAAGGAAAGGTAAAGTTCTACAGCTGCGGTCAGACTATCTACGACGATCTACATGTAGGTAATGCGAGAGCATATGTCTACTGGGATACTCTGAGAAGATACCTGGAGTGGAAAGGCTACACAGTCAGGCACGTCCAGAACATCACCGATGTAGGACATTTAACAGATGACGGCGACCAGGGAGAGGACAAGGTCGAGAAAAGAGCCAATGAACTTGGAATGGAGCCGATGGAGCTTGTAGAGGATCAGATAGAGCGTTACTTCCAGGATACCAAGGCTATCAACGTGGAAAGACAAGATATCGTGCCCAGAGCGACAGGCCATATCCATGAGATGATAGAGTACGTTAAAGACATAATAGAGAACGGTTACGCCTACGAGGTCGATGGAAATGTTTACTTCGACGTCGATGCATTCGCCGAAGATTACTCATACGGTGAGATGGCTAACAAGAAGATAGAGCAGCTGAAGGAGGAGGCCAAGTCAAGGGTTGAACCGGATGATAGAAAGAAGAATCAGTACGACTTCGCTCTCTGGCTCAACGCAGAAGGCACGGGACATCTTATGAAATGGGAGTCTCCCTGGAGCACAGGTTACCCTGGCTGGCATATCGAGTGCTCGGTTATGAGCCAGAAATATCTTGGAGACGAGTTCGATATACACGCAGGCGGAAAGGACCACATATTTCCACATCATCCAAACGAGAGAGCACAGTGCTTTGCAGCGACAGGTTGCGGACAGGCCCGTTACTGGATGCATAACGAGTTCATAACTGTTGAGGGAGAGAAGATGTCGAAGTCTAAAGGCAACTTCTATACTGTAAGAGAACTTCTGGAGGAAGGATTTTCAGGAGACACTATCAGGATGTATCTGATATCTGCACACTACAGATCAGAGACAGATTTCTCCAAAGATGGCCTGGAGAAAGCCGAGAAAGAGCTTCAGAGGGTTAGAAGGCTGGTCAAGAAGGTCGATTATGAGGAGCCTGAAGACATGCATGACCTCGACCAGCTTGAGAAAGATTTCGAGGAGGCGATGGACGATGATTTCAACACCGCCAGGGCCAAACAGGTCTTGATGACAGCGGTCTCCGATGCCAACGAGATGCTGGATAAGGGCAAGCAACCCGCCCAGGGCATCGCCAACCTCTTGATCGAGTTATTCGGTGTGCTTGGCGTGGAGGTAAGACCGGATGTAACGGAGGAGGAAGCTGGTATGGCTGATCTTCTTATCGATCTTAGAGAGAAGTTCCGTGAAGACAAGGACTATGAGACCTCTGACCTGATAAGAGATAGACTTCAGAGTCTTGGTTTCGAAGTCGAGGACATGGATGAGGGTGCGGACTGGTTCCGATGAATATCTACTTCGGACATCCATCAGGCTTCGAGTTCAGGAATAAGTTCTACGAGCCTTTCAGTGAGAGCGATCTTTTTGACGAGCATGACCTGGTTTTTCAACACGATTCGAGCGATGAGCAGTGCAAGTCGAAAAAGTTTCTCAGAGACGAGTGCGATCTGTTCGTCGCTGAGGTTTCTAGACCCTCGACGGGCGGGGGATAGAACTGGGATGGTCGGCGGAGTTCGGCGTCCCTGTCATATGCGTTCATAGAGGAGATGCTGAGATGTCAGGCGCTCTAACGGTTGTATGAAGGGAGTTAAGGTCTTACAGTGATCTGGATAGGGTGGTTTCAGAGGTAACAGATTTCGTAGAAAAGTAGGTTGGGAAGGGCGCTGATGGCCCTGTAAAAAGTATCTACTGGTTCTTTTTCTCTTCAAGTTCTTTCTTCTTCTGCTGCTTCCTGTCAGGCTGCTCTTCGAAGATCTCTTCTGCACGGTCGTCGCTGATACCGAGCATTTCCTTTGCTTTCTCCTTCTGTTTCTCTGCCTTGTCGCGTTTATTCATTGTAACAAAAAGTTACTCGAGGGGCTTTAAACAGGTTTGCCCGGTGCCTGCGACCTACTTTTCCACCAGCTCAGTGAAGTTTTCCTTGAACTCTTCAAGGTACTCGGGTTCCATCGATGCACCTGCTGCCTTCTGGTGGCCGCCGGCTTCTGCTCCTTCATCTTTTGCTCCCTCAGGGAGCGCCTGCTGCATCAGTTCTCCCAGGTCGACTCTACCGCTCTGGCATCTCGCCGAGATATTGATATCGTCGCCTTTCTGGATCACCAGGTGTATCCACTCCGGCGTCTTCGTCGACATGTTGGTCGCTATCGACGAGGTTATGTGGAAATCGCTTTTCAGTTCAAAGAAGATTATCATGTTCTGACGATCGATCTCGCGCTCTTCCTCGTAGTTCTTGACAGCACGGTTGAACTCATCCTGCATCTCCAGGTAGACCTCGTAGACCTTTCTGTATGCCTCCTGTGCCTCGAGCTCTTTGAGATCGTTTGACTTCATCAGTGCTTCGTAGGACAGCTTGGCGTACTCTTGTGAGTTCCTGTAAGGCTTTATGTTCAAAACGGATGAGTAACGTCCGTACTCACAGTTCTTCGCCAGCTCCTCCTGTGTAAGCTCGGATGGGAGATACTTCTTGTAGTTCTCCTCCAGCTCCTCGAAAAGCTCAGGGCATGAATCGACACCGAAGTCCTGGATAACTCCAAGACCTGCGATCCATCTGACTTCTTCATCTATACCGGACTCCGAGGCGATATCAAGAGCTATCTTGCTGCACGGTATGTAGACATCTTTATCCTGTTCTCGAGGGTTGACAAATGAAACATCTGGAACTCTGTCAAAGCTGTGGTGGTCCACAACAAGGACATCAAGCTGCTCGTTAAGCTCTTCAAGTTCATCCGCCTCAAGGTTGAAGTCGAGCACGATCAGCTTGTCTGCATCCTCAAGAAGCTCCATATCCTTTTCGGTCAGATGATAGGATCTTTCATGAGGTATAGTTACTTCGTCAGCAGGTCTTCCCCTGATATCTGCGAGGACCTTCGATATTATGACTGAAGATGAGATGCCGTCCATATCCCAGTGATGTATTATCACCACCTTATCGTCTTCATCGATTTTCTCCAGGTAATCTAGTGCGGGCTTCAAGTTTTCTAAATCCATAGTTATCACTACTCACCGCACTTTTATTTAACAGGCTCTGAAAAGCTGAACTCAACTTTTCTATCCCTGAACTCCACTTTTTCGCTGTAGTCAAGGTCCTGGCCTGTGTAATCGATGTCTGAAACCTTCATCCTGTTCCGGATCTCATCCTCACTCTCCTTCAGCGCTTCAACGTCTCCGGAGAAGGATAGTTCGACCTCGTCCTCGACATCTAGTTCTGCCTCTTTACGCTTCTGCTGGATCGACCTGATGACCTCGGCGACAAGCGCCTCGTCTTCAAGCTCAGGTGTCATCTCATCGTCCATGTAGACGGTACCGGCGGAGAACTCTTCCCCATCCATTCCCTCTGGGACGTGAGTTCTGACCTCGAACATCTCGGGTTTCAGGGTATGTCCCTCGATCTCAACTTCGTTTCTGTTTTCAACAGCGTCAGCGACTTCTTCCGCATCCATCTCCTGGAGGGCTGTCTCGACTGTCTTCACGTCATCTTCGAGGACAGGACCGGCCTTCGCATAGTCGAGCTTGACCTCATAGTCAAGGTTTACCTTCTCGAACTCGACCGATTTTGCGTTCAGTCTCTCTTCAAGCAGTTCCTCAAGGTCGTCAACAGCCTGTTTGACCTCCTGGTTTCCGCTGACCGTAATATTCTGGACAGGATGTCGCAGCTTGACACCTTTGTCCTGTCGCAGCCTTGCAACCGCTTCCTCGACATCCTGGAAGATGTCCATATCTCTTTCAAGATCACGGTCGACAAGATCCTCGTCAACCTCCGGGTAATCCTCGAAGTGGATCGACTCCTTCTCGCCCTCGTACAGGTACTCGGTGAGGAAAGGGGTGAAAGGTGACAGGACTTTCAGAAGTTCGTCTGTTACATGCCTCAAAGTCCATTCAGCCGCCTGTCTATCGCTTCCATCGTAGCCAGGTTTCAGTCTTTCTCTTATCATCTTGATGTAGCCCCGGGAAAGATCGTTCTTCGTGAACTCCTCGACAGCTTGAGCGGCTTTGAAGGCCTCGAAGTTAGGCTTTCCTGAGTGGGTTCTTACATCATCTATGACAGTGTTCAACCGGGAGAGTATCCACTTATCCTCCAGCTCAAGCTTTTCAGGTCTTTCAACATCGTCTATGTATGTGTTTGCGTAGTTGTACGTGTTCCAAAGGATGTTCATGAACTCCCGGTTCTGGTCCATCTTGTCCCAGGTGAAGTTCAGGTCATCACTAGGATCTCCTGAAAGTATGAAGAACCTGAGGATGTCCCTGCCGTACTTGTTGATCGCTTCCTCCGGTGATACAACGATGCCCTTCGACTTGGACATCTCTCTACCGTCAAGCATGACCTTTCCGTGGTAGAGGACGTTCGAGAAAGGTTTCTGGTCATAAGTCATCGTCGACGTGATGAACTGGCTGTTCCACCAGCCTCTTATCTGGTCGAAACCTTCGAGTTCGAAGTCAACAGGGTTATGCTCCTCGAACGAGAAATCAACGTTCGGATGCTTCAGCGAAGCCCATGGAGCAACTCCCGAGTCGAACCATACGTCGAGAACGTCGGGGATCCTCTCCATCTCTCCTCCACATTCCTCGCATTCGAGCTTGACCTCGTCAATGTAAGGTCTATGTAGATCATCTGGTACTTCAGGGAGCTCATCCCTGTCTCCTATGACCTTGGTATGGTCGCAGTCGTTGCACTCCCAGATCGGAAGCGGGATGCCCCAGTAACGCTGTCTTGAGACAGGCCAGTCTCCCAGCTGTTCCAGCCATTCATGGAACTTCTGTCCGGCCCAATCCGGAACCCAGTTGACCTCATCGTTCTGGTCAAGCAACTGGTCACGGAACTGTGTGGCTCCGAAGAACCACTGCGGAATCGATAGCTGTAGCAAAGGAGTGTCGCATCTCCAGCACTTAGGGTACTCGTGTCTCATCGTGTCGGAGTGGAGAAGTGCGTCACTGAGATCTTCTTTGATCTCATCGTCAGCATCTTTCACGTACTGACCCTCGTACTTCCCGGCCTCGGAGGTGAACTCCCCTTTCAGATCCACAGGTGAGATCCTGTCCAGGTCGTACTCCTGTCCGACCTCGTAGTCCTCTTTACCATGTCCTGGCGCGGAGTGGACGAGTCCTGTACCGCCATCCAGGTCGACGTATCTTTCAGAGAGAACCACTCTTCCCTGGACATCTTCCTGTGCAGGAACGATGCCGTCAAGAGGATGGTCGTATGTGATCCCTTCAAGCTCTGATCCTTTCTTCTCTTCTATTATATCGTAATCCTCTTCTTCATGGCCGAACGCAGTCATGATATTCTTGACCAGTTCAGAGGCCATCCAGAGCTTTCTGCCTTCCACTCTTACAAGCGAGTAGTTGTAGTCCGGATGGACCATGACTGCAGTGTTCGCTGGAAGCGTCCACGGTGTTGTCGTCCAGATGACAAGCTCCTCATCGGAATCCTGTATAGGTAGAGCCACGTAGACCTGTGGATCCTCCAGTTTAGTGTATTCTATCTCGTTGTACGCTACAGCGGTCTCACATCTTGTACATACGTGTACAGGGTACTGGTCTTTGTACAGGTAATCTTTTTCGAAAGCCTTCTTGAAGGTCTGCCAGGCGCCCTCGATGTAGTAATCGTGATATGTGACGTAAGGGTTCTCCCAGTTCATCCAGACACCTATCTGGTTGAAGTCGTGGTTCATCTGCTCGATATGGCCATCAACGAAGTTCTGACACTCCTTGATGAAGTTCTCGACTCCGAACTCCTCGATATCCTTCTTCGAGTTGAAACCTTTTTCCTCCTCGACCTTGTTCTCGATCGGAAGTCCGTGTGTATCATAGCCGGGCTGGGCGTGGACGTTGTAGCCTACCTTGCGGTGGAATCTCAGGTAGAAGTCCTTCAGTATCTTGTTAAGCCCGGTTCCCATGTGGATGTTGCCGGATGCATAAGGCGGACCATCCAGGAAGTAGAAACGCTCTGAGTCCTGGTTTCGGTCAAGCGCCTTTTTTCTTGTATCATTTTCTTCCCATTTTTCGGAAACCTGTTTTTCGACTTTATCTGGATTGTACTCGGTCATAAGCTAGACTCGACCGGCGAAAGTTAAAAGAATTGTCCGCGATGTTTCAACGCCACTCGATGCTTTCGCCCTGCTTCCTTCTCATGCTGCCTGCATCTTCACCTTTGTCTTTGTTTTCCTCATCACTACTTTCTCCTCCGGATCCCTCAGTTGTCTCGCCGCTGATAGAATCATCTTCTTTGAACTTCAACGCTTCTGGGTGAGGCTGCTTTGACTCCTCGTAGCTGATGGAGATGCTGGACATATTCTTCTGGATATCCTCGATCTTTTTCTTGAGCTCTTCCCTCTGTGGGAATATAGCTCCTGTAGGAGTTCCCGCATTCTCATCGTCTTTGTACCGTGGGAATACCTGTATGTAGGCGTGAGGCATCATCTGGCCGCCGGCCTCGTCTATATTTACTGTTATGGATGCGCCGTCTGCATCAAGTCCCTTTTCCGCCTTCTCAACCACTTTTCTGGCAAGTCTCATGCCTTCGTCGTATACCGAGGGATCAAGGTCTACCACGCTCTCAACATGCTCCTTCGGCACCACCATTGTATGTCCTTTCGCTCTAGGGTTTACCTCGAGCCATGCATAGAAGTTCTCTGTTTCCCCGACAAGCATCAGCTGATCGGGGTTAGATATCAACTGGCAGAATATGCACTGGTCTCCCTGCTGTGGTGGCATAATCAAGGTATACTGTTTCTACTGTATAAAAACCTCAGAGGAAAACCGCCATTTCATTTATAAGAGTGGGCGTCCTCTTGAACAAATACACTATTACAGGTGCATATACTATGTCAGACGATTTCGATTCTCAGTTTGAAGACGACGAATTCGACGATGAATTCGACGAAGAAACAGAACCAAATCCAGAAGAAGAGCAGGAATTCGAGGAAGATGAGTTCGGCGAAGAAGAAGCCGAACAGGACTTCGAAGATGAAAGTGGAGACGATGAAGATTACGACAAGCCAGTCGCAGAAGGCGACGTCGTAGAAGTCGAGGTCGAAGACCTTGGAAGCAAGGGAGACGGCATCGCAAGAGTAGAAGGCTTCGTCGTTTTCGTACCTGGCGGAGAAGTAGGAGAATCCTACGAAGTAGAGATCACATCCGTCGGACGCAAGTTCGCCTTCGCAGAGATCGTGGAGTAAAAATCCACATCCCTACGTTTTTATCTTTTCAAGTTTCCTTTTTCTCTATGAATGCCCAGAAAACCACTTTAACCGTTCTATCCGTCGCTGTAGTGGCAGGGGTCGCCCTCTCAGCTTTCAGCTTTAACATACAGGTACCAAGACTTGATAACCATGACAGCGGACTGGCAAGCAAGAAGAGATTCATATACGGTTCAGATCACGACCATGCACTATTCCACGTAGTCCTGAACGGAACGCAAAAAGATTTCAGCTCCGAAAAGTTCCAGCTGAACTCCAGGTACGTCCACCTGGAGAACAACGACTCCGAGATAGTCCACAAGCACGCTAAAGGTGTAACCTGGAGCTACTTTTTCCAGACTATCAACACCTCACTGAGATTTCAGGATAACTCCACGCTTTGCATAGATATAATGGGCAACACCACATGTGGTGATGGACAGGTAGTTCTAAATGGTAAGAACGTGACCTCGCTTGACAGAGAGATACAGCAGGGTGACAACCTTCTTGTTATAATCGGCACTGAGGATATGAAGAAGATGATAGAGATGTATATGCAGCAGGAACTGCCAAAAGAATACCAGAGCCTCAAGAAGAGGGCTTACAGGGTGTAGATCAATGGATACAGTACTGGTAAGATTCAGCGAGATAGCTACCAAGTCCCACCCGGTCAGAGGCAAGATGCTCGAAGTCCTGAGACAGAGGGTCAGAGATAGGATAGTTTATGAAGATTTCGAGTTTGACGGGGTTCACAAAGCCCAGGGAAGGATCATCATAGATACTCCAGAAGCTGAAAAAGCGGCGGAAGCCGTCTCAGAGTTGCCTGGAGCGGCCTCGGCATCACCGACTATCAGGGCTGACGCAGAGCTTGACTCGATAAAGGAGGCGGTCAGGGAACTTGATATAGGTGAGACTTTTGGTGTCGATACAAACAGGGCCGGCGAACATGATTTCAACAGCAAGGATGTGAACATCGAGATAGGTTCATACATCGAGGATCTGACAGGAGCTAATGTAGATCTTGATGACCCGGAGACATGGGTTGAGATCGATATCCGTTTTGAGGAGGCCTTCATCTTCAGCAAACGGTTCGAAGGACCTGATGGTTTCCCGGTCGGAACAGCTGGAAGGTATGCCGCATTGATCAGTGGCGGTATAGACTCACCGGTAGCGGCTTATGAGATAATGACTAGAGGTGCTGACGTGACGCCGATATATTTCTACAACAAACCGATAGCGGCTGAAGACCATCTCCTGAGGTTTAGATCGGCTGTTTCAAAACTGGAACGGTTCCATCCTGCAAAGAAATGGGAGGCCTTTGTGGTCGATATGGAGGAGGTCAACCAGGAGCTGATGAGGATAGGACGAGGCAGGATGCTTCTCCATCGACAGCTGATGTTCGCTGTATCAAGCAGGATAGCGGAGGATGAAGGACTTAACGGCCTTGTCACAGGTGAATCGATGTCGCAGAAATCCTCGCAGACCTCGTCTAACCTGGAGATGACCACAAGTTCCATAGATAAACCGGTACTGAGACCTCTTCTCACCTGGTCTAAAAGAGATATAGTGGAGGAGGCAAAGATGATCGGAAGCTTCGAAGATGCGAATATAGCTTCTGCATGTCGTACCATGGCTCCGGACAGCCCTGCGACCTCGATGAAGGATGAGAAGATGGAGGAGCTCAAGGAGAAGGTCGGTTTCGATGAACTTGTCGAGAAAGCCTGTGATTCCATCGAAAAAATCGAGATCTGAACCGGATATGCGGTCAAGCGCCGGAAGGTTTATATATGCTGCAATGAGCGTGAATCCATATGAGCCTAAAAGAGAGGAAAGAGGAGGCGGAAGCAGTCCTTGACTCGGCAGAGATGGTTCTTGAAACAGTACCTGAGCCGAGGACAGGAAAGGCTAAAGAGCTCGAGACCAAGATAAGTCAGCTCGAGCAGGAGATACAGGATCCTGATTCAGAGGATTCCCTCAAGAAGCTCATCAAAGCCGTTCGGGATCTCATGGATGAGGTCCAGGATGAGGCTATGCAGGATGAACCCATGATGGGTCCCGAAGAGGAGATGGGTACAGGGATGGGTCCACAGGAACCTGATGACGATATGCCGCCTTTCTAGAGAAGCAGGACAAACCACATTTTATTCAGGTTTTTCTCCGTTTTTCATGATCTTTTTAGCCCTGGAAACAGCTTCGTCTCTGGTATCGTAGTTCTCTACAAGCCGATCGTTTCTCCATGTATCCCATGTACCGTCCTCAAACTTTGAGACCTTCACCTCGTTTTCATGTCTTTCATTGATCCATGAGAGGTTTTCGTTACGTTCTATGTCTTGGGTCCAATCTCCGGGTGTATCGCTCATATAAGATTCCGTATCTCAGTGTTGTTTAAATATATTTTAGTGTTTTAGGGCTTTAGAACGGTTCATATGGCTTTTCTAATTATTATTCATGTTTTAAAGGTATTATTGTATTTGCTTGACAGTTTTTTGATTTAATATATCTTTAAATATCTATATAATCTTATTTTGGTCCTGCCCTGGACAGGATTGGACCTAGTCCCTTTCAGAACATATAGAGGTAGAGACCAACCCTTTCTGTTTTATAGAACGATAACGCATCTTCAACCAATGCGGAAGACAATAGTGCTCCTGACGATTCTTTTGCTCGCATTTAACAGCGCAGCAGCGCTTGATGCAAGGCTTAATGCCGTTAATCAACGGGCCAGTCCTGATAAACCAGCGGTTTTCAACCTTGTGGTTAACAATACCTTCAACGAGCAGAAGACGTTCAAGATCAGCAGTCTTGTAAGCCCGGCTCCTGATAGATGGTTTAGCTACCAGTACCTGAAAGAATTATCCCCGGGTGAACAGGGGGTTTTCCGGATCGAGGTAAGACCGGACCGGTATGCGATCCAGCAGAACTACAATATAGTGATCAACCTGCGGGCGAACGGCGTCGACAACTTGGACAGGTTCGAAAGCTATGTCTCTGTCGATACTAAATACGACATAAACATCTTCTCAACAGAACTTAACAGGACAAGTCTAAAGCCTGGAGAATCGACAAGTGCATCTATAACGTTACTGAACACTGCGGGAAGAACGATCAATAACTATGGTATAAGATCATACCTGGGCGAAGATCAGGTCTACAGCCAGAAAGGAGCATCACTCGACTCAGGATCCAAGGCCACCTTCAGCTACAGCTTCCAGGCGCCTGAAGGCTCTGAACCTGGAGACAAGGTTTTACAGACCCGTATATACAGAAACGGGGAGATAAAGCAGGTGATCAACCAGACAGTAAATATCCTTGCAGTCAGGGATGTAAGATACTATACAGACTCTAGAAATGGAGTGGTGGAGAAGAACGGAACGGTGGGAGCAAGAAACGTGGGTAACGCTCCCGTCAACATCTCGCTAAACAAGACGGTTGCAGCCTACATAGATCCGTTCACGACGTTCTCCAGGAAACCTGATGGGTCCGTTCAGACCGAGACAGGGACAGTGTACAGCTGGAACAGTACTTTGAAACCTGGGGAGGAGACCTCTGTTACATACCGGGTCAGGTACTGGCCGCCGGTACTTCTGCTTGGACTGGTGTTCCTCGGGCTGATGGCTATAAAGTATCTGCACCGTGATATCAGTTTCTCGAAGACAGTGGAGAGGGATGAAGATGGTATAACGGTCCACATAAAGCTGGAGAACAGTTCGAACCACAGTCTGGAAGATATAAGGGTCAAGGACTTTGTACCAGATATCGCCAAGGTCGAGGATGATTTCCCGATGGCGAAACCTGTTATCCGGAAGACCTCGGATGGAACCCGTCTGAACTGGAAGATAGAAAGGATGGAACCTGGTGAGCAGAGAGTGTTCGAGTACCATATAACGCCTATGTTCGAAGTCGAGGGCGGAGTGGTGCTTCCTGAAGCCGAGATAGAATCAGAGGATATCAGGAAGGCGAAGACCGGTAAAAACGAAGTCGAGTTCAGGCCATGAATCCTACCGGAAACCCTCTTAAAGGTTAACGCTGAAACGAGTTATGCTGGCTCAGGACGCTTTCTCCATGAGCTAACAGATCTCCGCTAAGCTTCCCGGCTTAGCTCAGTCTGGCAGAGCGGTCGACTGTAGATCGACTTGTCCCAGGTTCAAATCCTGGAGCCGGGATTTCTAACGTAGTTCTAGGTAGATGCCTCCT